>JACSRF010000319.1 GCA_014879875.1 Anaerolinea sp.
GCGCTCATTGCCACCGAAGACTCCCGCTTCTATGAAAATCCCGGCTTCGACCCCATCAGCATCACCCGCGCCGTGCTCGAGGCGGCGCGCGAACGGGAATTCGTCTCCGGGGCCAGCACCATTACGCAGCAGCTTGTACGCGCCCTGCTGCTCAGCGAAGATGAACGCACCGAGCGCACCTTCCGCCGCAAAGTACGTGAAATCATCCTCGCCGCCGAAATCGCCCGTACTTACGAGAAAAACGAAATCCTGGAACTGTACCTGAACGAAATTTATTACGGCAACCTGGCTTATGGCATCGAAGCGGCCGCACAGACCTACTTCAACAAAAGCGCGGCCGACCTCACCCTCACCGAAGCATCGCTGCTGGCCGGACTGCCACAAGCCCCCGCCTGGTGGGACCCGTACACGGCCCCAGACAAAGCGCTTGGGCGGCAGTGGGAAGTGCTGACGCTGATGGTGCAGGATGGATATGCCACCCTCGACGAAGCGCAAACCGCCCTCAATGAAACGAATCTCTTCATTTATAATCTGACGCCGCCGCGCGTCACCATCCGCTACCCCCACTTCACCTTCACTGTGTTGCAGCAGGCGGAGGCGATTCTGGGCGCGCAGGCCATTTATCGTGGTGGGCTGAACATCTTCACGACCATTGACCCGACCGCGCAAACCCTGGCCGAACAAGCGGTGACCGAACAGCGCGGCAACTTGAACGCGGCCGGCGCCAATAACGCGGCCATGGTTGTGCTGCAACCACAAACCGGCGAGATTTTGGCGATGGTCGGCAGCGCCGACTTCAATGATGAGTTGATCAGTGGGCAGGTGAATATGGCGCTGCAAGCGCGCCAACCCGGCTCCAGCATCAAACCACTCGTCTATTTAACGGCCATGGAGCGGGGCTGGACGCCGGCAACGTTGATCTGGGATGTGCAAACGCAGTTTCCGGATGGTACCAACCCACCCTACGTGCCGAAGAACTTTGACGACGAGTTCCATGGCCCCATGCTGCTGCGGACGGCGCTGGGCAATTCCTACAACATCCCGGCCGTGAAAGCGATGGAATTTGTGGGCGTGTGTAATTTTATCGCCAACGCGCAGAAGCTTGGCCTGACGGCGCTGCAAGATGATGGCTGCGCCGAAGTGGCGCAGCCGCGCAATTATGGGCTGGCGCTGGGGCTGGGCGGCGGCGAAATTCCACCGCTGCAAATGGCCGCCGCGTTTGCCATTCTTGCCAACCAGGGCAGTTACCAGGCTCCCTACGCCATTGCCCGCATTGAAAATAATCGAGGCGAAAGTTTGTTTGCGCATACGCCCACCACGCCAGAAGCGGCGCAGGTCGTCAACCCAGACCATGCGTATCTGCTCAGTCACATTCTCGCCGATAACAACGCCCGCCAGCCAGAGTTTGGCGTCAACAACAATCTGGTCATCGCCGGGCATCAGGTGGCCGCGAAGACGGGTACGTCTGGCTCTAGCAGCAGCGACGTGCGCGATGGCTGGACGATTGGCTATACGCCGCAGGTGGTCACGGCCGTCTGGATTGGCAACACCGACAACACCCCCATCGGCGCCGGGCAGTCTGGCTACCGCGTTGCCAGCCCCATCTGGAACAGCTTCATGACGCGCTACCTGGCGGATAAGCAGGTTGTCAACTTTACGCGCCCCCCCGGTGTGGTGGAGATGGAAATTTGCGCCGATTCGGGCGTGCAGGCCAGCGCCGCTTGTGGCAGCCGCCGCGTAGAGTTTTTTGCCAACGGCCAACCGCCGTTAGGCGCAGGCAATCATTTCCTGCAAACAATGGCCGTAGATGTGTGGACCGGGCTGCAAGCGACAGAGTTTTGCCTGGAAGCGGTCGCCGAAGCGTCGTTTGTCAATTTGCTGGTGAGCGGCGGCGACAATGTGCGCGCGCGTGAGGTGGGGAATGCGCGGCAGTGGCTCGAAGGGACCAACAGCGGGCAGACGTGGGCGGCCGCGCGCAGCATTGGCCTGCCCCTACGCCTGCCGCCCACGGAAGCGTGCAATGCCGACACGCCGCGCCCGCAGGCGAGCATCACGCAGCCGGCCGATGGCAGTGAGATCACAGGCATTGTGGATATTTTGGGCACGGTGAATGGCCCTAATTTCAGCGGCTACCAGGTGGAGTATGGCTTTAGCCATGACCCTGGCGGCTGGGGGATGGTGCAGGAACGGCAGGGGGGCGCGGTGGAAAACGGCCGTCTCGCCACCTGGGACACGATCAACATCAACACCTTTGGCGCTGTCACTTTACGCATCATCATCTTCGGCCCGGATAATCCGTACACGCCAGAAGATGACCCGGCGACGTTGGAAAAGCGGGTTTACCTGATGCTGTTGCAGCCCACGCCGACCCCGACGCCTACGGCGACGGCCACCGTCCCGGCCACCGAGACGCCCACGCCGACGCCCACTGTGACGGCCATCGCCACCATTCTGCCGACCATCACCCCCCTACCCAGCATGACGCCCTCGCCCACTATCGAACTGCCAACGGCGACGCCAGAGCCGACGAGTTATCCGTAATCGGTATTCAGTAATCGGTAATCGGTATTCGGTATTCGATTTACCGATTACCGTTCACCGATTACCGTTCACCGCCTATGAACCTCCCTACCCTCCTCACTCTCTTACAACACGGCAACCAGTTGAAGCGCACGGCGCGCGCCGGCTGGGTCCAGCGCGGCGTGCCGAATGCGGAAAATGTGGCCGCGCACAGCTATGGCGTGGTGTTTACGGCGCTGACGCTGGCGCAGCTCATTGAGGAACCGCTTGACCTGGGGCGACTGTTGGCGATGGCCGCGCTGCATGATTTGCCGGAAGGGTTGACGACGGACATCCCCACCCCGGCGTGGCGCTACCTGCCCCCCGGCATCAAAACGGAGGTGGAACGGGGAGCGATGAATGAAATTTTGCAGGATGCCCCGTTTGCCGGGGCGTGGCTGGATTTGTGGGAGGAGCTGCACGCGGCGCAAACGGCCGCCGCCCGCCTGGTTCACGACGCCGATAAGCTGGACATGTATTTGCAAGCCTACATCTATCAGCGACAAACGGGCAACCAGCAGCTGCGCGAGTTTTGGCGCACGCCGCACACTTTTTACTTCCCGCAGGCGCAGGCGGTTTATGATGCGCTGCGGGAGAAGGAAGAAGGGAGAAGGAAGAAGGAAGAGGGGTATGTATAAGCAGGTGAGGGTGAAGGGTGACGGCCGTGTTTTGTTGGCGCGCGCGAAGTGGTGTGATGGGTTTGGCAGTAAGCTGCGTGGGTTTACCTGGCGGCGGCGGCTGGATGTTGGCGATGGGCTGGTGTTGGTGGAGAAGCGCGACGGCCGTGTCAACACCTCCATTCACATGCTCTTCGTCTTTTTTGACCTGGGCGTGATCTGGGTCAACGACGCCGGGCAGGTAGTGGACAAGACATTGGCGCAACCGTGGCGGCTTTCGTATGCGCCGCAAGCCCCGGCGCGCTATGTCATTGAAGGCCACCCAGACTTGTTGGCGCAGGTGCAGGTGGGAGATGTGGTTGAGTTTGAGGATTGACGATTGGAAGCAGTTACACGGAGTTGCACAGAGAAGGCACGGGTAAGCGTTCAGCCCCTTTGCTCTGGCCGGTCTCCTGACCGTGCCAGTCAGGTGGCTCGGTCAGAGACCGGCCACGGCGGGGGTGAACGGTTACGAGAGGCAGGTATTTTTATGCGCTTGGCTGTTTTTGTTTTCGCGCTGTTTTGTTTGCTGCTGCCGCCAGGGTTATTGGCGCAAGAGGAGACGCCCGCGCCGACGCCGGCCGCGGCGACCATCCCACTTGTCCACACCGTCGCCGAAGGGGAAAACCTGACGTATATCGCCCAGTTGTATGGCGTGACGGTGGCGGATTTGCTCGTCGTCAACCGCCTGGCCGAAGATGCGCTGTTGTTTGTCGGGCAAACGTTGATCATCCCCGGCGGCGAGGGGGACGCGGTGGCGACCGTTTACACGGCCGGTATCGGCGACAGCTTGCGTGACGTGGCGGCGGCGTTTAACACGACAATCGCCGATGTGCTGACCAGCAACCGCATGATCACCCCACACTATGACCTGCAAAACGGGCAAACATTGTCCGTGATCAGCCGCACCGGTTCGGCGCAGCCGCAGCCGGTGAACGGCCGTCCACACATCGTCGCCCCAGGTGAATCGCTGCTGCAGCTGGGCGCGCGCTATGCCCTTGCGCCGCTGGCGATTGCCGCAGCCAACGACCTGCCCTACCCGGCATACCTCTACCCCGGCCAACGGCTGCGCATCCCCAGCGGCGCCGCCGCGTACCGCCATTTGCCGGGGGAATGGGTGGATGTGCAGATACGGCCGTCCCCCATTGTGCAGGGGCAGACCGTCTCCATTTACGTGGAAAATTTGCTGGATGGGCTGCCCAACGGAGAATTTGCCGGGCAGTCGTTGCGTTTTGCGCCGGTTGGCGAGGGATACGCGGCGTTGGTGGGCATAGACGCTTTCACGTCGCCCGGTGACTATGCGCTCATCCTCAGCGGTTCCGGGCAGCGGCCGTGGACGCCTTTGCGCGCAGCGATGCCGGTGCTTTCGGCCGGCTTTGGCGTGCAGTACGTCACCGTTGCCGAAGAACTGAGCGCGCTGCTCGACCCGACCGTGCGCCAGCAGGAGGACGCCTACCTGGGAACCTTTTACCGGCAGTACCGGGAGGAGCAGGATTGGACGGGGTTGTTCCAGGTCCCGTTGACGAGTACGATTATCACCGCGCCGTATGGGGACGGCCGTTCCTACAATGGCGGCCCGGTGGACATTTTCCATACGGGGGTTGATTTTGGGGCGGATGCGGGCACGCCTGTTTATGCGGCGGCGAACGGCCGTGTCGTTTACAGCGGCTTGTTGCGATTGCGCGGCAATGGGGTGATCATTGACCATGGCCGCGGCGTGATGACGGCGTATTTCCACCTGACCGAAGCGTTTGTGCTGGTGGGCGAGGCGGTGACGGCCGGGCAGATGATCGCCACCGTCGGCTCCACCGGTCTCTCCAGCGGCCCCCACCTGCATTGGGATTTGCGCATTCTGGACGCGCCGGTGAATGGCCTGCAATGGACAACGACCATTTTTCCGTGAGTGTATGACCAACGCCGACTAACAACTATAGGATTTACGATTAACGATTGGCGATTTACGATTGGCCGGACCCCACGAAACCCTGAAGAACCATGAATTCGTTGGATGGGTGAGCAGGAAAATGACAGGATGACAGCAGCACAAATAGAACCATGCCCCGGCTGCGGGGCGCTGTTCCCGCCGCAAACGGGAGCGATGCACCAGTATATTGGGGCTTCGACGGCGTGTTGGGGGTTGTACAGCGCCCTGCTCAACGGAGGGGAACCGCCGTTAGCGCCAGGGCAATTTAACGCGCTGTTGGTGGATGCGTATGCGGCGCAGCATCCAGGCCAACCGTCGCCACAAGCCATCCAGTCGGTGGCGGTGCATTTGCTGACGCTGTATGGGGTGTTGGTACGCGGCCTGCCGCCGCAGCGGGCGTTGTGGGTGCGGCAGCAGGCGGTGAGCACAAAGCATGGGGGGAAGGACGGCCGTTATTCATGGCTCACCCCGCCAGACCTGACGCAAACGATCGCGATTGCCGCCATTGTGGCGCAGCCGACGCCGGCGGCGCGGACGGCGCTGGTGGAACAGTATGTGCGCGTGGTGTGGCAGGTGTGGGCCGGGTATGAAGGGGTGGTGGGGGCGTGGTACGGCCGTTATGTGGCGCGTTGAAGGCGGGCGGCGCACAAAGCGGGTTCCTGTTGTGACGACAGGTCAAACGCCAGAAAGCGGTCGGCCGCACTGCGCCGCTTTCATCTATGAGGCGTGAATGGGTGTACGGCCGTTTCATCATCCGGCACAAGACGATACAGCTTGCCAACTTCCAAAGACGCCTCGTAATTTTCATTGTTTAGACAAACCACCAAGCGCGCGCATAGTACCATTGTCTCATGATTTTTCTCAGGCATAAACAGTCTATTTAACACTTGCCGGTAAGCGGTAAGTTGGGTATCCTGAATCTTGCTATGTCAGTACAGGGTTACGGGGGCATTGTCGCTTTCGCAACCAACATATTGTGGGCAATCATGTCACTGCAAGATTTATCCCTGTCACCGGTGATAGACACTTCTTCGGCCGATATGGCCGGTGAATTTTATGTGCATGCGCTTGCGGTTTCGGTAAAGTACGGCCGGGGCGTGGGCTTTTATATTGAGTATTCCAAAGTTGGCTGTTGACAACCTAATGGAAAAGAACTTTGCTCAGGCTGTTCAGGCTACAAAAGCTGGTAGAAAATTGGAGGCACGCCGATTATTGGCGGAGATCATCAAGAATGATCCCCGTCACGCGCAAGCCTGGTATGTTCTCAGTTTTGTTGTGGATAAGCGAGAGCAAAAAATAGATTGCTTGCAGCACGTGCTTAGATATGCGCCTGATCATCATAGAGCACAATTACTGCTGCATAAATTAGAAGCCGTTCTTCTCCCTCAGACACAGCCCGTTTTACATGAGCCAGACAATACGGCAGAAAAGCCTGTTTCTACAAAACAGATCAATCTGAAACCACAAGTACCACAAGAGGCTCCCCAAAATGAAGGTCATCATAGTACGATATTAAATTCGACTAGACCTATTCCAGCAGTTCGTAAGCCATCACCCTTAAAACCTTTGTCTACTGCAAAATATTCTCGATGTTTATGGCAGCTCGATGATAAAGATGCCTCAGACCAGTACGAGGCTCCGGACATTCTCCAATTTCTAGTTGATGATATAGCTCGCCTGCCCATTATCACCAACCCACACCAAGAATTATGGTTGGGTGTGCAGCTACAAGCGACTGTGCGTTTGGCTAGACTTATTCAAGATTGGGAATCACAACCTGACACAACCCAATATACCTTTTCTCTTTATCAGGCGTTACTTACAGCGTGGGAGTCGCTGGAACAACAATGCGTAGCTCAAGAACTACAGATTCCAAAACTGGAACTATGGATATCTGAATTGCTGACAGCACGCAAAGATGTTTATGCTTTGCATCGCTCCCGACTACGACGGTTTATACGTCGAGTGCAAGCAATATCGGAGAAGGGTGGGGCAGAAAAGTTTTTGGAGTTAGTCTATCAGACAGTAGAAATATTGGCTGTCCTGCCAGGGGAAACGCTGACACAATTAGTCACGCTTGCCAATAATTATCAACGTTTGCCAAAAGCGGAAGAGATAGTGATTTATTTCCCCGCGACATTGGATAATTTGCAACAGCGGGTCAACAATCGAGTAAAACAGACACAACAGATCCTCGCTACTGGCTATTTGCGGTACGCTATGCGTATTGCACAGGGACATGTAGGACAGGGCGTAGATTATGCTGATTTAGTCCAAGCTGGTTTTGTAGGTTTATTACGGGCAGCGAGCAAGTTTGATTACCGCGTGCAGGCGCGGTTTGGGACTTATGCCACAAGTTGGATATGGCAAGCGGTTGGTCGTGAGATTGCTGATCAGGGCCGTACTATTCGTTTGCCTGTTCATGTCCAAGAAAAATTACGCAAGTGGGAAGTTGCTTTTCATCAATTTGACAATGGTTGTCACAATCCTGTAATAAACCCAGATATATTGTTTCAAGCAGGTTTGTTAGAACAAGGTCTCTATGATCAAATTCAAGAAAAGGGCCTCCGGTGGGGAACGTCTTTGCCAGTAAAAATGATGGCTCAATACGAAAAAGCCGTTGAGGAAGCGCGTAGACTGCATTCGTATTCTGTGCGTGTGGCGTCTTTTTCGGAAATTCGCGTTGGCAATACGCTTGACAGGGATTTTGATGACGTGGAATCGGCCGTTGAACTTCTACCAAATGGAAGCTCGCTGCTAGACGAAGTTGACCTCGGATTTGTCCGCAGCGTGATTGAGGAACAGGTTTTCTCTTTTCTGAGCCAAAAAGAACAAGAAATATTGGAACTGCGTTGTGGTTGGCGAGACGGACAAGAGCAAACATTGGAAGAAATAGGGATTTATCATGGCCTTACCCGTGAACGAATAAGGCAAATTGAGGCAAAGGCGCTGAGGAAGTTAGAAAATCGTTTGGCTCTTGGCTTGCTACCAGACAAGGTTGATCTGATTTATGAGGACAAAACGCCTTTGTCTTGGCAAAAACCGCCAATTGTACTACCCGTTCTTGTTGTAGCTGATGGGCAGGGGGATTCTAGGCAAGGGCGGTTAGATATTTTGTTATCTCAACTACCGCGCAGCAGTTGGCATGAAAGGAGAACGGGTGTTCAAGATGGACAACGCCGACAACAGTTGATTATGGCGCTGGAACAATTGGCTACACCGGCGCATATAAGCGATATTACCGAGCAATTAAATGGACTGGTAGAGGGTAAAGAGCTAGAGGACGCTCACGTTTATAATTTGTTGATTCGAGATGAAGGAACCTTTATTTTACTGGGACAGGGCATTTTTAGCCTGACTGCTTGGGAACAAGCGAGAACCAAGGAGAAAAAGCCTGTTTTACCTTGCTGCCCCATGCCTCTGCCCGATCCCCCGGATTATGAGGACGCATTTTTTGAGTCGGTATTGGTAGGGCAGCAGACGTTGACGGGGGAATTGACGGCCGTCCAATTCCTACACCATATGCTGAACTGGGCAAAAGCAGAAGCCGAGCCGCAAAACTGGTTCTTGCAAACTCTTTTATCGGCTTATTATCTGGTAGATCTCATTCCTTATGTCTTTTATTTTGGTGGAGAAAACCCTGTTTTACAATGTACTCTCCCGGCTACCAGTATTCAGGAATTACGGTATCATTGCTTGAAGTCACTAACAGAGCGACTGGTCGCTATGCCGGAGTTTTGGTGGTTGTTGCAACAGCGCCAACCAGCACGCCCCACTGATTTAGGAGAGCTGTTTGCCGATATGCACCCCTATGGTCTGGATGATGTGTTGCAGCGGTTGCGCCTTTTGGCAAGTTTGGGCGCGGCGCAAAAGTTGAAGTATGGGGAATACCGGCTGACGTCGTTGGGTGAGGAATGCGCCAATCGGTGGAAGCGGGAGGTGGTGATGGAAACGGCCGTTGATGATGGATTTAACGGTCCTAATTTTGAAGATAATTTCGCTAATTTTATTACTTGGTAGGCATACATGGAGTTCATCGCTTCGATTACATTAGATGTTAGTTATGTCCATAAAATAAGGCGTTTATGGAAAATGGGTGGCGATCCTCGCAATCCGTTAAAAAATGTTTTAGTATCGCCACTCTTCACAGATCCAAAAACATTAGCTGCGTTTCGAGAGCTTCGAGAGAACAATGAAGTAGAACAGATTTATTTTGACAGTGGTGCCTACTCAGTTCAGAAAGGTCGCATTAGTTACGAAGAAATGTATTGGTCGCTCTTAAGCTATTACCGAGAGAATGGTTGGGCCGACTGGTATGTGTTGCCGGATTATGTACCATTATCCTCGGATTCACCAGAAGATGTTTGGTATAAAGTGCAAACAACAGCCAATATGAGCAACCTGTTTTACACAGAAATGCCCGAACATCTCAAATTACGTGCTTTGCCGGTCATTCAGGGCCATTCCATTGAGCAAATCGAATTTTGTCTTGAAAATTACTTAAAGATAGAAGGTTTACAGCGTATTGGATTTGGTTCATTCCCAACGAATGGTAAAAACAGTAGCGTCAATACCTTGTCGCCCGATGCTTTGTCTTCTCTATCACATTTAACCAAGATACTTGATGTTCAAAATATTGGTTTGCATGCTTTCGGAGTTGGAACACCTCCTGTCATCTTTCTGCTTCATGAAGCTGGGGTTAGGAGCTTTGATTCGGTAGGTTGGATGAAAACCGCTGGCTTTGGCAAAATCTACATGCCGTTTGTTAGAGCATATAATATTACTTATCGGGATAGAACTGCACGAGGTCTTACCAAACAAGCCTTTCTTGAATTAAAAAGATTAACCAATCACGACTGTTTCTTTTGTCAATCTTTTGAAAAGTTGGCGCAAAGTCGCGATTATCGATTTATGCATAATCTGATAGTGGTTATGGATACAATAGATCAATTGAGTGGTCCGCGTTCAATTGACGTGGAAAAAATATTGGATATTTACTCACCTTACTATGCCAAAATGAACGCGGGAGCATTTGCATGACTCTTAGTTTTCATGTTCGACACGAAGTTACATTTGACAGGGCTAAAGAAGTCTTATTCGCTGTTGCGCGGGAAGAAACATATGAACATGTTCCTCAACCCGAGCGACAGATTACCAGATTACGCCAGATCGGTTTAATGACAGGCAATAAGCTTACAGCTTTAGGTAAAACAGTTTTTGCCCTTAGTGATACAAAACCGGATTTGTGGGGTGACTTGTTACATTTTTGTCATTACGCGCTTTGGCAACCTGAAAAAAGTTCAGAAAATGGTTTTACTTGGACTTACCGGGCCTTTGTTGATCATATTTGGTCGCTAAAGAACATTCAAATTAATGTAGATAGTTTAGAACCCATTGTTTCAACACTCATTAATAAAATTGAGGCTGAAGCTCATTTTGACGTAGAGGAAACTCGTAAAGCAGTGGTATCTTTAAGTTGGCGCAGTTTAAAGGGCGTCCATAACTGGCTGGCTGGCGTAGTGCCTCCTGTAATAGAAAACGAGATGTTTGCTTGTCGTTATTTCTGCCCACCTGAATTGGCATTGTTGGCAGCAGGTTGGGTAGCACAGCAAACAGAGGGAGAACTAGGCATAGACTTTCTGCTTACACCAGAGCGGCGGGAAATGATGTGCAAGGTTTGTTTACTTGACCCATCGGCATTGGACCGGCTGCTGGACTGGACTCTGCCACTCTATCCAGATGTGATGGTGGCGGGGACAAGCGCTGGAGTATACGGCCGTTTCCTCCGCTTCCTCAAATGGCCGGAAATGAGCGATTTGTTACGATGAAAGTTGTCTACATAGACGAATCCGGCTCACCTGCGCCAGGAAGTAGCGAAAAATATTTTGTCGTTGCTGCGTTAACAACTGATTCGCCACGAATTATTCAATCCCAATTAAAACGAATGCGGCGATCTTTGGGCGTTAAACTCCGCGACAAAGAGATAAAAGCAGCACAGAGCCAGCCTGTGGTCATTAAACGATTTCTTCGTTGGTTAGGCCAACAAGAACTTGAGATTTACGTGGTCATTGTTGATCAACAGAATATACCAAAAGACTCAGGAGAAATTCTTTATCAAACCGCAGTCGCTCGAGTTATTTCGCATTGTTTAGTCAGGTACCCGCGTTTACATGTGTATCTTGACCGACGTTATACAAATCGTCATCAGGCAGTACAATTGGAACGTACCATTCGTCAAGAGGTTAAACACATACCAGAGCAGATACTGATCATTGAACAAGTGGACTCAGCCGCGCATTTTGGCTTGCAGGCGGTAGATTTTGTCGCCTGGGCTTTGCGCAAAAAGTACGAGCTTGGCGAATCATGGGCTGCGGAATTAATAGAGAGGATTATTGTTGCGGAGGAGTTAATAGAAAATAAAAAGAGCGGCTCTGCCTGGTAGCCGATAACCACCGCTCGTAGGCGGAGTGGGGCGTTCTCCGAACGCCCAGCTAATCCAGGACTTACAATACCGCTTTGTTTATCATTATAGAACTTGTTACTTATTTTATCAACAACATGAGCCAGTTATTAACCTTACTGAACCGCCTGAAAGTAGAAGCCCGTGCGGAGTGGTTGACAGACAACCAGCAAGTAGCCTGGCATCATATTCGCCAGCAAGTGCGTTTCCCAGAACGCATCAATTTGTACGGCGTGTCTGGTTCTGGCAAAACTTTTCTGGCTTGGGCTTTGGCGAATGAGCAAAATGCTGCTTTTTTTGCCAGCCCGAATGCCCTGTTTCAGTCTGATTTTGTCAACGAGCCGCCCCGTTTAATGATTGTGGATAATGGCGTGAGCGAAACAGGAGAATTACGCCGGTTGTTGGCAGAGTTGCAAATGAGAAACGGCCGTTCTGCCCTCCTCATCACCCGCCAACCCAACCAACTCGGTCTACCCCTCATTCATCTGCCACTGCCCACGTCGCAAGATATTATCGTCACTTATCACAACCTTAGTTTGCTGGAACATTATGCCCTGACTCCTCTCGCGGAGGGGAATCTGTGGCAAGTTATCCACTCCACCTTATCGTAGCCAAAGCAGGAGTTGTTACCCATGAACCTCGAAGGATTACAAGCCATTCTCGACAAGGAAGAAATCGTTGCCACCCAACGCGCCGAAGATTTATTAAATCGGCCGGAAATTGTAGACCGCGTTTATCAAGGGCATGTCCGCACCTACATTCCCCTCAGCCGCCAGGCATCCGGTAACGAAAATGGGCAAAGCGTGATGGAGTTTGAGCGGCGCGTCATGCGCGAAGTGAAGCAAGCTGGCGCAATTCGCGGTTACATCACAGCTGAATACGGGCACGGTAAAACCAGTACTGCTCTTTACTTGTGGCAGCGCGCCCGCGAGGAAAATATCCTGGCCGTACCTCCGTTCCAATTAAACAAGCTTACCGACTTCATCCGTGCTACCTACGGTTGGGCAAAGTATGAAATTCAACGAACTCGGCCGCAATCAAGCGCCGTATCAGAAGCCGAAAATCTGTACGATTCCCTAATCAATCGCGGCGCGGAATCCCTTATCCGCCAATACAACATGACCCTATCCGATGCGCAGCGCATGGCGCGGGAAAAACCGGAAATTTTAGAGCTAACCGCGGCCGATTACATTCGCTTCTTTGAAGAAATGACGCGGTTAGCAGAAAAAGCAGGTTACGAGGGCTTGCTGATCATTGCCGATGAACTCCAACAATACATTGATCCAGAAGTTAAGGCGGGTATCAAAGACCCCATCAGTCCATTCTTCGATGTGGTTGGCGCTATTTTAACCCGACGAAACCACCTCAAGTTTGGCTTAATAGTGGTTATCCCCCCAAAAGAATTGGAGCTTTTGCGTAGCAGCCGAGGCGATTTGATTCACCGCGTTTTGCAAGTCAGCCTCGATTTGCGCACCGTCTACAATCAAGAATTCCCACAACGCTTATGGGAGCGTTTAGCGAAAGAGTTCAACTTTCAGGAGCATCAGGCGCGTGTCATTAGCGCCGACTGCCTGACCGCATTAGGCCAAATTGGTGCGCGCAGCGATCTGTCTGATGGACCACGCACGGTTGTCAACACCCTGCGCCGCGCCACGCGCCGTTATCTCGAACTGGGTTATCCGGCCGACTCTCCTTATACGCCAGAAACATTGGTCAACGATCTATTGCAAGGCAACATTCAATACGACAGTTCCAAGCGCATTGCTCAGGTGACTTCTCGCGTGATGGCGCATAGTCTAGTAAAAGGGCAGTCAGAACGAGAACGTGCCGTGAAGTGGGCGGCCGCATTTCCCAATGAAGGCGTCACGATGGGCCTGCAGGAAGCGCACAATTTAGCTACTGTGTTTGACGAACTAGCGCAAAGTGGCGGTCTGGGTGATTTGATTATTGCAGTTGGTGATGTGCGCAACAAAGGTTTTACTCTGCGAGATTTACAAGAAGCGCCAATTAAAACAGATTGGTTGAGCATGATGTTGCGTGAATTTGGCCGGACCTACTTTGAAACGGCCGCTACTACCAACGAACGCGTGTTGAAAGGGTTTATCAGTTTGCTGAAGACCAAAGTGTTTCCGGCTAACCAATGGACCGTCGCCAAAGAAATCGTTGGTCGTCTGACTCAAAATAGCGGATTGCTTTTTACAGGTAGCTTCACCAGCACCAGCCGTAAATTCCCAGAACGCACCATTCACGTGAGAATCTTATGGGAAGATGAAGGGATTAAAGATGCGCATGTTGAGGGGGAAGTTCTGATAGAAATTCGCTTGCGCCGTTACCTGGAACGTAAGGAAAGTGAGCGGCGTTATCACGCTGACCCAATGGAAATTGATTACGACGGCCGTTGTCTGCGCCTGACCCTCAACCTGATGCGACGAGCCACGGACCCCCCACCAAACTTGGAAGAGCAGATTAGCGCCTACATTTCGCCCTTCAAATTAACACCTCTGCTCCTGTTAACCCTGTCTCAAACTCTTGATGAAGAACGAGGACGCAACGCCATCCCTAAAGCGGATGACCAGTTCATCAAATACAACTTTCAAACGGACCTGATGGAACACGCTTTCCGCGAATTGCTCAACGAAACTGTTGGAACACCTGTTGAATCCGCTCAGGAGCGCGTCATTGAGATTGGGTTACAACGCTTGCTAAATACCATCTATCCAGAGTATCAACCGATTATTGTTGTCGGCAATTGGACAAGTTCCCTGCAAAAATATCGCAATGCTTTGGCGCACCTGGAAACCAATTACGAACGACAAGGACAAGTCACGGTTGAAGGAACGAAAGAGAAAATTGCCACCCTATTTACCCTCAGTAACACCGGTTTAGACAGCTTTGCCCGCAGCTTCCCCCAGTTGATCGCCGACGTGAGCAAGCTGCCCGGCAAAGGGGCTGGCGCAGTACGCTTCACCTTGCACCCACTGGAAGTAATGATCCGTCACTGGCTGCAAGAAAGCCCCCACAAAGAGACGGCACAAGCGGCCGGTAAAACTTACGAACTGCGCCGCTTGCCCAACCATGTAATTTATGATCGCGCCCGTGATCAAGGGTATTTGGACAAGGAAACAGACGCGATTTTGGAGTTGATGGTGGCGCGGGGACTGGTTGAACAGGATGCACGACGCGGTTATGTCCGCGAAGCAGTGACCCAAGCGCCATCGGTAGACGAACTGGAAACAGAAATTAACGAATTGTTGGCAGAGTTAAAAACGTTACGCAGCGCATTTCCACAAGATCAATTGTTGGCGAATTCAGCCGAAGCGGCAGAAAGAGCACAAAAAACAACGGCCGAGTTACGGCAAAAGCCCAACGAACTCCTTCTGCTTAACAGCCGCAAACGGGTTCAACACGAACGCCAACAATTGAGCCTGCTAGCCGACGAAAAGCATAAAACCTTGCTTAAAGATGCAGTCAACATTGCCCGCCAAATACCCGCGCCAGAACCACGCCTGAAAGCTAATCTAGAAAAGTCATTGCAGGGCAATGTGGAGTATGTGGTACAGGTAGATGATTTACGTTCTCGGCTGTTTCGCCAATACACCAAACTGGAAAGCGATATAGCCCAGTTACAGCAACAGATTCAGGCGACGCAAGCTACCTTGAAAAAGGAAGCGTTGGAATTGAAAACGCTGGTTAACCTGGCCGGAGAGGTTCACGCTTACGATCCCAAACTGACACAATTAAAGCAAAGCCATAACCAATTCCAAACAGCATACAAACAGTATGCAGATTGGGTTAAATTGGTGACAGACGGTTCGACACTGCGCGAAGAGTTGCAACAGCTAGGCGATCTCGTGTTAGAGCAGAATCAAGCGTTTGCTCAGCTATCCCGTGATATTCGTGGTCATTTGAGCGCGGGTAAATTGGATGCGTTACCAGATGCTCCCACGTACAGCGTGCGCCTGAACGAACAGGCAGAAACGGCGCGTCAAATCAGAGCGGAAGCTACGAACCGGTTCACTACGCTGCAAGAGCGTTACCGTCAGGCGCTGGTTTCCCGTCTGAACTTTCCTCCAGCCCAGTTATGGATGCCACATCAATACAACCCGGTTGCGCCCCAATTTAGCTATGACCAGCTACGGAATGATGTGCAACAAGCGGTCAACAAGTATGGACAACAGTTGCAACAAGGTTTGGAAAATGAGCAAAAAACGATTGCGGGCACTTTGCAATCGCCATTGTTTGCCACGTTGCCCACGCTGGATCAAGGAGAATTACGGGAACAGGGTACAACTTTAGCCAGTCAGTTACAAGAGATAAGAACGCAGTTGAACGAAGCGATGCAGCAGGTAGGCGACACGGCCGTGATTAACGAGTTTGCGGAAGATGGCAACGGTCGTTTCCTAACCCTTCTGCAAACCCTCAGCCAAGTCTTCGCTGCACTTAAGCAGGTAAACCAGCAAACCAAACAACTCAGCACCAAGTTGACCAGTCTGGAACTCACCCCTGAAGAAACGTCTGTCTATCAGGCGTTGCAAGATGAATCAAAAGATTTCGCTATGTTACGCCAATTGACGACCCGCTTGAGCGAAGATGCTTTGTGGAAGGCACTGCAAGGTCTTAACGCTAAACGACGCATAAACATCCAGATCAGCCCGGTGCGTTATGATTGAACTCTTGCTCAAGCAGTTAAACATCGCGCCAGTGATGGGTCAATTTCACCCCCTCTGGTCACTCTGCTTCCCCCCTGACGTGGTAATTGCCCATTCGGCAAAACAGGTGGCGGAACAGCTAGACGGCCGTGAGCGACACGAAGAAAAGCCGATCCTCATCACCGAATACAATCCAGCCTTTGCGGATCGGTTTCTAAGCCATCATTTGCCGGATTGCCCACCAGCCGACCTGATCAATCGCATGTTGCCTTTGCGCATGAATGCCAGACAACCTATTTTAACGCACAAAGAGATCGGCAAGTGCATTGTTAGCGACACGCAGCGGCAAGGGTATGAAACGGTGATTTTGCTGTTGGTAGACGGGTTGTGCTATGACGATACCCGTCATTGGTCGCATCCCGTTACGCCCTGCCTGATAGCTGGCCCCTCAATCACTTTTGCGCAAACAAACCAGGAAGCAATTGTGCGGGATGTGGGTTTTCCAGGCATTGTGGGCCAACTGCCTATTGCGCGGCAGTTGGCGCAGGTTGGGCTGCCCCGCTCACGCGGCTACTCCTATTGGGAACGGGAGAAAAATGACGTGTCTGAATTCCTGTTCTCTGGAATGCCATTACAGCGGGTAAGCGGTATAAATACGGCATTGACCCTTCTGCGTGACATCAACTTACAAGGTTTGTACATCCAGATAGTACGCGAAGGTACAGATGGCTTGGCGCACCGACGAAGAGAGGTGACAGCGCCAGAGGTGGAAGCAACAGTTAAGGCCATTTGGGAAGATTTTCAGCAATTGGTCGAGTTGGTGGCGGAAAACGGCCGTCGTGCGGCCATCTATCTTGTTTCTGATCATGGCATTCTCTGGAAATATCAACATGCCTTTGTTCGCCTGCCTGATGAAAATTCAGCTCATGCGCGGTATACGTGGGAACGGCCGTTCGACCCATCATGCGCCACACTCATACCCACCGGCAATGGGGCATGTTATCTGTACCACTACCCCTTTATCGGCCGACAAATACCGGCCAATGACAGCGGGACGCATGGCGGTCTTTCCTACTGGGAAAGCATTGTCCCCTTCGTCCACGTGGAGGTAAACGTATGAAACTACTTCTCGGCAAAGACACACAATCTGATCAACCGGTATATTTAACGGCCGAAGGAGCGCGGGCTGTTTTGGTTTGTGGCAAACGGGGCAGCGGCAAATCCTACACCGTTGGCGTTTTGGTGGAAGAGCTTCTAACAGCCGGTGAACGCAACATCATCCCCATCATCGTTGACCCGATGGGCGTCTATCATACGATGGTCCAGCCTAACACGGCGCAGCAAGATGAGCTATTTCGTTGGGGACTCTCTACAAAAAGCTACCAGGTGCGTTTGTTAATCCCCGGCGAACCACACGCCCTGTATGATGAGGACGTGCTGCGCATTTTGCAGGAACGACGTGTAGAAATCGTGCCCCTCCGCCTGAACGCTTCTGACTTAACCCCGGATGGCTGGTGCGATCTCTTTGACGCCGACATCAACAAACCAATGGGCATTGTTCTGTTCCGCGCCGTGCAACAATTACACAAAAAGGGGGAAGCATTTGCCATTCAGGACATCATCAGGACAATAGAGCGGGATGGCAAAGCATCTGACACCAGCAAGGAAGCGCTACTAAACCGACTGGAGGCAGCGCAAAGCTGGCAACTTTTCGCTGAAAACAGTTACACCCCTATTCATGAGCTATTTCAACCTGGCGTAGTCAATGTGCTTGATTTGAGTCGTTTGGAACCAGGGCCACGTGGTCGGCGTAATCTGGCCGTCTCCGTCATTGCCCGCAATCTTTTCCGCGCTCGTTCCGATGCCCGCTTACGCGAAGAATTTGGTTTGGCAACACCCATGCCCCGCGTTTGGATGTTGCTAGACGAAGCGCATCAATTTGTTCCGGCCGGGAGCAACACCTTATCCAAAGGCCAACTCATCCGCTGGGCAAAAGAAGGTCGCCAACCTGGTCTCTCATTAGCCGTTGCCAGCCAACAACCATCCGCCATTGATCCTGAAGTTTTGTCACAATGTGATATGATTCTGAGCCACAAACTGACTTCCCGTAATGACGTTGCAGCATTAAACGGGTTAAGCCAGGATTATATGGGCAGCGAGTTACGTACCTTTATCAAGAATCTAAAAAGAACGGGCGAAGCTGTCCTGGTGGATGATGAACTAGAGGCGGTATACATGCTCCGCATTCGGCCGCGCCGCAGTCAGCACGGAGGTGGCAGCTTGCCCACCCACGAGGAGAATGATTTTGACATCTGGCAATAATGTAGAAATCCGGTCGGCCCTGCCGGAAGATATTGATGTAATCAAACAATTAGCTGATTCACACAAGCATGAATTAGGCTTTCTACGTCGGCCGGCTCTGCTAGAGGCTATTGAGCGTCATGAGTTGCTGGTTGCGGAAAATGGGGTTGGTATCGTGGGTTTTGTAGAGTACCGCCATCGCCGTGACCAACAAACAACTCTATACAATGTCGTTGTACATCCTCAACACCGTGGACATGGTACTGGCAGGCGATTGATGACAAATTTGGAGCAAGAAGCAAGGAAATTGGGAAAATCGTGGGTGCTGCTAAAATGCCCTGAAGATCTGGAATCTAATACCTTTTATGAGCATATCGGTTATGAAAAAGTAGATATGGAGAAAGGAAAGACACGCCGGTTGAACATTTGGCGCAAAATTTTGGTTTGAATCGAGAGAAACCAACATGCCCCAAAAACAATCCCCAACGCAATCCGCCAAGAAATCATCTGGGACCTCGCAACTATCGCCACACCCTCACCTTCTATGAACCTGATGAATGGTTCTTCCCAGGCGCCGGCAAAGTAGATAGCGCTGTTGAAAGCGCGATGCGCGCCGGGATGCAGGCATCTCCTATAAGGGTTTGGCCGGAACCCTATAAGGGTTTGGCCGAAATCCTATAAGGGTTTGGCCGGAACCCTATAAGGGTTTGACTGAAATCCTATAAGGGTTTGACTGAAATCCTATAAGGGTTTGACCGGAACCCTATAAGGGTTTGACCGAAGCTCTATTATTAAGGAGAATCCTATGCTCCCATCCACCTGCCACCACTGCGGCGCGGACGCGCGTGGCCTGGTCTGCGACTATTGCGGCGCGCGGCGCCACCCACCGCAGCACTTCCCTGCCTGACGGCCGTTTACCCCCGCGCCAACAACCGGTCCACCTGTGAGCGCGCTGCCAGCAAAACCAGTTCGCCCACGCGCAGCTTGCCCCGCGCCCGGCCCAACTGCCAATGGGTCAGCGTCATATTTTTGGGGACAGACGGCCGTTCCCCCTCCCCCTTGCGCAGTAAAGACAACGCCCCACTGGGGCAGGTAGACACACACAGCCCACAGCCAATACAGCGCTCCAAACTCACCTGGGGCACAAAGTTGTTTAAGTCCAACGCCCCCATCTGGCAGCGCACCTCACACAACCCGCACGTGGTGCATTGTTCCGCAGCCACAACCGCATAAAACGCCGAGCCAATCACACTCGCCGGGTGCGGGTGCTGCTGCAAATTCCGCAAAACCCCACAGCAATCCCCACAACAGCAGCAAATAAACGACGCTCGCTGCGCATTGCCCGGCTGCAACACCAATCCCGCCGCATTCGCCGTCCGCAAAATCGCCAACGCCTCTTCCTGGTCAATCGGCCGTCCCAGGCCATTACGCTGGTAAAAATCCGCCGCCGCGCCAAATGAAAGGCACGTCTCCAGCGGCTTGCCACACCCCTCCCCCACCATCTGCCGCTCCTGGCGACAAATGCACGGCGCCACCACAATCCGCCGCTGCGCCCGCACCATTGCCTCCGCCTGCTCGTAAACCAACACCTCCGTTTGCGTCGGGATACTTTCCCCCACCGGAATGGTGCGCAGCTGCGGCGTCTTTTCCCAAATGGTCAACAAATGCGGGGCGTACTCCTCAAAATCACGAATCAACTCCGGCGTCAGCCGGTTCACCTGAAACTCCCAAATGCCCACCACAAACGGCGCAGCCATATATTGGGGCGGCGCGTCGTGTGAATGCACGCCGTAGATCAGCCCCTTCTGCTCCATTGCCTGCAAGCGCTGCGCCGTCTCCGCCGTCGGCAGCCCGGCGCGGCGCGCCACCACCCGCGCCTCCTCCGGCAAAATGGTCAGATGCAGGGTCAGCGCCGCTTCCTCCGGGGTAAACAGGCGGCGCAAAATACGCAGTTCCACTCCGGACTCTGTAGCCGGATACCCGGCCGGTAAATTGTCTAAATGGCGTGCAAGCTGTTGATAGCTATCGTCACTCATGGTTAACCCTTATAGGCGTTAAGGAACGAGAATTAAACAACTTGCTCATTTTGTTTGACAGAATGAACCTTTTGCCCCGATGACGA
>JACSRF010000104.1 GCA_014879875.1 Anaerolinea sp.
GCCCCGGTCTTATTCGGAATGATATTCAGTTATAAAAGTGCTAACTTATTTTTGAATGATGACTTAGTACCTTTTGCGTGGTAGACTTACCCGCGCCGCTTGGCCCCAAAAAGCCCAGGATTTCGCCCGGCTCCACTGCAAACGACAAATGTTGCACCGCAGGCACGGCCGTGCCCGGATAGGTATAGGTGAGATTTTCTACAGTAATCATCTTTTTGTACTCAGGTGTCCCGGTGATCGCCTGAACACCGGAACACTATCCTATGGCGTTAACAAACGACGCAGCAGGTCGCTGATCTGGGCCGCCGCCGATTGCAGTTCTGCCGCCGTCAGCGCCGTCGCCCGACCAAAAAGCCAGCGGTCATGGGCATCATCTACGGCGGTGACCACCGCCGCCAGTAATTCATCCGGCAGATCGGCGCGTACCACGCCCAACGCCTGTCCCTGCTGCAACAGCGCCGCCATCATCTGCCCCACTTCCTGCATCAACGCCGCCAATTGTTCATCGGCAGCCAACGCATCAGCATTGGGACCACTCGTCTTGAGCAGCCCCAATACCCAGGGGCGGTCGGCAAAAGCGGCAAACTGCTGATGGTAAAGGTCGGCCACGGCCGTCCAGAAATTGGCCGCCGTCAGCGTAGACACATCCAGATCAATAGCGGCTAAGACCGTGTGACCGTAATGGCGCACGGCCGTCAGATACACATCCGCCTTATCATCAAAATAGTAATAGGCCGCTCCTTTGCTGATGCCCGCCGTCTCCAAAATGTGGTTCAGCGATGCCTGGGCATACCCACAAGTAGCAAACTCTCGCGCCGCCGCTTCCAGAATGCGTTCCCGTTTCTCCGGGGGCAATTTGTCGAATCGTGGTCTAGGCATTTTCACCTCAATTCTGCGTTTTGATCATACCCAAATTAAACCATGTAGTTAGACCATGCAGTCTAAAATAATAATGCCTTTCATAGACTTTGTCAAGAAAAAGGGGGAGGAAATGATCGAACGGAGTGGAGACTTTAGCCGCAACGGTGTAAAACCCTGAGACATGGGGAACCATTTACCAGAGTAATCCGGCGAAACCAATAAAGGCGATAGTGGCCCAACCTGAACAGCCAGGCCACTATCACCCTACGGAGGAATTGACTAACCGGAGACGTTGAAACTGTAGCGGAAGAGGTTTTCAGGATCCGTCTGGGATTTCAGGCGAGAAAGCTGGTTATAACCACCAGGAACCAGGCCATCACGAATGCGCTGCTGGGATTCCACACCTTCCAGGAAGTTCATGTAGACGCCGCCGGTGAGTGACGGCCGTAACGCCTCTTTCAACTGCCCGGTGTAAGCTACCAGATGGTGGTGTGCTTCAGGCGTGGGTGCTACCGCCACCAACGAAAGCACCAGTTCCGCGTCACGGTTGCCGTAGACGGCCGTGGCCGGGTCCACCCGCCGGATTGCCCCTCCGGCATGGCGCACCTCCGCAAAAATGAGCGGGCTGGGGCCATCTGTGCCCAGGCCATAGGCAATGATGGACTCAATGGCCGCGTCACTCAGTTCGCGCAGCCAGGCGCCGGAGTTGAAACCAGGCATGGGGTCTACCGGATCATTGCTGATGATGGCCGCCTGGCTGAACGGGATAGTTTTGAAATCGTCCAGAACCGGCGGCTGCCAGTCGCGCCAGTGGCGCAGCAGCGCCTCCCCTGCGGCAATGTCACCGGCGAAACAGCCGCGCACAATGGCGAACGATTGGCCACGCAAGAAGTCCGGCAGTTCAGGAAAGGGTGGGTAATTCATCACCAACACCGACGAAGTGAGTTCATCGGGAGCGTTGGTAATCCAGGCACGGTAATGATGAAACACCTCGCGCGCCATCTTGGCCGGGTAATAGAGATTCCCGGCATACACCTGCGTCACCGGGAAAAGCTGAATGGTCAGTGCGGTGACGATGCCCAGGCTGCCGCCGCCGCCACGCAGTCCCCAGAACAGGTTGCTGTTTTCGGTGGCCGAGGCTACCCGCAGTTGCCCATCGGCCGTGACCAGTTCAAAGGCCAGCACGTTATCAGCGGAAAGGCCATATTTGCGCCCCAGCCAGCCCAGGCCACCACCCAGGGTGTAACCGACCACACCCACCGTCGGCGAGGAACCGAGCAGGGGAGCCAATCCGTGTTCCTGAGCAGCCGACAACACCGCGCCCCACTTGACGCCGGCGGCAACGGTGGCGGTTTGGGCGATGGGATCAATGGTCACGCTGTTCATTTCCTGGGTGAGGATGAGCAGGCAGTCGTCGGCAGGGCGAATGTTGCCGTGACCGGTTCCCTGGACGGCGATACCCAGGTTGTGTTGGCGGGCGAAGGTCACGGCCGTGGCCACATCTTGCGCCGATTCAGCCACCACAATCACCGCCGGATATTGCACCACCTTGCGGTTCCAGGCCAGGCGAGCTTCATCATAACCGGCGTCTTCGGGAGTAAAGACCTGTCCATCAACCTGCGCCTGCAATTCAGACCAGGGGGATTCGATTTGCGTTAATTCCGTAAACATGAGCGTTCTCCTTAAAACAAATTTGTCGTTTGATGTTTATAGTTTAGAGCAACGGCCGT
Source organism: Anaerolinea sp. (assembly GCA_014879875.1). Lineage (GTDB taxonomy): Bacteria > Chloroflexota > Anaerolineae > Promineifilales > Promineifilaceae > JACSRF01. Next base: position 2,592 of record JACSRF010000104.1, read on the forward strand.
TTGCCAGCCGTTTGACTCCGCGTTTGACAAAAAAAGCGCCGCCAAACCCAGTTCAAAACGGGATTGTGTGGCGCTTGAGGAGGGGGCGGCAGGTCCCGAACGGCTCTCAGAGGTCAGCTATGGGAAAAAGTCGGGCAAATCTAGGCCCTGGTTCCAGTTGGCAGCATCGCTGTAACTGTAAGGTAGACCGGCAAACGAAAGTGTGCGCGATTCGTCAAAGGCGACAAACAGCCCGGACTCTATGGCCTGATCGGCGGACAGCCCGCGGCGCGATTCAACGTAATGCGGACCGTCAAAGCCATAGGTTTGCGCAACAGCCGACGCCTGTTCAGCCGTCAAGGGTTCTATCCGGGCCGGTTGGCTGAGAACGGCAACGGCCGTGGATCTGTCTGGCAGCTCGGTCGCCAGGGTCCATTCCACATGGGCTGGAATATCATCACGGTTGTCAGGGTACAGGGTGAGCGGCGGCAGCAGCGATAATTCTGTAGCTGCTTCATTGGGAAGGGGCAGACTGGCCGCAATTTCCAGGAAAAAGGGAGCGAATTGGGTAATGAGCGTATCCGAAACAAAAGTAAATACGTTAGCCGGATCATAATTGCTGCCAAGCCAATAGATGAAGCGCCGGTCAAACGCGGCCACGTTAAGATACCGTTCCACCACCTCCTCTGCCTCGTTGGTGTGGACAAAGCCAAAGGTTAAAGCAGAGAGAGCGCCCATTTTGGCCGGTTCTATGGGCAGTGGCGTGAAGGTATCGTCGGGATAGGTAATGGCCCGATCGGCGGCGATGACGTCTAAATGTTCTTCAGCCAGGATGGTTAGCGCCTGTTGGATAGCCGCTGCCTGGTCCGCTGTGTAGGTGGCAGGGTTGGCAGGCAGATCACCGGCCACCAGGCGAATAGGATGATCTTCAGCATAGCTGGTCAAGGGAAAAATGAGCAGTTCGACGTAACCCGCGTTTTGTTGACCATCATTGACACAGAGAATGGGCGCTTCCCCTTCACAAGGTTCTACCCGCCTTCCTTCCGGGGGCGTCAGGTCAACCTGCTCAATGAGCTGCCGGGCCAACGTAAAAGGATTGATTTCCATTTCCGGTTCCACAGTCGGTTCAAGCGCTGGCTCGACGGTTGGCGCATTGGTGGCAGTTGGTGCGGGCGTAGGTTCGGTTGTGGGTTCTTCGCTTGTCGTTGTCACGGCCGTAGCCGTGGGGATGGCCGCGGCCGTTCCCGTACCCGACGGCGCACAGGCCGCCAGGCTCATCAGCAAAAACAGGACAACGGTCATTAGTTTGTCACTCATCAAATGTCTCCTTTTTCGTGATCATGGGCTGACGATAGCAAAACGGCCGTTTGGCAGACGTTTGCCAGCCGTCTCAAGCCGCATCATAGATAAGGTCGGCAAAACAAACGTAGATTTTACAGGCTGATGGCTTTTTCCAGTTCGCGGCGAACGGCCGTCGGATCACCGGCTTGTTGTGCCGCCGCCAACGACTGCTCCTTCACTTGCTGCCGGGCATAATTATTTAGAATTTTCATCCGTCTGCTCGATTTGTTTCCAGCCAGCGCACGGCAAAATCTACTAACGGCCGTTGCCGCATTCCGATAATTCCAACGCCTGCCGGGAGGTGATGAGCAGTTTAACGGCCGTTGCCCCCTACAATCCGCGTCACATTAACCTTTTGCCCCGATGACGACAACGAATTGGCGTAAATAGCGAATTTTTCCTCTGGTAGCTTTCATTCGTTTATTACTTAAATTCGCTGTCGTCACCGCGA
>JACSRF010000103.1 GCA_014879875.1 Anaerolinea sp.
GGAACGAGATTTGAATAATTTACACGTTTAGATTGGACAAATCTCAGAAGATTTGTCCAATCTTCCGTAGACTCAGGCGGCAGCCCGTTGCATGACGACCGCAAAACTCGCCGGCTGCAAGCTGGCTGGTAGTGGCCCGACGTAGGTGATGACCAACCGCTGCCCGGCGCGGGTGCAGGCCATGTACAGCTTGCGCGTATTGTCGCGGATGAGTTCCAGGCGCTCCTCGTCGGAGAGGCGGATGCTTTGTTCCCGCTCGTACAGGTCATGGACGCCCATGAGGAAGACGATGGGGCTTTCCAGGCCGGTGGCGGCGTTGAGCGAACAGACGCGAATCTGGTTTTGCGGGTCGGTTTTGGCCGGGTTGATGGCGACTTCCAGGCCAAACGCTCCATTCAAACGGGCAATGATGGACGACACCTCCTCCCGGCTGGCGTGGATGAGCAGCATGTCCCGCCAGGGCACGCCGCTCTGGGCCAACTGGCGGATTTCGTTAATCACCCGCGTCACCTCATCCTGGGCGCTGGTGAGCGGGATGACCACCGGCAAGACCCCATGGGGCATGTGCCAGATTTCCGGCGCCACAATCTCGGCTTCATCCTGGGGCAGCCGCGTGCGGTAGAGCAGGGTGGCAAAGTCGAAGATTTCGCGGGTGGTGCGGTAGCTTTTGGTCAGACGATGGACGCGGCCGCGCACCTCCAGGCCGCTGGCCAGCCAGGATTGCCCCCGCTTGAGGAAGCCCTGGCTGGCGTCGGCTACCAGAAAAAGATGGCCGCTGTCTGGGGTGAGGATGCGCTTGATGATCTCGAACCAGAGCGGGGCGAAAAATTGCGCTTCGTCCACCAGGATGATGTCATAGCGCGGCAGGCCGACTTCGCCCTCGTGCCAGTAGCGCCATAACTGACGGGGCACGTCGCCCCAATCCATCAGTTGGCGGCGCTGGAGGGCGTCGTGATAGGCATTCATGGCGGCAAAGAGGCGCTGGCGCATCGTCTCGCCCAGAGCAAAGCCGCGCCCGCTGCGGTCGGCGGTCAGGTAGTCGGCTTCACTAAAGAGCAGCCGGTCTTTGTACCAATCTATCTCGTCCAACAGCATTTGCTCGGAAACGGCCGTATCCCGTAACCGCTCATGCCAGATTTGCGTCGCCAACTCCAGCCGCCCCTGATAGGAAATGAGTTTGCGCCACGGCTTTTCCGGCGGCCAATGGCGGCGGCACCAGCCCATAAAAGTGTGCAGCGCCACCCCCTGATCGCCCCCACTGAGGCGCTGGTAGCGGCGGCGCAAATCGTAAATGAGGGCGCGATTGTGGGTGAGGATGAGAATGCGCTTGTGCGGAAAGAGGCGGCGCAGCAGGTAGGCGCGGTAGAGAACGATGAGCGATTTACCGCTGCCGGCGACGCCGTTAATCAGGCGCAGCTGCAAATCCTGGGCGGCGCTTTGGCCGAACTGGGGCAGGTCTAAATCGAGTTTAAGCGCCTGCTCCTGGTCGTAGTCAAGCAGGTAATGGGCTAATTCGGCCTCGGTGTGGCGGGCTGTCGGCTGGCGCACGGTGAAGACGGCGGGCACGACGACTTCCGGGGTGAACTGCTCGCGCGCCCGGTTGAGTTGGGCGGAGGTGAGCGGCGGGGAGAGACGGCCGTCTACCCATTCAGCCAATCGCTCCGGCGTCAACGGCTCCTTGCCTACCCAGTCCGCCTGCGCTGCGGCTGGCCGGACGGCCTGAACCTGTTTGGCGCTGAGATTGGGGAAGAAAACGGCCGTTGGCAGCTTAATATCCGCCAAAGTCCCACTAAACAAGGCTATTCCCGCTTCCTCGGCCGCGCCAACCGCTGTGGTCGCCACGCCAAACAAATCGGGCTGCTGCGCCCGCTGTGCCGCCTGCGGCGTGGCCGCCGACACCGCCAGCAGCAGCGCCCGGTCGCCCTGAATGAGCAAAAAGTCCGGTCCCGGCCCATGCAGCGCCGGCAGCCGCTGCGTGATGACGAAGCTGTCCGGCAGCCGTTTCAACAGGTTGAACAGGCGAATCAGTTCGGCCGATGAGCCTTGCAGGGGTGTGACGGGGATGAGTTGGGCCATTACCATTGACTCTCCCAGGCTTGCGGCGACATGTCGTGGGTCAGGGGAACGTAGGCGCAGCTTTGCAGCAGGCTGTCTAGCAAGGCCACCGTCTCTTGCAGCGCCGGGTCGGTGGGTTGGGCGTTGAGGACGAAGCGGCTGCCGATGATGATCAGCTTTTTGCGCGGGCGGGTGATAGCCACGTTGAGCCGCTGTGGTTGGAAGAAAAACTCGGCCACATTGGCGGCAAAGCCGGGGTTAGAGGTGGTCAGGGAGAGGATGATCAGGTCGCGCTCCTGTCCCTGCATTCGTTCCACGGTGTCGGTGATGAGTTGGCGGCGCACGGCCGTTTCCGGCACAAATTCCCGCAGTAAGTTGCGAATCAGCCGTCCCTGCGCCCGGTAAGGAGCCACCACGCCAATCTCTGCCGCCGCGACGCCGCATTCCAGCAGGGCGGTGATCAGGTCCACCACGGCATACGCCTCTTTCTGACTGTAGACGGTGTTGTTGTGATGCCCCAGGTCCCAAAACACCTTCGGTTCGTCGGGGTTGAGAATGTGGGCCAGGCGGGCCGGAGGCGTGGGGTATTCCATGCGGCGCTGGGCGGATTGGGGAACGGCCGTTAACAAGCCGTCGTAAAACTGCTGGCTCGGCCAGCGGGTCAGTTCCGCATTCAGCCGGTACGTCTCGGCCAGCATCGTGTCGAAATTGCCCTCTGCCAGGTAGCCAAAGACGGAATCGCGCAGCGCCCCGCCGGTCAGCCGCGTCGTCAGCACCGGCGGTAACTGCTGCTGGTCGCCAAAGAAGATGTACTTTTGCCCGGCCAACATGCCCATCACCGCCAGCGGTAAGGTGATCTGGCTCGCTTCGTCGAAAATGACGGTATCAAATTCGACGTGCGCCAATCGCTGCGTGCGCGTGGCGAAGGGCGTCGCCCCCACAACGTAGCCCCCCTTTTCCGCCGCCAGCGGGGAGATGTTGAACGTTTCATAGTTGAGGGCGCGCAGGTCGTCGGCGCGCGCCGGATGGCCCACTTTGATGACCGGCAGGTCGGGGGCTTGCGCGACCAGAGCATTGAGGGCGTTGTTGATGGCCCGATGGGTGAAGGCGCAAATCAGGACGCGCTCGCCATCGGCGGCCAGGGCGTGCGCCAGGGTGGCCAGCACGCGGGTTTTGCCCGTGCCCGGTGGCCCCTGCACCAGGTAGGCCAGGTCGGTGGCGTAGGCGTGGGCCAGCGCCTCGCTCTGGCTCCAGTTCAGGCCCAGCGCTTCGCCCATTTCCAGGCCGCGCGCGTAGAGGCCGGGGTCAATGCGCGGCTGGCTCAGCCCCATCAACAGCGGCAGGATGCGCTCCCGTCCCACCAGCGTATCACCCGCTTCGGCCAGAGCGCCGATGACGTAGCCGCTCAGGTCCATGAAGCCGATGTCCAGCGCCCAGTCGGCCGACCCGGCAAACAGTTGTTTCCAGGGAACGGGTTGATCGCTGGAGATGAGCAGGCGCGTCTCCTCGTCTTCATCCAGGTTGACCATGAAGGCGTCCGGGGTGAAGGGGTCGTTGCGGCTGAGGCAGAGGATGTCGCCGGGACGGAAGCGGGAATGGTTGCGGCCGCAGGCGAGTTCCACCTGGCCGCTTTTGCGTACCTCGATCAGGCGGACGTTTTCGATGGCGTAACCATCGGCGACGCGAACGGCCAGCGGTTTTTGCCATTGGGCGTGGATTTGTTGGCGCTGAGCGGCCGTTTCCGTCAGCACCAGGTCGCGCAGGCCGTGCAGGAAACGGGCCATATCTGCGGGTTGGGGCGGATGGGTGTTATCGTGTAGGTTATTCATTGGCGGCCGTCTAAAGCAATGGTCACATATTATGTAAGATGTTTTGTGGTGGGGCAAGGTGAAAAATGTCAACCGCAAATCCGTAAGTCCCGCCCACCCATTGTCCCTCTCCCAACTGATTGACAGGGATCAGGCCATGCGTACACTGTAGGCATGGACTCCTTAACCGCCTTCGCCCGTCGGCATTTACAAGAACATCGCCTGCGCGCCCTGCTCAGCGCCACGGCCGTTTCCCTGGGAACCGCCACCATTGTCGCCGCCGATGTCGTCAGCAGCGGCATCCTCAACCTGGAGGCGGGCGGCGACAATGTTTTTGCCAGCTTCATCGGCGGCACGGACATCATCATGGACGCCATCGGCTTTATCATCCTCCTCGCCGCCGGGTTCCTCATCTTCAACGCCTTCGCCATGACCGTCACACAGCGCCGCCGCCAATTGGGGCTGCTGCGCGCCCTGGGCATGACGCGGGCGCAAACG
>JACSRF010000186.1 GCA_014879875.1 Anaerolinea sp.
GGGGTTTTCTCATAGCTTGTCAGGGGGCAAGCCAATCGTAAATCGCAAATCGTTAATCGTAAATCCTATGGATGTCTATAAAGCAGGTCAACCTGTCTAGCGCCTGATCACCGGCAAGTAAAGAGTTGCCTGTGCCGATCTCGTATCGCCAAACCAATAGCCACTGCCAACCCGAAAGTCGGCGCTGTCAGCCATAGGCGGGCCGGCGGCCGTTTGCCCAATCGTGCCTTGAACCTGGTAATCAGCCGAGCTGGATTCGCCACCACCGCTGCCGATGACGTGCCACTCCAGGTTGAACCCAGCGGATGTTTGCGCCAACACCACAGCGCCGACCGCCAACAACAGCAGCCAGGCAACCATGGTCAGAAAAGCGGCTAAATGCTTCTGTCTCATCTGTGCCTCCTTACTGCAACGTGACGTAGACATAGATTTGACCGTGCGTCCCGTCAAGAGCTTCTAATGCTTTGCCGAAGACTGTGCCCGCAACGGCCGTTTCTACCCCATTTACCGTCACCACAGCCGCCTTACCCGCCAACCCGGCGCGGCTGCCGCTGGACAGCAAATCGCCAGGCTGGATGCTGCCGCTGACCCTCACCAGTGCCGGGCCTTGCACCACCACCAGCAGATATTCGCCCGGCGCAACCTCCCCTGAGGGCGTCACTTCCATTGCCGCCAGGCGTTCCTGGGACACATCGTCGGGAAATTCCAGGCTGGGGTCAACGGCGTCAATGTTGAAGCGGCTGAAGACAACCCCGGCGACGGCCGTGCTGTGCGCTGTGTTTGTGCTGCTAACCTGCACGATGGGGCCATCAACGGCCGTTACCGCCCGGTTAATGCCGCTAAAAACCACCACATCCCCTGGGGCAAGCGGTTCCATCCCGCCATTCTGCATCACCTGCATGATGGCGCCGGCCAGATTGTAATTGAGCGCATACAGGTTATCCGGTGTATAGAAGCCATAATTGTTATTCGCATTACTGGTACGACCAGTCACCCCATGCCCGGTATTGCTACTCCCCCACACACCGTAATTTGACGAGCTGACGCCATACAAGCCAATGCCCGCACTACTGGAGCCATACGTCCCCCGATTCGCGCCAATACCCACTACGCCCACCGCACCTAGCGGTTGGGCAATTCCAGCCACATTCCCCGCTTCGCCACGCACACCCTGGTTCTGCGCGCTTTGAGCGTAGACGCCATAGCCACCGGCTGAAGTGACGTAAGCGCCATGATCGTAATGGTCCGCGCCGCTCGTCTCCACGCGGATGCCGTAGCCGCCGCCGCTGCTGAAATAGCCACCCCAACTGTTATCGCTGGCTCCCTGGACGCCATAGTTGCTCACGCTAACGCCAACGAGGCCAACGCCTCCATTGGCGTCCGCATAGAGCGCCGTCCCCGTCGCCGGCGCATAACCGGATAGGGCCGCATCGGTCGCCCCCAGCGCATCGCCAACAATTGCAGCGCCAGGGCGCAGGCTCAAGGCGTAGGGCGCGGGCAGAATTTCCTGGCGCGGCGACAACGTTTGCCCGTCAACGATGATGCTCAACCAGAGCGCCTGCCCGTTAAAGTCGGCCTGAGCCACGCCCAATTTCACGTTGAACAGCCCATCCTCCACGCCAATATTGAGATTCCCACTGTCCCACAGCGCCGTCCCGGCCTCGTCGGCGTCGTAGACAACAAAACGCATGGTGTACGCGCCATTCAACGGCGTACCGCCAGGGTCGGTCAGCCGCCCCTGGTAGCTGATGCCGCTGGATACCGCAGCCTCGACCGCGGCCAGGGCTGTAGATTGCCGCTGCGGTATGGCCCCGGCAATACCGGCCAGCAGCAGCAAAATCGTGATACCCATGACGATGATGGACATTGTTCTCGTTTTCATCTTTACCTTCCTTTGCGGGATTTCCGCGAACTCAACCTGGGCCACATGGCCCGCTGGTCATATGGACAGCTACGGGGGATTATTGATAGCTTGCCGCAGGGCGATGGCCTGCGCGTTGTGGGGGTCGCGTTGCAGCGCTGCGGCGACGGCCGTTAATGCTTCTTGAGGGCGACCCAACTGCCAATAACAGTGCGCCAACCCGGCATAAGCCGGGCCGGATTCAGGCAGCAAGCGCACGGCTTCATGGTAATCGGCCAGGGACACTTCGAGACGCCCTAAAGCCAGTTCTGCCGCGCCCAGATAGATATAGGCTTCGCCATTGCTGGCGTCTAGCAGCACGGCCTGCCGCAACAGGGGAGCGGCCGTGTCCGGGTCGCCTGCTTCCAGGTGAAAGTGTCCCCAGGCGGTGTAGATCGCAGCCTGGTTTGGCGACAAAACGGCCGCTTGCCGATAGGCCATGTCCGCCAGGCGGTGATGAACATCCAGGCCAAACTGCCCGGCAGCGGCGGCGTAGAATTGTGCCGTATGCAGCCAGATGGTCGGATCGTCAGGGCGTAATTGGCGCGCGGTCAGCAAGGTGGTTTCCGCTTGCGCCAACCAGTCCGGGGCGTCGGCCGGGTTGGCGACAGCTTGCTGCCAGTAAGCCCGGCTGAGCAGCAGGTGATGGGCCGATTCGACCGGCCAATAGGCGACGGCCTGCGCCGCGGCGGCCGCCGCTTTTTCCCCATTACCGGCCTGGACATACTGCTGGGCTGCGTGGGCGGCAATGTCGGCCAGCAGGGGACGGCCGTTTAGCTGCCAGACGGCCATCCCCAACCCCAACGACAAGAGACCGATGCGCGCCCATTGGGAAAACGGCCGTTTTCCCACCATGGCAACGGGTTGCACGGCCGGCGGCGCAGCCAGCGCCACACCCATACCCATCAGCAGCCAGGCGGCCATCGCCGTGGGCGTCACGTCGAAGCTCACCATGTTATTGGCCGTGTTGCCCAGCACCGCCGCCAAAATCGCCGCCAGCAGCGCCCGCCGCCGGGGAGTCTGCGGTTGGCGCACCGCTTTGGCGCTGACGATCACGAACATGAGCAGCAGCAGGCAAAAAGCCAGCAGGCCGGGAAGTCCGGCCGTTATGGCCCAATCGAGGAACAAATTGTGCGCCCGATCCACGAAAAAATCGCGCCCCTGGGTGTAGACGAGTTCGGGCGGATAGACGCGCGGGAACAGCAGCCCCAGGACATCGGCGCCATACCCCAGCAGCGGCCGTTGCCCGATCAATTCCACCGTGCCTTGCCAGATGGAAAGCCGGGCGGCGGTGGAGCCAACCTGCCGCCGACCCAGCCACAGAACGACCAGCGGCCCGCTGAGGAAAAGCAGCACGACGCCGCCCCAGGCCAGTTTGCGCCAGCGGCGCGCCAGTCGGGGACCGTACCATATCAAGAGAAAGAGCGAGAGGGCGACGGCCGTTGCCACCCATGCGCTGCGGGCCAGGCTCAGGCCAATCACCATGATTTGGCCCACAAACAGCGCCGCCCAGGCCACGCGCCGGCGACGTTGGCGCGTGGTGAGCAGCAGCGCCAGCGTCAGCGGCGTCAGCATGGCCAGATACGCGCCCACAAAGTTGGCGCGCCCCAGGGTGGCATAAATGGGGGAGCGGGCATCGCTGACCAGGCCAAACGGATTCCAACCCAACGCCTGCCCCAAACTGAACAGGATGAGCGGTGCGCTGGCGGCAACCATCCCCCCGATCAACTGCCGCGCGCGGGGTAACGAGGAGAATTGCGCGGCTGCCAGCAAAAACAAGAGGAGGTAGGTCAGCAGGGTGATGACCCCCTGGCCGCGCTCGTAGCTACCCCACACACTGAGACGCCAGTTAACGGCCGTGACCGTCGTCGCCACCAGTACCAGCGCCAGCACACCCACCGGCCCGGACAGGGAGTTGCTTTGCAATGCGCGCCGTAGGGAACACCCGGTCAGAAGATACTCGGTCAGGATCAAACCTGTCAGCAGCCAAACCAGCGTTCTAAGCAGCAGCGCTTTGGGCAGTTCAAAGGGTTGCTGCCCCCATAAATTAACCCACAGAGGAACCAGAATCACTAATAGAAGCCATCCGGCATCCTGCGCCATTTTCAAGCGGGATGGTACGATTGCTGGGGCAATCGTTTTTTCGTAGTATTCCATTTAGTTGTCTGGAAGGGGGGTGAAATGGTCGGCGATGAATTGTGCGTTATGGAAGATAAGATTTTCCACCACATTTCCCTTGCCTGCCATCCATCTTAAACGAAACCATCCACTGACACAACCACAACTATAGGATTTACGATTGGCGATTTACGATTTACGATTGGCCTACCCCTGGTAAGCTGTAAGAAAACCCCAAATCTCTTTCTTAACAGCTATAGCTAATGAGAAGCGTCATGCTGAACCCTTCGACAAGCTCAGGGCAGGCTGTCTTCGGAGTGAAGCATCCCGTTCACCT
>JACSRF010000471.1 GCA_014879875.1 Anaerolinea sp.
GAACAAGGATGTTCGGACTACAGATTTTCATTCATCACTTCACTGCGCTCAGTGCAGGCTGTGGTGCGCTGCAGGCGCATGTCGTCTCCTTGAAAATAGCGGGAATTAGCGAATGATGGGATAAGGCAAATCCTTGAATCTCCTCATGCCCACTTCGCATGTTACGGGGTCAACACCTGGAATGCACTGGTTGTCCAGGACCCATCTTCATAGATAACGGCATTGGCATACCCATAAGTCTGGTTAAAGGTGATTTCATCTACCTCACCAAGGGCAATGACGCTGCGCGCCACGTTGAACAAGTTTTCCACAGTAAAATTTTGCGCATCCAGTTTGCGCATGATGCAGTTTCGCTGTGGGTAACAAGTATGTGTAGACTCCACAACCTGCCCATTCTCAACAGTGATGGTGAGCATTTGAGTATCCCAGTTATGTTGGCGATGGTTGACCTGGATGGTATAGCGGGTTATGTTTTGCGAACGCCAGAGGTCTTCGGCCTGATCAAGGTCTTGTTGCAATTGAAGCAGATCAACAGGGGGGTCGGTGGCTGCCAAAACGGCCGCGGTGAGGGCAGTTATCGTTGCGTCGGTATCGGGAACAGCCCGATTGACTTCCTGCTCGCTTGCGGGTGTACAGGCAACGAATAACAACATACCGCACAAACCAATTAAACCAATCAACCATCGCTCACGCATCGCATTTTCCTCTATTTAGAACTATATCTGCCGCATTCATCCTGCTCATTGGACGCAAAACCAGAGCAGTTTTTGCACCAGACTTTCAATTTGCTATAATATGGACTGTTCGGGGCATGGCGCAGCCTGGTAGCGCGCTTCAATGGGGTTGAAGAGGTCGTGGGTTCGAATCCCGCTGCCCCGACCAAGAAGGAAAGAAAAGACGCCGCGTCGGTAACCGATACGCGGCGTTTTGTTTTCACAGCGAGGCGCTGCGCAATGAACAAAGAGAAAGCAACACAAATTCGTCATACAACAACGTGGTTGTTGTTTATCGTTGGTTTAGTACTGGGCAGTATTGCGTTGTTGGCCGATTTGTTGGGATTGGATTTCACACCAGGTTTTGGCATGGTACAAATGCTGCAACTCCTGGTGGCCTTGACAAGCCTGACTGTATCTGGCTTCATTTTTTTGCACGACAGACGGCCGCCCAATACCCCACGTTCCCTGCAAGCGGACATTGGCGTGCGGCTGGCAGCGACAGGCCTGGTTTTCTGCTTCGTGGCCGGGTTGTCCGATTTGATTGGAATTGGCACACACGTACCGGCAAATGAGTTTGAACGGCCGTTTGTCGGCCCCTTACAATTGGGGGGTATTGTGCTGGGCGTCGTTTCCATTCTCAGTGGGATGCTGCTGTACCACACCAGCCGGGGCGCCCGCTCTTCTTCGTCCATGAAATTCCTGGTCAATCACGGCCAAGAAAGCACCGAGTAATCTTCGCGTATATCCACGTCATTCATTGTAGCTGATAAACGGCGCCGCTACCCACCCTTCATTACCGCTGGGGCTGCGTACTTGCTGCCATTCAAAATCTTCCCCTTGCACACGACCGGGTAACAAAATCAACACAGTGCCATCCAGCAGCCATTCTATCTGCTCACCATCTGTATTCGGTTCGGCGCGCAGGTAAACGCCAACGCCGCTGCTAACGGTGGCGGTAGACGGCAGTGGCGTCGGCGTCATTGTCGGGGTGGGACGTGGCGTCTCGGTCACTACCGGGCTTGTACTGGTAGACGTTGGCTCTACTGTGGCGGAAATTGGCAAGGTCGGGGGAGTCGGCGTAACGGCCGCTGCCGTTTCCGTGGGCACAACCCCATCGGTTGGCGTGGGCAGCGGCGTCGCCATCACGGTCGGTTCCACACTGGCAAACGTCAACAACAATCCCCAAACGCCCAGCAGCAGTGCGCCCACCACAAATGCAGCAATTGCCCGTAGCAACCCAATCTGCATATTGCGCCGCATTTCTATCTGCCCTACTCCATAAACCTGGCGCGCGATACGTTGGCGCAAACCAAGCGCCTGAGCCAGGAATACCAACGCCAGCAGCACGCAAATAATAGCTAAAGCAGGGAGCGCAAAATTGAAAACGGCCGTCACAGCACCTCCATATTCATTAACAACCCCCTATACTTTAGCAGACGCGCCCCCATTGGCAAGCATTTCCGCAGCAGTCATGGCCTTCGCCTCCTGCCAAAGCGCATCTAGCGTGGCAAACCCTAACTCCGCCAGACGCAAACCGCGCGCGGTCGCTAACGCCTCCACCTGCTGAAAACGGTGCGTAAAACGAAGATTCGCTTCACGCAGGGCCGTTTCTGCATCTACTTGCAGCCAGCGGGCCAGGTTAACCAACACAAACAACGTGTCGCCCAATTCAGCCTGCTGCTCGGCCATCGTTTGCGCCGCTTGCATTTCGCCAACCTCTTCATGCAGTTTAGCATAGACGCCCGCAATATCCGGCCAGTCAAATCCGATCTGTGCGACCCGACTCTGAATTTTTTGTGAGCGCGCCAATGCCGGCAGAGCCAGGGGGACGTTAGCGAGCAAAGACGTTGACCGATCTTGCTTTTCCTGCTGTTTGAGCATTTCCCAGTTACGCAGCACCTCGGCCGTATCGGCCACTTCCCAATCACCCCATACGTGCGGGTGACGCCGTTTCAGCTTCATTTCAATCCCGGCAATCACGTCACTGAGCCGGAAATCTTCCACTTCCGCTGCCATCTGCGCCTGCATGACCAGGTGATAGAGCATATCTCCCAATTCTTCCGCCAGGTTGAGCGGATCGTCCTGATCCAACGCCTCCAGCACTTCACTGGCTTCTTCTAAAAAGCCGCCGCGCATACTTTGCGGCGTCTGTTCCTGATCCCAGGGGCAGCCTTGCGGGCTGCGCAGGATGGCAACCGTTTCCGCCAGGTTCGCCAGGGATGCTTTGTATGGCAACGGTGGCACATAGAGACTGGTCAGGTGATCGATCTGCTCACTGTGATCCATGCTGTACAGGGGCAAAGTTTCGACCAATTCTTGCGGCGTGCCGGCCGCGTGGACAAGCTGCACAGTATGCTCAGGGGGGTAAACGGCCGTCAACACCATCTTCAACTCACTCGCCAACATCCGGCTGTACACCTGCCCCAATAGTAATGGTACATCTGGGTTCAACGGCGGGTAATGGAAACGAGTCAGTTCAATGGCGTCAAAAATCTGCACCCCATCCAGCGCATCCAGGCGAATGGCGCTCAACAGTGGCTCAATAAAACTCAATCCGGGCACGACCGTCACCGCTATGCCCATCTCAGTGGCGGCCGTCACCAATCTGGTTACAGTAAATTCCCCCACAAATGGGTGTCCAGGCACAGCATAACAAACCTCCGCCGCCAGCCCCAATTGCAGCAGGTTGGTGACAATGGTATCGTACACCTCATCAAACGTTTCCGCCGTGTCATACACCTCGTCAAAGCTCACCCATTGCACCGTATCCGGCAAATCGGCAACGGCTGGGTGACGGCTTGTACGGAGATAGACCAGCCCGGCATTCGTTAAGGTATCCCAGGCGTCACGGGTCAATAAACGGCCGTTCCCCGGCCCTAATCCCACTATCGTAATTCCCATCACACACCCAAAACAAAAAGGCGAGCACATTGTCTCGCCACATAAACTATTTGCAGTCAATTACCGATCATCCAATCATTAATCGTCAATCGTTAATCGTCAATCCAATTAACGCTTCGTGTAAGTTGGGGCCTTACGCGCGCGTTTCAAACCGGGCTTCTTACGTTCCTTGATGCGCGCATCGCGGGTCAGATGCCCCTTGGTGCGCAGCATACTACGCATATTCTCATCATACTTAACCAACGCACGCGCCAAACCCAGACGCACGGCGCTTGTCTGACCAGTGATACCACCTCCACTAATCAGCACAGTTACGTCAGTTTTGCTCAGCATCTCGGTATCAGCTAACGGTCCGGTCAAAATGGTGTGATCACCAAAGCGCGGGAAAAAATCCTTCACATCTTTGCCATTGACCATAAAGCTGCCATTGCTTTCCGGGTCAATATAAATGCGTACACGCGCCGATGCCCTTTTACGCCGCCCAATGCCCTCGTAATATTGTCTACCTTCGTAAGCCATCAATTCCTCCCTACAACTCCAGGACATCAGGCTGTTGCGCCTGATGTGGATGCTCCGGGCCGGCATAAATCTTCAACTTCTTGATCATTTTACGACCCAGGCGATTCTTCGGTAACATCCCTTTCACAGCCAACTCAATCGGGCGCGTCGGATGTTTTTCTAACTGCTGACGCAGCGTCAGTTCTCGCAGACCACCCGGATAACCGGAATGGCGATAATACATTTTTTGTTCCATACGTCGGCCAGTTACAGCAATTTTGTCAGCATTCACAATCACCACAAAATCACCACAATCTACCGACGGACTATAAATTGGCTTGTGTTTTCCACGCAAAATGGTAGCAACCTGCGAGGAAAGACGACCGAGCGTCTTCCCCTCGGCATCTACCACGTACCAGCGCCGTTCCACTTCAGCCGGTTTAGTCACGTAGGTCTTCATGCCCCTTCTCCTTGGTCAATGTAATACGATTTGATAAATCGCATTACAAAATTTCAATATGCTACAGATACCAGATAAAGTCCATGTGCCGGGGCGGCCGCACCACAACAATCACGGTCACATGCCCGGAATACCGTCACAAACTTATCCACAGACCAGGCGCCTTCGCCCACCAACTTCAAGCTACCCACAATGCTTCGCACCATGCGATAAAGAAAAGCATTGGCGGCAATCTCAAAAACGAGCAACCCATTCCCTTGCTCATGCCATTTGGCGACCAATAACTCACGAACACTGTTATTTCCTTGTGGTGGCGTGCCAAAGGTTGCAAAGTCATGGATACCAATAAGGCGCTGCGCGGCCGTATTCATTAACGGCACATCCAAAGGACGAGCAACATGCCAGCTATGCAAACGGTGAATCGGACTGCGGATTGTTTGATTGTAAATGTGATAATGATAGACCCGTCGCCGGGCATCATATCGCGGATGAAACTCAGGATGTGTCAGTGTAAGTTGTAATATCGCAATGTCAGCCGGTAAATTTGCATTGATCGCTCGTTGTAAATCTATAGGACGATGTTGCCAATCTACATCAAAACTAACAACCTGACCCAGTGCATGGACGCCGCTATCTGTGCGCCCGGCGCCGGTTATTGAAACATGGCGACGAATAATAACCGCTAATGCCTGCTCAATTTCGCTCTGGATGGTAGGTTGTCCGGCGCGTTGGCGTTGAAAGCCATAGTAGGACGACCCATCATATTCAACCAGGGCGCAATAGCGGGGCAAATATTATTCCTCGTCGGCAACTACCAACATCAACACCGCCATCTCGGCATTGTCGCCGGGGCGTTTTCCTATTTTGACCATGCGCGTATAACCGCCGGGGCGTTCTGCATAGCGGGGAGCCAGTTCGCCAAAGAGCTTCTTCACGACATTGACTTCCTCGCCCTGTACAACGCGGGTACGCGGCAGCCGGGAAGCAGCCATACGGCGAGCGTGAACTTCACGAGCCGGGTCTTCTTTACCTCTGACAAGCCCATGCTTTGCCAGTGTGATCATTTTTTCAGCCGTCGGCCGAATCGTGCGCGCTTTTGCTTCTGTGGTGACAATTTTTTCATAACAGATCAAATCTGCCACCAAATTTTTGCGCAGTGCATTACGATGCGCGGTATCACGATTCAAGCGACGACCCTGTACTCTATGTCGCATTGTTATTCCTCGTAATCAGTCGTAATTCAAGCAGGCGCCGAGCATAGGGCACCCCATACCCGGCGTTGTTTCCAGAACGGCCGTTACGCTTTGGCCGCTATTTCTTCTTCGTCAGACAAAAACCCTTTGGAGCGCAGTTGCTGCTTTAATTCATCCAGCGATTTCTCGCCAAAATTACGAATTGCCAGCATCGTTTCTTCACCCCGGTCGAGCATTTCCAGCATTTCACCCACTTTGGTAATACCGGTTCGTTTCAAAGAATTGAACACGCGCACACTCAAGTCAAGGTGTTCGATGGGGGTATCATACACCTCGTTGGGGATCGCTTCTTCCACTTCCTCTTGCTCAACAGGTAGGAAGGTCTCTTCGCTAACGCCAGCCAACGGGCGCAAATACTGCATCAAAATCTGTGATGATTGCGCCAGCGCCTCTTCCGGCTTGATTGTGCCATCTGTCCAAATTTGCAGGATCAACTGGTCATAATCGGCGGCCTGTCCCACACGTGTTTTTTCAACATCATAGGAGACCCGCCGGATTGGGCTGAAAATGGCATCTACCGGCAATTCACCAATGGGCAAACGTCCCCGTTCTTCGGCTGGAGAATAGCCACGGCCCGTTTCCGCAGTCATTTCGATTTCCAGAAATGCCTCATCGGAATCAACCGTAAACAGGTACAAATCAGGGTTAATAATTTCCACCTCTGGCGGAACCTGAATATCTGCCCCGGTCACTGTGCCGGCGCCATGAACTTCCAGACGCATACGCGCCGTGTCGGTATCATATAACTGTATACGCAGCTGCTTCAAATTAAGAATCAACTGCATCATATCCTCGCGTACAAACGGGATTGCAGCAAACTCATGCGGTACGTCGTTGATACGGACGGACGTAATTGCAGAGCCAGGAAGTGAAGCCAACAAGACGCGACGGAGAGAATTCCCTAATGTCGCCCCATAACCGCGCTCCAATGGTCCAACCATAAAGCGGCCGTATTCCTGCGACATCGCCGTGCTTTCAATTTTGGGTAAAACAAGATTACTTATAGCCAAGGCCGAAACCTCCTCCCAATATCACTCGGGTATATTTGGTCAACTGCATTAACGGGAGTAGTATTCTACAATCAACTGCTCGTTCAACGGGACATCAATGTCATCGCGTGCCGGCAAACGTGACACACTACACACCAAATCACTGCCGGCAGATAACCAACGTGGGACTTGTCGGTCATCAAAATCCTGACGCAGCTCTTTGAAATAGGTGCGCCGCGAACTTTCAGGACGGATGGAGATCGTATCTCCCGGTGACACCAAAGCTGATGGGATATTTGTTTTGCGGCCGTTTAGCATAAAATGACCGTGCTGAACCAGTTGACGCGCATGAGCACGTGACGTTGCTAAACCCAGGCGATAAACCACATTATCCATACGACGTTCCAGGTGAACCAACAAATTCACGCCTGTCAGGCCCACCTGCTGTGTCGAGCGTCGGAAATAGTTACGAAACTGACGTTCCATCACCCCATAAATACGACGCGCTTTTTGCTTTTCACGCAGCTGCAGCAAATAGTCAGAAGCGCGTCCACGCCGGAACTGGTTTTCACGTCCATGTTGCCCAGGGGGATAAGAACGACGTTCAAACGAACACTTCGGGGTCAAACAACGAGACCCCTTCAAAAACAGCTTTTCGCCTTCCCGACGACAAAGCCTGCATACCGGACCTGTATATCTTGCCAACTTAAGCCTCCATTCACATCAATTTCAAGAAGAGGTTTACAGGTGTGGCTACCTTTCGTCCCTCTTTTTTATATACTTGCTGTGGTCAGTTTCCTGGCCGAACCCGACCAGGAGACCTACCTTAGCAAGAACCTGATACCAATTAAACGCGCCGCTTCTTGGGTGGGCGGCAGCCATTGTGGGGAACCGGCGTCACGTCATTAATAGACCGCACCCGCAAACCCGATGCTTGTAATGCCCGAATTGCTGCTTCACGACCCGGGCCAGGTCCTTTGACAATGACGTCAACTTCTTGCATACCATTATCTTGCGCTTCACGGGCCGCATTTTGGCTTGCCAATCGCGCCGCATACGGGGTGCTCTTGCGCGACCCCTTAAAGCCGGCGCTGCCGGCGCTTGACCAGGAAACCGTATTCCCCTTCAAGTCTGTAATGGTCACAATCGTATTATTAAATGTCGCAAAGATGTGCGCATGTCCCTGCGGCACCATCTTTCTTACTTTTCTACGCTGTGTAGTTTGTCTTCTCCGTCGTCCCATGTCATTTCCTCAAAAAATCAGATCCACAAATAATTATTTGCCCAGGCAATTAAATTATTTGCCTGGCAATTATTTGCCCTTGCGCCGGCCACGACCAGCAACAGTCTTTTTCGGGCCTTTGCGTGTCCGCGCATTCGTTTTCGTGCGTTGTCCATGTACCGGCAGATGACGGCGATGACGCAAGCCACGGTAACAACTAATTTCACGCAGCCGCTTAATGTTCATTGCCACTTCACGACGCAGATCACCTTCTACCATATGGTCACTGTCTATAACTTGACGTAACCGGGTAATTTCTGCCTCAGACAGATCTTTTACACGTGTATCGGGGTTGATCTCTGCCTGATTTAGGATCTGCTGACTGGTCGAGCGACCAATGCCATAGATATACGTCAAGCTAATTTCAACCCGCTTATTACGTGGTATGTCGACGCCAGCAATACGAGCCATGTTTCCTCCGTAATACGTAACTAACCCTGGCGCTGTTTATGATTTGGATCAACACAAATCACGCGGACAACGCCACGACGTTTAATAATCTTACACTTAGGACAGCGACGTTTGACAGATGCTGATACTTTCATTTGTCCACTTCCTTATCTAGATACACTTCTCAAAAATTATTTAACTTACCAACCCTCATCATCATGAAGAGTAACTATGACAAGCCAAACTTGTTAATTATGCACAATTATGCCGATTTGTCCAGGAACCTGCGCCATGAGCTATTGACTGCCCATCGCAACCGCATGAAGTAAATCTTGCTGTACCTGGGCAACAGGCTGATCACCATTGATTTGTACCAGGGCGCCCTTTTCCCGATAATAATCGAGTAAAGGGGTCGTCTGCTGCTGGTAAACCACCATTCGCTTTTGAATCGTTTCTTCATTATCATCTGCGCGGCCTTCGATGGCGGCGCGCTGCAACAAACGCGCGACCAACACATCCACATCTACATGAATATACGGAACCACACAGATACGGCCGTTAAGCTCCGCCAGTAACGAATCAAAAGCCACAGCCTGAGCCAGCGTGCGCGGGAAACCATCGAGAATGGCTCCCGTTGCACAATCCGGCTGCGAAAGCCGTTCCCGCACCATGTCAACGGTAACATCGTCAGGAACAAGCTCTCCTCGATCCATATATGACTGCGCCAACTGCCCAAGTCGGTTCTGGTTTTTCAAATTGTGGCGAAACAAGTCACCTGTCGCCACTTGGGGCAAATGCAATGCTGCTTCTAGTAATCTTGCCTGTGTGCCTTTCCCGGCGCCAGGGGCTCCCATCAAGATGACATACTTCATTACTTTATAAAACCCTCGTAATGACGCATCAACAGTTGCGCTTCTAATTGTCGCATCGTGTCAATCACAACACCCACAACAATGATCAAGCCAGACCCACTCACAATCAGAACACTTTGCTGCAAACCATCAATCCGCAGCAGCGCACCGATCAAAGTCATAATCCCTGGCATAATGGCGATAATACCGAGGAAAGAGGCGCCAATGAAAGTGATACGACGGACTACCGACGTAATGTAATCGGCCGTGCGTTTACCGGGGCGAATGCCAGGGATAAACCCACCCTGACGCTGCAACGTCTGCGGTAGATTCTGCTGCTGCACCATCACATCTGTATAGAAGAACGTGAACCCTACAACCAAAATAAAGTACGTAATCCAGTAAAAGTAGAACGTTGCCGTTTCTGGCGAGTAAGGGTTCGTGCCAAAACCACTAATGGAGCGCGCAATATTTTGGAAGAAGTTCCCACTAACTGACATATCACCAACAAAAAAGTTAGCAATCAAAGGGGGAAACGTCAGAATAGATTGGGCAAAGATGATCGGAATCATGCCGGCCGTGTTTACTTTCAAGGGAATGTACGTACTTTGCCCCTGGTAAATCTTACGACCGCGCACGCGCCGTCCATATTGTACCGGTATCCGCCGCTGGCCTTCTTGAATAACCACAATCACCAGTACCGAAAGCACCGTGATCGTAATAAAAGCGACAATGGTAAAGATACGCGCCGTTACGTCATCAATCCCAAACAGGCGCGACGCATTCGGCAGCAGACCGGCGATAATACCGCCAAAGATAATCAGGGAGATACCTTGCCCAATACCTTCATCGGTAATACGTTCACCAATCCAGATGGCAAACATCGTGCCACCCGTCATCGCAAACAGAGTTGTCAGCGTGGGCAGCAGTTCCGTTGGCCCAAAGCCAAAATTCGGCATGATAAACGCCAGCCCGTCACCCGTTGTTGACAAGCTAAAGCCGATCAGGCGAACCTGGGCAATCGCTTGCAGAAAAGCCAAAGGAACGGTGAGGTAATAGGTAATCCGGCTGATTTTATTACGGCCCGATTCGCCTTCGGATTGCAGTTCTTGCAACTGCGGGATGATTGGCGTAATCAACTGCATGATAATTGATGCCGTGATGTAAGGGTAAACCCCCATCGCCATCACCGAGAAATTGCGTACAGCGCCACCGGATAACAGGTCAAGGAAGTCAATGACCTGGTTACCTGATTGCTGGCTTGTAAATTGCAGCCAGGCAACCAGATCAACGCCTGGGACGGGGATGTTGGCTACCAAACGGTAAATGACCAACATAAACACCGTAAAAAGAATGCGCCGGCGCAAATCGGGTAAAGAAAAAGCAGTGCGTACTGAGTCGATCATAATTGTCCTCCAAACACATTATTTGAGAGGAAGCAATTCAGCAGTACCGCCTGCTGCCTCTATTTTCTCTTTAGCGGTTGTTGAGAAACGATGTGCTTTGACAGTCATGGCAACGTCAATCTCACCCTCGCCTAACACAACAACCGGATCTGTGGGCTTCTTGATCAGGCCAATCGCCGCCATGATTTCAGGCGTCACAGCGTCACCGCCAAAATCAAATTCAGCCAGGCTCCTTAAGTTTACCGCCTTGTAATACACCTTGCGGATGTTGGTAAACCCACGCTTATAGGGTAAACGCCGCGCCAGAGGGAGTTGACCACCCTCAAAGTAGATGCCTTTACCACCACCACTGCGCGCCTTCTGCCCTTTGGTACCACGACCGGCCGTTTTACCCTGACCGGCCCCGGCGCCACGACCTACTCGCTTGCGCTTTTTCTTTGCCCCTTTTTCTGGACGCAGATCGTGTAGTTTCATGATTTCACCTCTTCCACGTGAACCAGATGTTCAACTTTGCTAATCATCCCACGAATGGCGGGCGTATCGTCTTGCTCAACTGTTTGATTCAATTTACGCAATCCGAGCGCCTTGATCGTGGCTTTTTGCCTTACGGTATACCCAATTGCGCTTTTACGATATGTAATCCGTAATTTCGCCATCACTTACGACTCCAAAACGGCATCACGTCGGATGAATCTTTTCCCCGATCGGCCGCTACTTGTTGAAAGCTCTTCAGGCGGCGCAGGCCATCCATTGTCGCCATCATCACGTTCAAAACATTGGCGCTGCCGAGAGATTTGGAGAGAATGTCTCTGTAACCGGCCGCTTCGACCACCGCACGCACGCCACCACCGGCAATAACCCCCGTACCTGGGGAAGCTGGTTTGAGCAGCACCTTAGCCGCGCCATGTTCCCCAACAATCTCGTGGGGAATGGTTGTACCAATAATGGCAACGGGTTCCATTGCTTTACGGGCAGCATCCAGGGCTTTACGAATGGCATCCGGCACGGAGCGCGCTTTGCCGATGCCAACCCCCACACGCCCTTTGTTATCGCCAACCACAACGGTTACACGAAACGCAAAGCGACGGCCGCCCTTGATGACTTTGGCCACACGGGTGATGTCAATGATGCGCTCGTCGAATTCACTGCGCTCTTGTTCACGAAAACCTTGTCGTCTTTGACCCATTAGATTCTCCTAACTATTAGAACTCCAGGCCACCTTCACGAGCGCCATCAGCCAGAGCCTTGACGCGGCCATGATAAAGATAACCACCACGGTCGAAGACGACTTGTTTGATGCCAGCAGCCAGCGCCCGCTCAGCCACAATCTTCCCAACCAGGGCAGCTTGTTCCTTTTTGTTCTTTCCATCCATTTCTGACACCAGTTTCTTGTCTAAAGTTGACGCAGAAACCAATGTTAGCCCGGCCACATCATCAATCAGTTGTACATAGATATGGTCCAGACTACGGAACACGTTGAGACGCGGCCGTTCCTGCGTTCCAGAGATACTCATCCGGATGCGCTGGTGACGGCGTTTACGCGCGATACGAGATTTGGTAGCCATTTCAAAATCCTCTTCTCTTATACCTTACCAGTTTTACCAGCTTTGCGACGGATAATCTCGCTATCATAGCGTATGCCCTTTCCCTTATACGGTTCGGGGGGACGCGTTCTGCGAATACGCGCACACAGTTCACCAACAAGTTGCTTATCAATGCCAGAGACAATGATCGTTTTGTTGCGGTTCTCGACGGCGAATTCAACATCGGGTGGTGGGTCAAACTGAATGGGGTGAGAATACCCCACATTCAAGACCAATACCTTGCCATTCATCTCAGCGCGGTAACCAACGCCCTCAATTTGCAAAACTTTCTTGAACCCCAAATGAACACCAACGACCATATTATGCAACAGGGCACGGGTCAACCCATGCAAAGAGCGATGCTCGCGGGAATCGCTTGGCCGTTTTACCGTTAAGACGCCATCTTCTAAGGCCAGCATCATGTCTGGATGTAAATCTTGCGACAATGTGCCTTTTGGTCCTTTTACGGAAACGGCCGTTCCATCAATATCAACCGTTACACCCTTTGGTACAGGGATCGGCGCTCTACCAATTCGTGACATGCCACACCTCCTGCTACCAAACCTTGCAAATCAGTTCGCCACCTACACCAAGTTGGCGAGCTTTTTGCCCAGTCATAATCCCTTTGGATGTCGTCAGCACCGCAGTGCCCATACCGCTCAACACCCAGGGTATTTCATCTTTCGCAACGTAAACCCGACGCCCTGGCCGGCTAATCCGTTCTAAACCGGCAATAACCGAGCGGCGCTCACGTCGTCCACCTACATACTTTAGATCGATCTGCAACACGGAGCGTGGTTGTTCCGGCAGCACCTCGTAACCATCAATATATCCCTCTTCCTGCAAAACTTGGGCAATCGCTTCTTTTATGCTGGAGTGAGGCATAGAGACGGTTGGGTGTTGCCGCTGCATCGCATTACGCACACGTGTCAACATATCGGCAATCGGATCACTCATTGACATAATGACACCTCACCTTACCAACTAGATTTAACCACACCGGGGATATTTCCCGTCAACGCCTGCTCCCGGAAACAAATGCGACAAAGACCAAAACGACGCATATAACCGCGAGGGCGACCACACAATTTACAACGATTACGGACACGAACACGATATTTTCGTTTCCCATCCCGCGCAATCATCGATTTTTTAGCCATTTCTTTCTCCCATCCATTCCAAGGGACTCATTCGTCTCAATTCTGCCAAAAAGGCATGTCCAACATTTTCAGCAAGCTGCGGCCCTCTTCATCGGTGCGCGCCGTCGTGACAATCGTGATTTCCATACCCCGAATCTTGTCAATTTTATCGTAATCAATTTCCGGGAAAATCAATTGTTCACGCAGGCCCAAGGTATAATTACCACGGCCGTCAAACGAATCCGGTGAAACCCCTTGGAAGTCGCGCGTACGCGGGAGTGCAACGTGAATTAAACGAGTCAGAAAACTCCACATCCGTTCACCGCGCAGCGTCACTTTCAATCCAATCGAACGCCCTTCACGCAATTTAAAGCTGGCAATTGATTTTTTCGCCTTTGTCACCACTGGTTTTTGCCCAGTAATGGCAATGATGTCATTCATGGCGAAATCAATTGCTTTCGCATTATCCAAAGCTTCACCCAGCCCTACATTCACCACAACTTTTGCAATGCGTGGCGCCTGCATCACACTACTAAAGGAGAATTCCTTTAACAAGGCAGGCACAATTTCATCTTTGTATCGTTCTTTCAGTGGCGTAAATGCCATTTTGTCCTCCGAGTTGAGTGGCAGGTAAACCAACGGCCGTTCGCTTTCACCCGTACTCAGCAAACCAATTACTGATTACCGATCACCGTCTCCACTACCTGGCTCACCTCTGCTAGTTCCCATCAATATCAGACCAATTAGTCGAGAGCAACACCACTTTTCTTGGCAAAACGAACGCGACGGCCGTTCTCGTCCCGACGAACCCCAACACGAGTTGGTTCACCCGTTTCCGGATCCGCCACCATCACGTTCGACACATCAATGGGCGCTTCAAATTCAATAATACCGCCCTGTGTCCGGCCACCACGCCCACCAGTTTGACGTGGCTTTTGGTGTTTCTTGACCACATTTATTCCGGAAACAACCAGGCGATTTTTCTTTGGGATAACACGCAAAACCTTACCCCGCTCACCCTTATCATTCCCAGCAATGACCACAACTTCATCATCTACTTTAATGCGCATGACCAACCTCTACAGCACCTCAGGCGCGAGCGACAAAATACGGCTGAACCCCTTTTCACGCAACTCGCGCGCCACCGGGCCAAAGATACGTGTGCCTACCGGCGCTTTGCCATCCGCACCCAAAATCACAGCCGCATTATCATCAAAACGGATATAACTACCGTCTTCACGCTTATATTCTTTCTTCGTGCGCACAATGACGGCGCGCACAATCGCACTCTTCTTCACGGCCGAATTAGGCACAGCTTTTTTCACTGTTGCTGTCACCACATCACCAACCGTTCCATAACGACGCTTCGAGCCACCCATCACCTGAATCACCAGGAGTTCACGCGCGCCCGAATTATCTGCGACACTTACCCGACTTTCTCGCTGAATCATCGCCTAATCCTCACTCTTCTACTCAGCATGTTCCAGGATGGAAACAACAGACCAGCGCTTATGCCGGCTAATCGGTCGTGACTCGATAATCTGCACACGATCACCAAGACGGCACGTATTCTCTTCATCATGCGCCTTATACTTCTTCACCAGGCGCAAAACCTTACCATAGCGTGGATGGCGCTGTGTCACAGAAACAGTCACCACAACCGTTTTATCCATCTTGTCGCTGGACACGACACCCGTCAGGCGTTTTCTTTGCTCTCTCATCTTTCACCTACCCTGCAATCTCATAGCTTGTCACCAGACGGGGTGGCCTTCGCGTCCGCCGGTCACGACGACCCTGAATATGTTTCTTATTCAGATTAACCAGCGCCGTGGCGATCTCATTGTCATCGGTACCGGTAAATTCAACCGCCCAGGCGCTCTTTTCATAATTGAAACGAGCGGTGGCTGTCCATTCTTTGCCGGCTAACGCTGCGGCGATTGCTGGTTCCACAACGGCCGTTTCCTTCGCCAGTTTGCGCAAATGCAATACAGTTTGCAACTGAGCAATCTCCCGGCGTACCTGCTTCAGCCGCGCATAATTCTCCAGACGAGACGATGCCCGTTGAAAACGCAAATTAAACACTTCTTCACGCGCGTTTTCCAGCATCTCTTCCAGCTTACTGCCACTCATCTCTTGCAGCTCTACGACGTTTAACATTACAACGCCTCCTGTCGAGAAACAATCTGCGTCCTGATGGGCAGCTTATACTTGCCCAACAACAGCGCCTCCCGGGCCACATCTTCCGGTACCCCAGAAATCTCAAACATAATACGTCCTGGTTTCACCACAGCCACCCAATGGTCAACCGACCCTTTGCCTTTACCCATACGAGTTTCGGCCGGTTTGGCTGTCACCGGTTTATCCGGGAAAATCCGAATCCAATACTTACCACGACGACGCATTCTACGCACGATGGCCCGGCGCACTGACTCGATCTGGCGGCTGGTAATCCAACCCGGTTCAAGAGCCTGTAGACCAAACTCGCCCTGCTGCAGCTCGCCGCCACCTTTCGCCATACCTCTCATGCGCCCACGGAATTGCTTCCGATATTTCACGCGTTTTGGCATTAACATGGTCTGCTCTCCGCTTTACTCACTAATATAAACGTCCGTTGCCTCGGCCCGCTGCGGCAAAATCTCCCCGCGATAGACCCAAACCTTGACGCCGATCATTCCAAATGTCGTCAGCCCTTCAGCCGTGCCATACTCCAGGTTTGCGCGTAACGTATTGCGTGGCACACGGCCGTCAGAAACCTTCTCTTTCCGTGCCATTTCCGAACCGCCTAAACGGCCGCCTACTTCAATACGAACCCCTTCAACACCTGGTTGACGCATCGCCTGCATTGCCGCGCGCTTCATCGCGCGGCTGTGCGCAATACGCCGCTCCAACTGACCCGCTATATTCTCCGCAATCAACTGCGCATTGCCTTCAGGCTGTCCAACCTCTTCCACTTCCAGGCGCACAGCCTTTCCCGTCAACGTCCGCAGCTTCCCACGCAGTTCCTTAACCGAAGCGCCCTTCCGCCCAATAACAATACCCGGGCGAGCTGTATGAATCACAACCATGACCTGATTCGGCGCCGCGCGCTCAATATGCAAATGCGACACGCCTGCTGCTGGTAATTCCTTCTTCACCAACTTACGAATCGCAAAGTCCTCGTGCAGCAAATCACGATACTGTTCACCTTCGGCAAACCAACGTGTATTCCAATCACGGAAGGCCTTCAAACGGAACCCCACTGGATGTACTTTACGTCCCAACTTAGTTTCCTCCGTCTCAGTAATCAGTCCTTCACACCGGCAATCACACCATCCTGGCCGATCACCGTTACTGATTACCGATCACTGATCCTTATTCTCCAATCTCCCGCTCAGCCAATACAACCGTAATATGTGACGAGCGACGCATAATCGGCCGAAAACGGCCACGACCTGCAAAACGGCCGCCATAGGGCGCCTTGCGATGGCGCGGCCCCTCATCCGCATGAATACGATGCACCACCAGTTCATCAATCTCCAGGCCAAAATTCTCTTCAGCATTAGCCACAGCCGATTGTATCAACTTAAAAACTGGTTCCGCTGCTCGTTGCGGCATAAAGCGCAGCGTATCCAGCGCTTCTCCAGCGCTCTTACCACGCACAACATTAACCACCAGGCGAACTTTCTGGGTGGAAATAGCGATGTGCTTTGCCACAGCTCTAACTTCAAATACCTCAGCCATAATTACCGACGCCCCTTCTTTTCAGATCTAACATGCCCCCGGAAAGTGCGGGTCGGCGCAAATTCGCCCAGCTTATGGCCCACCATATTCTCCGTTACATAAATCGGAATATGGCGGCGTCCATCATACACAGCAATGGTGTGCCCCACCATCTGCGGGAAGATCGTGCTCGCCCGCGACCAGGTACGAATGACCTGGCGGCTCTTCGCATCATTCAACTTATCAACCTTCCGCAACAGCTTTGGACTTACGTATGGTCCTTTCTTTAATGAACGTGACATCTTCTCATCTCCTTACCGGCGCTTCTTCGTGCGACGACGGAAAATATACTTATCCGTTCGCTTATTCCGACGTGTACGCCGACCTTGCGCCGGCTTTCCCCACGGCGTCTTCGGACCAGGCATCCCAATGGGTGAACGACCTTCACCCCCACCATGGGGATGATCATTTGGATTCATTGCCGAGCCACGAACGGTTGGGCGAATCCCCAAATAACGTTTGCGCCCAGCTTTACCCAACTTGATATTGCCATGCTCAACATTCCCTACCTGGCCAATCGTCGCCATGCAATTCTTGGGAACATACCGCTCCTCACCCGATGGTAAACGCAGCGTCGCATACAATGGATGATCTTTGGCCAGCAATTGCGCCGAAGTCCCTGCCGAGCGCACCAGTTGCCCACCACGTCCTTCCTGCAGCTCCACATTATGAATTTGCGTACCCAAAGGAATATTATTCAGTGGCAGCGCATTACCTGGGCGAATTTCCGCAAGCGGCCCGTTCATAACCGTATCGCCCACTCGCAGGCCAAGCGGAGCAATAATATAGCGTTTCTCGCCATCCGCATAAACAAGCAAAGCAATACGCGCTGAACGATTTGGATCATACTCAATGGTTGCTACCCGTGCTGGCACGCCAAACTTGTTCCGCTTGAAATCAATGTCACGATACCGACGTTTATGGCCGCCACCACGGTGACGGATCGTAATCTTCCCGCGAAAATTACGGCCGCCCCGTTTACGCAGACCATGTGTCAGACGCCGTTCAGGGTATGAACGTGTTACTTCTTCAAAGGTCTGGCCGCTCATATCGCGGCGACCCGGAGAAGTTGGCTTATATACTTTAATTGGCATAATTCCTCCAGAGACGGAACCTAGACTTATCCACAAACAGGAACATAAACCCTGTTTATAGAAAACCCTCATCCCTGCTCAGATTTTTATCCTTTAGTTAAACACCTTCAAACAACTCAATACTGTTCCCTGGAGCCAGGGTCACAATCGCCTTTTTCCATCCTGGCTTGCGCACAGTCACGCGGCGCCAACGACGGGCGCGTTTCGCCGGCATATTGGCAACACGCACTTTATTCACGGTCACATCAGGCCAGGCCAACTCAATAGCCTGTTTAATTTGCAGTTTATTCACCCGCGAATCTACTACAAAAGAATATTGATTCAACACATCAGCCATATAGTTGCTTTTTTCAGTAACCAACGGCCGTCTAATCACTTCACGCCAATGCATCGCTTATTCCTCCTCTTCCCCAGACTCTTCACCGGTATTGAGGAATTCATCAATCACGGACAACGCGGCCAGTGGCATCACAAGCTTCCCATATCCCAGCAAGTCGCGTATATTCAAATATCCTGCACGCAGCGTCTTGATGTTCGTCAAATTACGCGCCGATTTCTCAACATTCTCATTACGCTCAGCCAGGAGAAGTAACGCAGTATCGCCCTGGGTAAGACGTTCAACGATCGTCACGATATCCCGGCTCTTGGGCACATCCATATAAATGTCATCAAGCAGCACAATGTCATCATTGCTGGCCTTCACCGTCAGCGCCGATCTGAGTGCAGCCCGCCGCATCTTACGCGGCATGTCTTTAATATATTTACGTGGTCGTGGCCCATGGGCAACACCACCGCCCACAAAAATTGGCGCGCGACGGCTGCCATGCCGGGCGCGTCCCGTACCCTTTTGCCGATAAACTTTGGCCGTCGTGCGGTTGACCTCAGAACGCCCTTTCGCCTTATGCGTACCCAGGCGCGCATTCGCCAACTGACGTACCAAAGCCTGATGCATCAAGCCGCGATTCACATCTGCTTCAAAAATGCTGGCCGGAAGATCAACGTTGCTTACCTCTTCACCAGCCATGTTATATACTGGAACTTTCATCACATCGCCTCCGCTAGCTCTTGACGGCATCCCGAATGATAACAAACCCGCCCTTGGCCCCAGGAATGGCGCCCTTGACCGCGATCAAATTCTTGTCGGCGTCAATGCGCACAACTTCAAGATTTTGGGCGGTGAAGCGAGCATTGCCCATACGGCCTGACATTCGCTTCCCCTTAAAAACATGGGCAGTACCAGAAGCGGCGCCAATCGAACCAGGCGCACGATGGCGGTCTGATTGACCATGTGTACGCACACCACCACTGAACCCATGCCGCTTCACCGTGCCGGTAAAGCCGCGGCCCTTGGTTTTGCCGGTAACATCTACACGATCACCAGGCTCAAACTGTTCAACGGTCAACTGCTGCCCCAATTGATAATCAGCCACACTCTTCGCGCGAAATTCGCGGAGATACCGCACCGCAGGAACGCCAGCGTTTCGCTTGCGGCTAGGATGCTTCTTATCGCTTTTCAAGAGACCCAGGTGCCCCTGCTGTCCTTTAGACAGACGTTTCTCTTTTATTTCACGGAAGCCAACCTGAATGGCCTCATAGCCATCACTGTCTATTGTCTTTACTTGTGTTACGTAGCATGGCCCAGCCTGAATAATAGTGACAGGCGTCGCAACGCCTGCGGCATCAAGCACCTGTGTCATGCCTATTTTTATGCCTAGTAAACTTTTCAACGTAAACCTCCCAGGACTGTCAGCTACCAGGCGCAAGCTGCATCATCCTATCTATTGGATTTGGCAAAATGCCTTAAATTGAAATCTCGATATCAACACCGGCCGGTAAATTAAGCCGCATTAAGGTATCAATTGTTTTGGAATCAGGATTAATCACATCAATGAGCCGCTTATGCGTGCGAATCTCAAAATGTTCATGCGAATCTTTGTCAATAAACGTACTGCGTCGCACCGTAAAACGCTCAATGCGCGTAGGCAAGGGGACAGGTCCTACGACACGGGCGCCGGTACGTTCGGCCGTTCCCACAATACGTTTAGCCGACTGATCCAAAACGCGGTGGTCATATGCCTTCAGACGAATACGAATTTTTTGTTTAGCCATGTTCCGCCTCAAAAATAGGGCGTTGTAGCAACGCCCTATCAATTCAATCAAGCTTATTTTATAATCTTAGTGATAACACCGGCGCCAACCGTCAGGCCGCCTTCACGAATAGCAAAACGCTGCCCTTCTTCCAATGCCACCGGCGTAATCAACTCGACATCCAGATTCACATTGTCCCCA
>JACSRF010000410.1 GCA_014879875.1 Anaerolinea sp.
TCCCAGGCGTAGGCCACATTGCTGCCACCGGCGACCGTTGCCGACAAGGTCGTGCCGCTGCCCAAGGCCGTAGGGCCGTCATTGGCCGCGGTGAGGCCGGTTATCACCGTATCTGGCCGCAGCAGCGCCGCGTACAAATCCCATTCGCCGGCAGCCTTATCCTGCCAGGCCAACAGGTAGTGGTCGCTGCCGTTCCCGACCACGGCCGGCGCCGGCGACTCCTGATTGCCATCCAGATCAAGCACGGTAAAGACGTTCCCCTGGGCTCGCAGTTCGCTGTCCAACCGACGGCCGTACAGGTCATAGTCGCCATCCAGGTAAAACGACCACAGCGCCAACGCGCCACCGCCGCCATCCGCGGCAATGCGCGGCGACACCGCCAACCCGCTGGCCGTCGTGACATTCCTCTTCGAACCATTGGGGATACCGCCAGATGAAATCGCCTGGCTGTAAATATGATAGTTCCCCTGTGCTGACCCAACGCTGCCTGACCAGACGGCGACGTAGCTCCCAAGTTCCGGCAGGTAAATGAGATCTGCCCCCCAATCATCTGTGACGCCGACGGCCAGATTAATCGCAGCGCCAAACGGCGCGCCGGCATTGGACAGGCGAATGCCTAAGATGTCACGTTTCATATAACCGTCTGGCCGTTCATAGAGTACAAGAAATTGCGCCGCATTGGCATGGTAAGCGACAACGGCATTGCTCTCATGCAAAGAGGCGGAGGAAGTCACTTGAATCGGCGCGCCAACGCTGCCCCCACCTGTGACAAGCCAGCCCCAAATATCTGCATATTGGGTGGCCTGGTACTGCGACACAACCAGAAAGCGGCCGGCTGCGGCATCGTAGACGATATCGGTGGGTTTTTCTTTGGCATTTTTGTCACTGGTGGACCGCGTAAAGGAAAGGGGAGCGCCCAACAAAGCCCCATTAGCGGCAGCGCGCTGCCCATAGATTGTGTAAACGCTCTCTGTGGTGTAATGCTGCCAGACAACGAGATACCCCCCATTGCCCCCGTCAATGGCCTGGCCATAGGCGATCTGCGGCGCAACCTGGTGCGTGGACGGCGCGGTGTGGATGAGGATATTCTCGCCCAAGGGGTTGCCGCTGCCATCTAACCGCTGCCCGTAGATGTCCCAATCGGTCCCACTGCGATAATCTTGCCAGACGACGAAATATTCATCCGCCACGGCATTGTAGGCGACCTGGGGCTGCGTCTGCTCGCCCGGCGCCGGATGCGCCAACGCCTCGCCAGAGGCCGGGGCGTCATTGTGCAGCCGCTGGATGAAGATGTCCCAACCGCGCGCGAGATCATCACCCAGCCCCGCGCCACTGCTCGCGCCATACCGGTCATCGTGCCACACAGCCAGGTACTCCCCGTCGCCCCGCCCCACCAGAACCGGGCCGGTTTGCTGGTACGCAGACTCCTGCACGGCAAACGGACTGCCGCTTAACTGCCCACTGCCGCTCAGGGCGTGGGCATACAGGTCCCAGGAAGTACCGGTATTGTATCGCTGCCAGATCAGGAGAGTCCCGGCGTCCACGCCATCGGCAAAGCGCGGATTTTGTTCGCTCGCTGCCAGGGTCGTGATCGCGAATTCGGCCCCAACGCTGCCACCGGCAGAAATGGCACGGCCGTAAAGGTCATACCCATTGGTCGCCGCCTGCCGATTATCTTGCCACACGGCGAGATATTGCCCGGCAACGGCGGCGTAAACGACGTCCACAGCCCCCTGATCGGCGCTGCCTGTGGCCACGTAAATGGTCTCGCCAGACAAGACGCTCAACGTCTGGCTGCCAACCACGTTGATGCGGCGGCCGCGAATATCCTTTTGCCCACCGGTCTGCGCCTCGTATTCATACAGGACGATGAATTGATTGTTAATGGGGTTATAAGCGCCGGCGCCGTTTGTTTCGTTTTTGTTGGTGATAAACGTGATCTGCGCCGCCGCCCCCATTGACCCGTTGGCCGCCACAAGCCGCCCCCACATATTCCAATACCCTGTGCGATAATCTTGCCATAAGACCAGGAAACGGCCGACTGTCGGATTGTAAATGACGTCGGTGGGCGTTTCCCGGTCATTTAAACCGCTGCGGGCAGATATGGGGATATTGTTAACCAACACGCCGCCGGTCCCGGAGATGACGCTGGCATAGGCGTCATAATAATAAGTAGATGTCCCCGGATAGTGGCGCCAGGTCACCAGGTAAACGCCATCGCCATAGGCTATGCGCGGGAATTGCTGGTTATAGGCGCCATCGGCAATGATGAAGTTTTCGTCGCGCAGCGCGCCATCGGCCGCCACCCGCTGCCCATAAATCCCCCAATCGGCGCCGCTGCGGTAATCTTGCCACACCAGCAGGTATTCATCGGCGTCCGGGTTGTAGGCGACGGCCGGGAATTGTTGGTCATGCTTAGGCGTCTCCTGCTCCAGGCGGAACACGCTGCTCACCAAAGGGTCTATCAAAATGGGATATGCGGCGGCCGCCAGCCACGCTTCGTCCAGGGTAATGGAGAGGCGAAATTGCTGCTGCCCGGCCGCGTCGGCGCCGATGAATTCCACGTGCATGGCCGCCCACTCACTCTGGCCGTCCGCATCCACAGCCCATGCCCGGCTGTATGCGGTGACGGGCGTCAGGTCGCCGTTCTCGTCTACGATAGAGAATAACAGGTTGCCCCCTTGCAGCGTCACGGTAACGGCCGTTGCAATATCTACCGTGATGACCAAATCCCCACTGGCGCCGGGGTCTGCCAGCAGCCACCACTGCTGCTCAATCCCCTCATCCAGGGCGATAAATTCTTCCACTAAAGTTTGGGTATGCGTGTACCGCACCACGTTGGCCTCAATTTGCGGCGCGGCCGTTGAAGGCGCGGCAAACAACACCTGTTCTCCAACCGCGACCCTGGCCAACTCAATGGAAAGCGTCAGAGCCTGCCCTGAGCCTGGCAGGGTGTTGGACAACACTTGTCCCGGCGTGATCGGCGCGCTGCCCTGGAGCAGTGGGTTCAGTTTGGTGGCATGATGGTCTGGTTTAGGCGCGCCCACATCGGCTGTCGCGCCGCCGCCAAGCCCGGCCAGGCCACCCGATTCTGGCAAGATGGGGGTGAAGTGCAGGGTTTGCGCGGTAAAAAGGGCTTGATGAGCTGGTTTGTGTAAAAACGGCCGTCCTAAAGGGTCTCTCTGGATAGCGTTACGGGACGCTGCGGCGGCTGCGGCGGCGTCAAAGGGGAGGCTGTCCACAGTCACTGGAGTCAATGCTTGCGGCATGGTCGGTTCCTGGGGCGACACAAGCGCCGTCACCTCCTTATCAGGCAGGTCTACCCTGGTAGTGGTTACGGCCGCAGCCGGTTCTGGTACGGCCGTGATCCCATTTTCACCTCTGGCAGCCATTTCCACTTCAACGGCCAATGGCAGAGGAGCAGGAGGCCGCTCACCTGGCGCAGTTTCCTCCTCCACAGCAGGCGACCAGACATCGCTGACCGGAGCAGGTTTGTTTATTTGTCTTTCCTTAACTTCGACAGCCGGGTGCGTCAAGAGCGCAAACAGCGCCGCCAACAGGAACCCTCCTGTTAGAGCCATACTCAAAAGAACAGATAATCTATGGGATCGGTTACGAGACATGTGCCCCTCCTTTAATATACTAATAACGGTTCTGGTTGACTGACAAATTTAATCTTTTACGCGGAAGACGACAACGAATGGCCGCGAATCAAGGCATCTATAAATCCTGCCAATCCGTTGTCCAACCACAATGAAACACACCCTTTGGCAAATTGTGTTACAGGCGAATATAAGCTGTGGTACACCTTGCGCATGGAAACTGGTTGCAAAGAAAATGGCACGCGCAGATGGCTAATAGTTTCACCAAATTGCCCGGGTTAAAAAAGTGATCTATGTCACAAAAAAAAGGTGACAAAAATACTCCAACTTATTAGCGATCCTGACCCCCGTTCGCCAACACCCGCAGCCGTCCGACCAGCACCCGCAGCGCAAACCGGGGCAGCGCCAGCATCCGCCGCCAACGCCATGGTTCATGCAGCAGCCGGTGCAGCCATTCCAGGCCCAGGTTCTGCACCCAACGCGGCGCGCGCACCGCCTTGCCCGTGACAAAATCAAAAGAGCCGCCAACGCCGATAGCGACGCGCACGGCCGTTAGCTGGCGCCGGTTGCGGTAAATCCACTTGTCCTGCCGCGGCGCGCCATAAGCCACCAGCAGCATATCCGCGCCGCTCTCATTGATCATCTGCACAATGGCGTCATTCTCCGCCACGGCCGGCGACCCGGCATACACGCCGGCGACTTGCAGCATTGGGTAGTGGCGCTGCAAAATACGCGCCGTCTCCGCCGCCACC
>JACSRF010000102.1 GCA_014879875.1 Anaerolinea sp.
TGATGTACAAGAATTTTTAACGCAAAGGGGCAAAGGAAGAAAGGCGCAAAGGATTTTCTTCTTCTTTGCTTCTTTGCTTCTTTGCCTCTTTGTCTCTTTGTCTCTTTGTGCCTTTGCGTTAAATTCTTTTCTGGCTTGTCCAGGTTAGGTCGACCTATCAGGTCTTCAAGGAGGCTGACAGATTGGCAAACGGCCGTATCAACCCCCCGTAATAATTCACCAGCCAGCGGTTCGACCAGCCAAAAATCTTCGTGCGCAAGATGATCTGCTTCACCTGGTCACGGCCGATCTTCGCTTCGCCGAGCAGCACATTGGCGTTGCCCCAGCTTTTGTCCAGCGTGGCAATAGCCAGGAAAAAGGGCCACATCAACGACAGGCGAATGCCGTGAAAGCGGCGCGGAAATAACGTGATGTAATCCAGGCCATAGTTCAAATGGCGCACCGCCTTGCTCACCAGCCTGTTGGTGACGATGAGCGATTGCTCCAGGTAAGCCGGGTCTAACAGCGTCTCCCGCGTCAGCCCCGCCTCGTGCATGAAGGTCTGCGGCACAAACACCCAGCCACGCTCATAATCTTTGGGGATGCCGCGAATGACGTTCACCGTTTGCAGCGCCAGCCCACACTGCCGCGCCAGGGGCAGCAGCGCCACGCGCCGCTCCCGAATCCGCGCCGAATGCCAGGCAAACAGGTCCGTCACCAGGTAGCCGACGCGCCCGGCCACTTCGTGCATGTAATCGTCCAGCGCCGCTTCATCCTCCACATAGGGGCCATGATCTTGCCAGCGTGCCATCCCCAGGGTGGAATCGTGAACGTGGGTCAGGATCGGCTCTTGCAGCCCGTTTGGCAGCGCCCGCACCCACTCCATAACCAGTTCCGCGCTTTGCGCCACGTGAACTTCCGGGTCATTCCCATCCAGATCGGCGATGCTCTTCGTGAGGTGGGTGGCCGTTTCTTTGCCGACCAGCACATCCGCCCACAGGCGCAGCAGGTGCGCTTTGCGGTCTGCGGGCATCGTCTCATGGTCTTCCAGGCAGTCAGAAACGCGCAGGAGCAAATACGCATCGGCCGTTGCCTCGCGCAAGACGCCTGGTAATTGTTCAATAGATAAAGCGAACGTGCGACTTACGCCACGCAGCATCTGGAGATTTTGTTTTACCATCCATACCTCCTGTACCCCAGGTTACTAACCTGGGTGACACACTCACATATGCGACGCCAGGAAATCGAGGATGTCAATCTTCGTCAAAATGCCCTGCACCTTATCCTCAGCGGCAATGATGACGGCGTGATGATGGCTGAGAATGGGCATCAACGTTTCCAATGGCGTGTTGGGGCGCACGACAGGCACATTGACATCAATCACCGACTCAATGGTTTCGTCCGCATGGTGCGTATGATCGGCCGTCAGCATATGGTTGAGCAGGTCAATTTCCGTGACCACGCCCAGCAGACGGCCGTCCCCATCCACCACCGGCAGCTGCGACACGCCATACTGCTTCATTTGGGCGACAACGGCCGTCATTAGATCCGTCGGCTGCGCCATAATCAACGTCGCGCTCGCCTTGGTCGTCTGAATATCCACCGCGCGAAAATCTACCCACGCCGACTCCAAAAAGCCATTCTCGCGCATCCAATCATCATCAAACACCTTGCTCAGGTAACGCGACCCGGAGTCCGGCAAAATGACCACCATGAGATCATCCGGCCCCAATTTATGCTCGCGCGCATATTTAATCGCGCCAATCACCGCCGCGCCACACGAGCCGCCGGCAAAAATGCCCTCTTCACGCACCAGCCGCCGCGTCATCAGCAAACTTTCGCGGTCATTCACCTGCACAATCTCATCAATCACACTTAAATCGGTTGTGCCTGGTAAAAAATCTTCGCCAATCCCCTCTACTTTATAACTTTCGGCCGTCACCGTTTTGCCGCTGCGATGCAGCTCATACAAAATGGAGCCAAGCGGGTCCACGCCAATGACTTTGACGCGCGGGTTTTGCTCTTTTAGAAAACGGCCGACGCCCGTAATCGTGCCCCCTGTGCCCATCCCGGTGACGAAATGGGTGATCTTCCCCGCCGTTTGCCGCCAGATTTCCGGCCCGGTCATGTCGTAATGGGATTGTGGGTTCACCGGGTTGTGATACTGATTCGCCAAAATGGCATTGGGCGTTTCCGTCACCAGCCGGTGCGCCACCGAATAGTAACTGCGTGGGTCTTCGGGCGCAACGGCCGTTGGCGTCACCACCACCCGCGCCCCAAACGCCCGCAGCAGCAAAATCTTCTCCTGCGACATCTTATCCGGCATCACAAAAATACAGCGATACCCTTTCAGCGCCGCAGCCATCGCCAGGCCCACCCCCGTATTCCCCGATGTCGCTTCGACAATGGTCCCCCCCGGCTTGAGCACCCCGCTCTTCTCGGCGTCCTCAATAATCGTCCACCCAATGCGGTCCTTCACCGACCCACCGGGGTTAAAAAACTCCACCTTGGCCAGCACCACGCACGCCAGATCACGCGTCAGCGACTTCAAATGCACCAACGGCGTATTCCCTATCGTCTGCACAATATTGTCATAATACGTCACACCTTCTAACACTTCACGGTTTCTCATCATCTATTCGCCTCGTCTTATAGGAAATGGGTTTGTCTACGCCAATTGTTAATGGATTGCGCCCGATTGTCAACCTTATTGCAGGGGCGAGAAGGTGGGAATGGCCTTGGATAATCACCAACACCTCGTCTCCCGCCTGTCTCGCCCTGCTTTCATGGAACGATCTAGTTTGCGGGGCTGTAAACGGAAATATGTAAATAAGCTATAATGGTGCAACGTATAAGCCACTTATTCATTCGCCAGATTTGCATCAGGCCGCTGCGCGTGGAGTTGAACCAGATATGTTCACCGGAAGGGAAATATTCCGGCCCGTCATCCAATCCCGGTTCGTGTGTGATGGCTGATGGACATCTGGCTGTTGTCGGACGAGAGCACGTGGTCATTGTTGCAGTCGGTGGCAAAGCCGGTGTCGATCTCCCGGTTTTCCCCGGTAGCCAGTTCATAACGATACATTCGCCCGCCGCTGTTGTAGATGAGGAAACGGCCGTCGTTCGTCCAATTTGGCGCTTCCACCCTCTTTTCGATGGCAACGAAACCCTTTCCTGTTTTTACGGATTTTTAGAGCGCCGCTGCCGCCGGGATGATCTCTTTGGCAAAGGTTTCCAGCGGTGTGGTTTTGTACACATCCGGCATGTTGAAGATGGCGTGGGTGAAGCCCATTGCGGAGAGTTCTTGGATGCGGTTGATGGTGCTTTTTACCGTATCCTTCTCGGAAAGATTCACGGTGCCGAGGGATGTTTTCTCGACGGTGTCGTAATCGCGCCCCAGCCTTTCGCAATGGGCTTTGAGCGTGTCCAGCGCTTTTTGCATGTTTTCTATACCCACCCAATCACCGATATTGCAGGCATCCGCATATTGAGCAACCATTCGCAGTGTCTTCTTCGGACCTGTACCCCCAATCATGATGCGCGGATGTGGGGTTGAGAGTGGCCGGGGATTGTTGGTGATCGCTGGCGCAGCAAAATGTTTACCCACAAAGGATGTCTCATCGCTGTTCCAGAGTGCTTTCGCCAGTTTCAGATTGTCCTCCAGCTGCTCGAAGCGCTCTGACGTTGAAGGGTAAGGGATACCATAACCTTTTGCTTCTTCTTCATACCATGCCGCACCAATGCCGAAATATGTACGACCACCGGCGAGAATATCGAGTGTGTTGATCATCTTCATCAGAACAGAGGGGTGGCGATAGATGACGCCCGTGACCAGTACACCGAGATACGCTTTTTCAGTGAGTCCGGCGATATATCCGAGCGTGGTGTAGCTTTCCAGCATCGGGTCGGTGTAGGCTTCGCCGAATAGCCCCTTGATTTGATAGTAATGATCCATCACCCAGAGGCTGTAAAAGCCTGCTGCTTCGGCGGTGGTGACGATTTCTTTTAGTTTGGGTCGGATAACGGCCGTTCCCCCCGGATACTTAAAAGACGGAATTTGTAATCCAATTTGCATCATTAATCTCCTGTTTGATACTGTTCATCGCTGACGTGTTCCAGCCATTCAACGGCTTTGTCGGCGAGGGTTTCCTGGATAGCGCTGTGGATAACGGCCGTTTCCGGCGCAGCCCCATTGCCAATGTTTTTCACCCGGCGCAAACTGCACGACATCGCCCGGGCCTTTGCCGGAAGGTTGTGAACCATTTCGTTTGATTTCCATTTTTGACTCTACCGAAAAAAGGTCAAGCGGCCCCAAAAGTGGCTCAGCTCGACATAATGTGATAAAATGA
>JACSRF010000476.1 GCA_014879875.1 Anaerolinea sp.
GCTGTTTACTCCAATTCGTTGTCGTCATCGGGGCAAAAGGTTAATTCTGTCAAACAATCAGTAAGCTACAGGAGAAGTTCAACTTCTCCGAAGATGTTCAACTTCTAAACTCGCGATTCCTGGAAGTAATCAATCCCCCATGGCGGGTTCCCCTATTTTCATTGCGACGCCTCCCCACCCTCGTTACAATTGCCGCAGCTGGCGCGGTCAGGAGACCGGTCACAGCAAACGTAACCGTCGTTTACGAACGAACCACCAAGAGGTACAGCGTGAATCAACCCGCCGCCCAAACCGGACTGGTCATCCGTACCAAATTAACGCCTCCCCGTTTGCCCCGGCACACGCTGGTACGGCCGCGTCTCACCACCCTCCTGCGCGCCGCGCAGCAAGTACGGCTCACCCTGCTGCAAGCCGGCGCCGGCTATGGCAAAAGCACCGCCCTGGCAGCCCTGGCGCATGAACCGCTGCCCCTGGCCTGGTATCACCTGGAAAAGGAAGACGCCGACCCGCAAATGTTCTTGCTGCACCTGGTCCATGCGCTGCAAACGGCCGTCCCCCAACTCTCAGCCGCCCCGTTAGCCCTCTTGGAACAGTGGGAACACAATGCGCAGGGGTGGACGGCCGTTACCGACCTGCTCAGCAACGAACTCGCTGCCTGCCCACCGCCCATCTTCCTCATCCTCGACGACGCCCACCACCTGCGCGACGCCGGCGAATCTTTGCGCATCCTCGACCGCTTCATTGGCCGCGCGCCACAACAAGTACACATCATCCTTGCCACCCGTTACCCATTGCAACTGCCCACCCTGCTCACCTGGCGCGTCCGCGGCGACGTGCTCGACATCACCCAAGACGCCCTGGCCTTCACCCCGGCAGAAATCGCCACCCTCTTTGCCGAACAATTTGCTTATCCACTTGCTGTTGGTCAGGTTGATTTACTGGCTACGCGAAGCGAGGGCTGGCCCATTGCCCTGCAACTGGTGTGGCAGCGGCTGCAAGGCGGCCGGGTCACGCTCGACGAAGCGCTGGGGCAGCTCTCCGGCGGCGACCTCTTCACCTACCTGGCTCAAGAAGTGCTGGCGCAGCAGCCCGCCGACGTGCAGCAATTTTTGCGCGAAACGGCCGTGCTGCGCCAACTCACCGCCGACCGCTGCGATGCCCTGCGCGACAATCACGACAGCCGCCCCCTGCTTCGCTATCTACGCGAAAACAGCCTCTTTCTCGTTGACCTCGGCGACGGCCATCTACGTTACCATCACCTCTTCCGCGACCTGCTGCGCCACCAACTAACCCCGGCCGAACAGCAGCAGTGGCATCAGCAAGCCGCCACTATTTACCAGGCGCAGCAGCAGCCGGAAGAGGCCATCTATCACCTGCTAGAAGCGGGCGGGTACGACGACGCCGCCCAACTTCTGACGCACATCGGCCGCGACATGGTACAGGCCGGTCGGCTGGACACCTTGTCAGGCTGGCTCACCCACCTCCCGCCGGGCGTCCTGGCTGCCAATCCCGCACTGCTGGTCTACCTGGGAGACATCGCCCGCCTGCGCAGCCGCTTTGACGAAGCCCTGGGTTGGTACAAACAGGCGGAAACCCACAGCCGCGCGCGCAGTGACATACCCGCCATTGGGCAGGCGCTGCGCGGG
This sequence comes from Anaerolinea sp., assembly GCA_014879875.1. Classification (GTDB taxonomy): domain Bacteria; phylum Chloroflexota; class Anaerolineae; order Promineifilales; family Promineifilaceae; genus JACSRF01. Next base: position 1,647 of record JACSRF010000476.1, read on the forward strand.
CAGGCGCGCGTTTACCTGGACACGGTAGACGCCACTCAGGCCAACGTGCTGCTGCAAGAGGCGCTGCGCCTCAGCGAGGGGCAGGAAGACCGCGAAAGCCGCGCCCGCCTGCTCGATTTGTTGGCGGAAAACATGCTCAACCTGGGGCGGCTGCCTCAGGCGCAAGCCTACCAGGCGCAGGCGCGCGAGCTGCGTCAGGAAGGGCCAGACATGGCCGAAATCCCGGTACGGCTGCTGCTGCGTACCGGTCGCCTGGATGAAGCGCGGCGGCTGCTGGAAGAACGGCTGCTGACCGAGCAGCACGCGCCGGTCAATCGGCCGCGCGCCCACCGCGAAACGCTGCTCATTTTGTCGCTCATTCTCGCTTTTCAAGGCGAGCAAGAGGCGGCTTTTCGCTATGCGGCGGAGGGCACGCGCCGCGGTGAGCAGCTTCAGTCACAATTCGTAACGGCCGTCGGTCATATGCGTCAGGGGCACGCCTGGCTGCTGCGCAAGGATGCGCGCGGTTACGAAGAAGCGGCGCGCTGTTTCCAAACGGCCGTTAGCCTCAGTGACCAGATTGAGGTGCCGCGTCTCAAAGTAGAGGCGTTTTGGGGGCTGTGCCAGGCGCATGGCTTTCGTGGTGATTTAGAGCAAGCGCAGACAACGGCCGCGGCCGGCCTGGAACTGGCGCACGCGGCCGGCGACGAGTGGGTCATGGCCTGCATTCGCGTCACGCTGGGCGCAGCCTACGCCCTTGCCGGGCAGTATGCAACGGCCGTTTCCTGGCTGAACCAGGCCGATACCGCTTTCCGCGAATCAGGCGACAGCTACGGTCAGGCCGTCACCCGCCTCTGGCAAAGCATCGTCTGGCACAAAACCGGCGACATTCCCCGTCGGGGGCGCGACATCACCGACTTGCTGCGATTGGTGCAAACCCACAACTATGAATACCTGTTCCAACGCCGGACGCTCATGGGGCCGCCCCAACCGCGCACGTTGGCGCCGCTGCTGCTGGTGGGGCGTGACCAAACCGACCAAAGCGCCTATGCCGCACAACTGTTGCAAACCCTGGGGCTAGCGCAGGTACAAATTCACCCCGGCTACCAGCTCCGTTTGCAGCTTTTGGGGCCATTCCAGGCGTGGCGCGGCGACGCGACAATCACTGCGCAAGAGTGGAAACGGAAAAAAGCGCGCCAATTGTTATTGCTGCTGGTCACACAGCGGCAAACGATGCTCGAACGGGAGCAGATCGTCGAACTTTTGTGGCCTGAATTGGAGCCAGAACAGGCGCAGCGAGATTTCAAGATTGCCTACAGCGCCCTGCTCAACGTCCTGGAGCCAGAGCGGGAGCGAAATGCCCCATCAGCCTTCATTGCGCGGGATGATTCGCGCTATGGGCTGCGCCCGGAGGCAGACATCTGGCTGGATACGGCCGAATTTGAACGACTCGTAGCCGCGGGTGATGCCCTATACGGGGCGGATGTGGAACAAGCCGCAGCCTATTATCGGCAGGCCATGGGGCGCTACCAGGGTGACTATTTACAGGAATACCCCTACGAAGCGTGGTGCAGTGAAACCCGCGAACGACTGCTAACCACCTTTTTGCAAACGGCCGAACGGCTGACCCTGCTGCTGCTGCAAAACCGGGCCTGGGATGACGCCATTCACGTGGCGCAGTTCATTTTGGGGCGCGACAACTGCTGGGAGCAGGCATACCGGGCGCTGATGCAGGCATACGCCGCTCAGGGCAAGCGGGCGCAGGCCATACGCGCCTACCAACGCTGCCAGGAACGGCTGCAAACGGAATTGGGCGTCGCGCCAACCGCCGCGACGACAGCTCTTTATCATGCTTTACGCGAAATGTGAAGCGATCCGGGGTGGGACCAGCAATTCCAATTATGGTAGGGGCGAGACAGCGCAGTCATGCTTTGGTGAGCAACAAACGGCCTCTGTGCGCGCTGCCTCGCCCACAGGCTAACCAAACCGCTGCACATGATCAGCGCCAGGGCAAGGCAGGCGGAGAAAAGGCAGCGGTGAACGGCTGAGGTATTGCCCGCCTGCCTTGCCCCTACCCTATGCGGTTTCATAATTGGAATTGATGGGGTGGGACGACATTGTTTTGCACTTCGAATTGCTACCGGCCACTGATTACCGATTGCCGATTACCGGGTATAATAGCGGGTGCAATAAGGCGTAACACAATTGGCAAGATTGACGAACATGGCTTCACCTATTGGCACAACCACCCGCATCGGTAAACGATATGCGCTGCACAGCCTGATTGGCAGTGGCGGTATGGGCAGCGTTTACCGGGCAACTGATTTACTCACCGGGCAGACGGTAGCCTTGAAGCGGGTGTTGGTTGGGAACAGCCAGGGGGAGGCGACAGGCAGCAGCAGCAGCGCCCCACGTCTGGCGCTGGCGCATGAATTCCAACTGCTGGCAACTTTACGCCACCCGAATATTATCAGTGTGTTGGATTATGGCTTTGACGAAGAACGGCAGCCCTATTTCACCATGGATCTGCTGCCACAGGCGCAAACGATTTTGCAAGCAGGCCGGGAACGGCCGTTCCCAAACCAAATTCACCTGCTGCTGCAAATCCTGGAAGCCTTACTCTACCTGCACCGTCGCCACATTTTGCACCGCGACCTGAAACCGGCCAACGTATTGGTCGCCAATGATCAGGTGAAGGTGCTGGACTTTGGCCTTTCCAGCAGCGAAGAAGAGCCAGATTCATCGGGGACGGCAGGTACATGGGCCTACATGGCGCCAGAACTGTTGGCCGGGCAGGCGGCCAGCCCGGCCAGTGACCTGTACGCCTTTGGGATTATCGCGTATGAGATGTTGGCGGCGCAACGGCCGTTTCCCACCCTTTACGACACCCTCGTCAACGCCCTTGATCTCTCCCCCCTGCCAGACCATACACCGCTGCGGCGCATGTTTAGCCGCCTGCTGGCGCGCCAACCCGACCAACGTTACCAAAACACGCGCGACGTGATCCATGACCTGGGTGAAACGACCGGTTTTCCCTTGCTGCCCGAAACGGCCGCTATCCGTGACAGCTTTCTGCAAGCGGCACAATTTGTGGGGCGGACGAATGAACTGGCGCAGTTATCTGGCCTGATGAAGCAGGCATTGGCCGGGCGCGGCAGCGCCTGGTTGATTGGCGGCGAAAGCGGCGTGGGCAAGTCGCGGCTGCTCGACGAACTGCAACCGCGCGCCCTGGTACAAGGCGCCCTGGTGCTGCGCGGGCAAAGTGTGCGCGAAGGCAGCGCCCCCTTCCAACTTTGGCTGCCGACCATTCGCTGGCTGGCGCTGATCACCGACATAGACGATCTGGAAGCGAGTTTGCTCACAACCATCTTGCCTGACATCGGTGAATTACTACACCGCCCCATCGCCGACCCGCCAGAAGCAGACACCCACACCGGGCGTGCGCTGCTGCTCAACACCATTAGTAATCTGTTCTACCGCCAGACGCAGCCCATTGTGCTGCTGCTGGAAGATTTGCACTGGGCGCGCCCGGAAAGCCTGGCCTTGTTGGGCTGGCTGACGCAAATGAATCAAACGCTGCCCCTGTTCATTGTCGCTACCTATCGTGATGATGAAACGCCGCACTTGCCGGCCGAACTGCGCTATATGCAGCTGCTGCAATTAAAACGGTTGGACAACAAGGAAATTGCGGCGCTGAGCGAAGCGATGCTGGGGCAGGCGGGACGCAGCTCGACGCTGGTGGCCTATTTGCAGCGCGAAACAGAAGGCAACGCCTTTTTTCTGGTAGAGGTAGCGCGCGCACTGGCGGAAGAAGCGGGACGCCTGGCCGAAATCAACCAGATTGACTTGCCGGCGCACATTTTGCCCGGTGGGATGCGCGGCTTGATTCAACGCCGTCTGGAGCGGGTTCCAGAGACAGAACGGCCGCTGCTGCGACAGGCGGCCGTTCTGGGACGACAGCTAGACCTGAAGCTGCTGGCGACCATCGCCCCACATGTTGCCCTGGATCGCTGGCTGGTGATGGGGCAGGAAACGGCCGTCTTCGACATTCAAGAGGGCGCCTGGCGCTTTGCACACGACAAACTACGTGACGCGCTGCTGCTCGACCTGACGGCCGTTGAACAGCGCACCCTGCACCAACAAGCGGCCACCGCCATCGAAACCGTCTATCCCCACCTGCCGCAGTATACAAACGCGCTGGCCTACCATTGGCAAATGGCTGGCAACCCGGCCAAAGAAGCGTATTACACCCTGGCCGCCGGTACACATGCCCTGGAAAGCTGCGCTTACCAGGTGGCCGCGCAATATTTTGAACGCGCCCTGCAATTACAACAGCCATCGGTTGACCTGGCAGCCGTTGAGCAGCGGTTGGGACAGGCTTACCATGGCCTGGGCCGCTACGATCAGGCGCAGACGCATCTCATTACGGCCGTCAAACATTGTCAGGCCAACAACGACAACCAGGGCATGGCTTACTGCCTCTACCTGCTCAGCCAGACAGCCTATGCCATTGGCGCCTATGCCGAAGCTGAAGAGATGGGACAGCGCAGCCTGCGTCTGGCGCAAACACAAGCCAATTCATTGGGCGTGGCCCGCGCCCATTACAGCCTGGGCAATGCAGCCTATATGGTCGGCCAATATAGCGCCGCCAGAGAGCATTACGAAAACAGCCTGACCTATGCGCAAGCTGACAGCAACCAGTGGGAGGTCGTTGAGGCTTTGAACGGGCTGGGCAATGTCGCCTATGAACTGGGCGATTATGACGAAGCGGAGCGACGTTACCAGGATTGCCTGACGCTTGCCACCACCATTGGCAACCGGGATGGCATTGCCAAGTCGTACAATAACCTGGGTCTGATCGCCGAACGACGCGAGGATTATGCGGCCGCCTGGGAGTACCATCAGCGCAGTCTTGCCTTGAAGCGGGAGTTTGGGCAAAAGCGGGGCATCAGCATTTCGTTGATGAACCTGGGGGTTATCGCTTTTGCCCAGGGTAAGTTTGAGGAAGCAGACCTGCTGCTGCACGAAAGCCTGGGCATTTGTCAGGAAATTGGGGATACGTGGGGGGTAGCCTGCTGTCTGAGCAATTTGGGTGACGTGAACCGGGCGCTAGGCAGCTACAAGGTGGCTTATGCGCAGCTACAAGAAGCGTGGCTGACCAGTCTCTCCATTCAAGCTGTGCCCCTGGCCTTGTCGGTGCTGCTGAGTATGGGCGAGTTGTACGCGGGTGCAGATGATTGGGAACGGGCGCTGGCGTTGGCGCTGTTTGTCGTGGCGCAAGATGTGGCCGATGGTTATAGCCGGCTGCGGGCAGAGCAAATTGAGCAGCAGGCCAGGCAAAAACTGGCGGTGGATGTGGTTACGGCCGTTGCCGCCCACACGCGCCAGTACAGCATCAACACCATTGCCACCCTGTTCGATAAGGAACCTGATTCAACCTTGTCCAACTCTGACAGGTTTTTTGCCAGCCCAACTTGAATCATTGCAGTTCAAAAACCTGTCAGAGCTTCAGTGGGAGTGGGGCTGAACAGATAAAGTCGTTAAAAGCTTATCAACAAGTTGCATCTCCTTCTGAACTGGGTAGTATTAGGCATAAATCACGTTCTTTCCCACTTTTCCCACGTTTATTTGTTAACAGATTTATAGAGTTTGGCGTCGGGCGGCGGTATTTGGCCGATCACCGCTTAGGGACGAGGGTTAGTTTGACTGGGTACTTATTTAATCCGCGTTCCTTACCGTTTACCGATTACCGACTTTTGGAAGATAGTCATGAAAAAAATTGGGGTTTTAACAAGTGGGGGCGATGCCCAAGGGATGAATGCGGCTGTGCGCTCTGTGGTGCGCAATGCGTTGAACCAGGGCATCGAGACATACGCGATTTATGAAGGCTACCAGGGCATGGTAGATGGTGGGCAGCGCATCCGCGCCATTGGGTGGAACGATGTTGGCGGCATTTTACAGCTGGGGGGCACGATCATCGGCTCGGCGCGCTGCCAACGGTTTCGTGAACGCAGCGGCCGTTTGCAAGCCGCTTATAACCTGGTACAGCATAGCATTGAAGGGCTGGTGATCATCGGCGGCGATGGCAGCCTGACCGGGGCGCACATTTTACAAAAAGAGTGGTCAAGCCTGCTGCAAGAGTTGGTTGAGCAGGGCCAAATTACGGCAGAAACGGCCGTCCGCTTTGCAACACTCGCCATCGTTGGCCTGGTTGGTTCCATTGACAACGATATGTATGGCACAGACATGACCATCGGCGCCGACACAGCCCTGCACCGCATTGTAGACGCCATTGACGCCATTACCAGTACGGCCGCCAGCCACCAACGCAGCTTCGTCGTTGAAGTCATGGGGCGGCGCTGTGGCTACCTGGCCCTGATGAGCGCGTTGGCTACCGGCGCCGATTGGGTGCTCATCCCCGAAAGCCCGCCCAACCTGGACAACTGGGAAGACAAAATGTGCGAAGTGCTGCGCAAAGGGCGTGAAGTAGGCCGCCGTGACAGCATCGTCGTCGTCGCCGAAGGGGCGCAAGACCGGCATGGGCAGCCCATTACCAGTGAATATGTGAAGCAGGTGCTGGAAACCCGCCTCGGAGAAGATACGCGCATCACGGTGTTGGGCCACGTGCAGCGCGGCGGCGCGCCCAGCGCCTTCGACCGTAATTTGAGCACACTGCTCGGCGATGATGCGGTCAACGCTATTCAAACAGTGGAAGCGCGTGAAGAACCACTGGTGATTGGCATTCAAGGGAATAGAATAACGCGCTCGCCCCTTAGCTACTGCCTGGAAAAAACCTGGGGCGTGGCAACGGCGATCAAAGAACGAGATTATGAACAGGCGATGTCGCTGCGCGGTAATAGTTTTAGTGAAACGTTTCGCATTGTGCGCACACTGGTACGCGCCCTACCCCACAACGTCCTGCCCGGTCAACGCCGCCTGCGCATCGCCGTGATGCACGCTGGCGGACCGGCGCCGGGAATGAATACGGCCGTGCGCGCGGCCGTGCGCCTCGGTGTAGACAAAGGGCACATTATGATGGGCGTCTACAATGGGTTTCGCGGCCTCATTGATGGCGACATCCACGAACTGAACTGGATGAGCGTTGCCGGGTTTACAAGCCGGGGCGGGGCCGAGTTAGGCACAAACCGCACCGTCCCCGAAGGACGTGACTGGTACGCCATTGCCCGCAACCTGGAAGAACAGCAAATTGAAGGCATTTTGATCATTGGCGGGTGGGCCGGATACGAATCGGCACTGGAAATACACCGTCAGCGCGCGATTTTCCCCGCTTTTGACATTCCCATCGTCTGCCTCCCGGCAACCATTAACAACAATTTGCCCGCTACTGAATTGAGTGTGGGCGCCGACACGGCTTTGAACAACATTGCCCAGGCGGTGGACAAAATCAAGCAGTCGGCCGTTGCTTCACGCCGCACTTTTGTCGTCGAAGTGATGGGGCGCTACTGCGGTTACCTGGCGCTGATGAGCGCGATGGCGACCGGCGCTGAGCGTGTTTACATTCACGAAGAAGGGGTCACGTTAAAAGACCTGGTGGATGACGTGCAAGACCTGATTACCGGTTTCTCGGCGGGCAAGCGGTTAGGGTTAATCATCCGCAACGAGTCCGCCAATGAAGTCTACAACACCGGCTTCATGAAGTCCCTGTTTGAGGAAGAAGGACACGATTTATTCGATGTGCGCCAGGCAATTCTAGGACACATGCAGCAAGGGGGCGACCCATCGCCATTTGATCGTATCCTGGCAACGCGCATGGCGTCACGGTGTATTCGTTTTCTGGAAGAGCAAATAGGGCAGCCAGATATGATGAGCGCCTGTATTGGGCAGTTGGGTGGCGAGATCAAGTTTACCGAACTGCAAGACATTCCACGCATGATGGACCAGCAGCACAACCGGCCCAGGCAGCAGTGGTGGATGAACCTGCGCGCAATTGCCCGTGTTTTGGCGCAGCCGGCGCCGCGTGAACAGCAGGATACTGCGTAGAAGAACACATAATACATAACCACGAAAAGGAGAGTAAACAGATGAGAATTGGTATTTTGACAGGCGGGGGTGACGTCCCTGGCTTGAATCCTTGTATCAAAGCCGTCGTCAATCGGGCGACGGCCGCAGGGCATGAGGTCATTGGGTTCCGTCGCGGCTGGAGTGGCCTGCTCAACCTCAACCCAGATGATCCCGCCTCGATTGCTGTAAACAGCTTGCCCCTGGACAGGCAGGTCGTGCGTACCATTGACCGTACTGGTGGCACATTTTTGCACACGAGCCGCACCAACCCCGGCAAAGTGCGCAAAAAGGATGTGCCCGATTTTTTGAAAGACCCCGACCATCCGGGCGCAGAAGCAGAAGATAACCGGCTGCGTGACTTCACCCCACACGTGCTGCGCAATCTGGAGTACCTGAAGATTGATACGATGATCCCGATTGGGGGCGACGACACGTTGAGCTATGGCGAGCGTCTGCATAGTGAAGGGTTTTCGGTGGTAGCCATTCCGAAGACGATGGACAATGACGTGTATGGGACGGATTATTGCATTGGATTTAGCACGGCCGTTACCCGCAGCGTTAACTTCATCCACCAACTCCGCACCAGCACCGGGTCGCACGAACGGATTGCAGTGGTAGAATTGTTCGGCCGTAACAGCGGCGAAACCAGCCTGATCAGTTCCTACCTGGCCGGTGTGGACCGCTCGATCATCTCCGAAGTGCCATTCGACCCGGAAAAGCTGGCCGAACTGGTACTGCGTGATAAACAGTCCAACCCCAGCAACTACGCAATGGTAACAATTAGCGAAGGGGCGCACATGCAGGGTGGCAAAGTGGTGGAGTTTGGCGAAACCGACGCCTATGGTCATCGCAAACTGGGCGGCATTGGCGAAATCACCGGTGAAGCGCTGAAAAAATTGACCGGCCAAAACATCATTAACCAACGCCTCGGCTACCTGATGCGTTCCGGCGCGCCCGACGCGCTCGATCTCATGGTGGCCGTCAATTTTGCGAATATGGCCATGGACCTGATTTTGCGTGGCATTAGCGGCCGTATGGTCGCCCTGCGCGATGGCACATACACCAACATCCCCATGAGCACCGTCACCAGTGGGGTCAAGCGCGTTGACGTAGATGAACTGTATGACATTCACGAATACCAACCCAAAGTGCGGCACGTGTTGGGCAAACCCATGTTCCTCTATTGATTCATGAGCCTTCTGCAAAGGCGGCTCTTTAGGAATTTGCGGACAGAAGCGTGATCAGAAAACTGATCACGCTTTTTTCATCGGCGCGGACGTTAGCATTCCGTATAAAACCTTGACAGGGATGAAGGCTGGATTTTACAATAAGGCATGATCACTTAACCCCAACCGCAATTTCACAGCAAGGCAGATAAACGCAGCCTTGCAGCCAGGAAATGCAGTCGGGGTTTGTTGTATCTTAACAAAACTAAAAAACAGTTGCCCTCAGGAACCCCATTCCTGCACAAAAAAGCGGTTCCGTTAATAAATTATGACTAACACAAACGACAATAACTTTCCAAACGTTCACACAGGCGTCACCCCCCTCGCCGTCTACCAGAAGAAGCGCGTCAGGCAACAACTGGCACAAGCGGACCAATCTGACCAGAATCCATATGAAACAGTAGCAGCAGCACAAGTGAAGAAAACAAGCGTTCTCAGCCGACGCCCAATTTTTGTGTTCCTGAGCTTACTGCTGCTGGCGGCCTTAGCCTGCCAGGCGCCCACCGCTTTGCAAGAACGGGCTGTGGACAATGAAGCCGTTGTCGCCGCTGCTGTCGCTACGATTCAGGCGAATCAGGCCAACGCACCGCAGCCGGTGGTCAACGCAACCAGCTTGAATACCAGCAGCGACTCGATGGTTGTCTCTGATCTGGAACAGGTTTTGACAACTATCTACGAGCAAGTAAATCCGGCAGTGGTTTATATTCTTGTGCAAAGTGACTTTGGCGTGACGTTGGGCAGTGGCAGTGGTTTCCTCTATGACAATCAGGGTCATATTGTGACCAACAACCATGTGGTGGCCGATGGTACGACGCTGGAAGTGGCTTTCTGGAATGGCACGCGCAGCCGGGCGACGGTGGTGGGCACAGATGTGGACAGCGATCTGGCTGTGATTAAGGCTGAAAGCGTACCGGAAGGGGTTACGCCCATTCCTCTGGGTGATTCTGAGGCTGTCAGGCCAGGGCAGTTTGTGGTGACGATTGGCAATCCGTTTGGCGAAGTAGGGTCTATGTCAATTGGCATTGTCAGCGGGCTGGGGCGCACGTTGGAATCGCAGCGCGTGTTGGATGGCGGCGGTCGTTATTCGCTGCCGCGTGTTTTGCAAACGGATGCAGCCATTAATCCCGGTAATTCGGGGGGACCCTTGTTGAACCTGGCCGGGCAGGTGATTGGCGTGAACAGCGCCATTTTGACGACGACGGGCACCAATTCGGGGGTGGGGTTTTCGATTCCGGTAGCGGCCGTTCACCGAATTGTCCCGGCGCTGATTGCCGACGGCCGTTATACCTACCCTTACATTGGCATCAGCATGGCGCCGCAGTTGGATTTGCAAACGTTAAACCAGCTCAACCTGCCACTGAATGGGGTGTACATAACCAGCGTTGTACCTGGCAGCCCGGCCGCCACCGCCAGACTGGTAGGTAATGCCGGCCGTGGCGGGGATTACATCCTGGCCGTTGATGGCAATCCGGTACGAGATTCTAGCGAACTGATCAGCTATCTTGTTTTTGAAACGGAGGTGGGACAGACAATTGAACTAACTGTATTGCGCAATGGAAAGGAGATTGTCGTGCCGCTCACACTGAGCGCGCGACCCTAAGAGGTGTTCCCTAAAACTTGTCAGGCGGAAGCGCGGGAAGCCGGGTATCGGCAAGCAGACCGATTACCGATCATTGTTCACCGTCTGGCGTAAACGAATCTGACGCAGGAGGTCACATGTTAAATCAAGAGCTGTTGCAAGAACTGGTTTCGTTTTATACACCGGAACAAAAAGTGCTGAGCTTATATCTGGATGCCGATAGCTCGCAACAGTCAATTGATGCCATTAAGCTGCAAGCCAAGGGCCTGCTGAAGGAGGTGCAATCGAAACACGAAAAGGATACGGCCGTTATCGAACGTTACCTGGACCACAGCTATGACTGGTCCAAACCGGGCCTGGCAATTTTTTCCGCAGCCAACCATGATTTCTTCCGCGCCTATCCGGTAGCGGTCTCTTTCCGCAACCGTGTGCGCATTGGGCACAAACCTTACGTCAAACCACTTGCCCATTTTTTTGACTATTATGCCCATTACGGCGTGATTTTGGTGGATCGCCTGGGAGCGCGCTTTTTTGAATATCACCTGGGCGAACTACAAGCTGCTGATGGCTTTGTGGGGGAAGATGTGCGCAAGTTGAAGAAAGGAAGTGGCTCATCGGCTGTTGGTATGCGCGGGGGCACGGGCGGCGGCCGTCATGAAGAAGAAGTCGTGCAGCGCAACTTGCGTGATGCGGCCGTGGCGACCGGCGCTTTCTTTGCCCATCGCCCTGTGCGCCGCCTCTTTTTGGGAGGATCGCTTGACACCACATCACAATTCCGCGACCTGCTGCCTAAACAATTGCAAACGTGCCTGGTCGGCACATTTAGCATGGATATGAATGCCGGAGAACATGAAATTCGCCAGCACACCTTACAAATGCTGCGCGAAACAAATACGGAACGGGAAAAGAAACTGATTGACGAACTGATCACATCGAGCGCCAAAGGAGACCACGCCGTTGTTGGTCTGGATAACACGCTGCAAGCCATTTGTGACAAGCGCGTCCAACTGCTCGTTTTGAGCGATGGCTACCAGACGCCAGGTTACGTGCAGGAAGAGTCTGAGTTCGTGGTAGCTAACCTGGCAAAAAGTCCCTTAAGCGCGCAGGAGTTAACGGCCGTTGACGACATCATCGAAGCGGCCGTTAATCTCACCCTGGCGCAAGGCGGCAAAATCGAAGTCATCAATGGCAGCGAGGAGCTAAACCGCGTCGGCCGTATCGGGGCCATTCTGCGTTATTAAGAGAGTGACGTAAAACGTAAGCAGAGACGGGCGCTTTCCGTATCACGTTTCACGCATTACGTTTCACGGGATGCAGAGAATATCTGCATCCCGTTTTTTTATTCGTCAACCTCGCCCCGTTCGGCCAGATAATCGGTGTACCCACCCGTGAATTCTGTTAACCGTCCGTCGCGTAGTTCGACGATGCGGTCTACCACTTTGTCCAGAAAATACCGGTCATGGGAAATGACAAGCAGCGTGCCCACAAATTCCTCCAGCGCCTCCTCCAAAACCTCAATTGAAGCGATGTCCAGGTTATTGGTCGGTTCGTCGAGCAGCAGCAGGTTCGGCCGCTCCAAGACCAATTTTGCCAGTTGCAGCCGGCTGCGCTCGCCACCGCTCAGTTTGCCAATGGGCTGCTGCATCTGGTCATAAGTAAAGAGAAAGCGCAAGAGAAAGGCAACGGCCGTTTCCCGTGTCACGGGCGCTGCCTGGCGTACAGCCGTGATCAAATCTTGCGTATAATCCAACGTCTCATGCTCCTGGGCGTAATAGCCAATTTTAATGCTTGGTCCAACTTTAATGATGCCCGACGTAATCTGCTCTGGGTCGAGCAGCTGCCGCAGCAGCATGGACTTGCCCGCGCCATTTGGTCCCACCAGCCCAACTCGTTCGCCGTGCCAAAGGGTGAGGTGCAGGCCATGATAAAGGGCACGGCCGTTGGCAAAGCGCTTCACCACATTGTACAGTTCAAGCACTTTGTTACTGCCACGCCACCCCTGCAAATCCAGCGTCATCCGTTTGGTTTCGGCCACTTTTTCCACCTTGTCCATCTTGTCCAGCATCTTCTGGCGGCTGCGCGCCTGACGGATATGCCGCTCATTGACAACCAACGAAGCCCACAACTCAAAGCGTTTAATGGCCGCCTCAATCCGGGCAATCTCCTTCTGCTGCGCTGCATAAAGCTGCTGCTGGCGCAAACGGCGCAGCGCCCGCTCGTTCGCGTAAGCGGTGTAGTTACCCTGATAAAGGGTTAGACGGCCGTTCTCCAATTCGGCAATGTGCGTCGCCACCTCGTCCAACAAATAACGGTCGTGCGAAATGATCACCACACACCCCTCATATTGGTGAATCAACTGCTCCAGATGCCGCTTACCGGCCACGTCCAGATGATTATCGGGTTCATCCAGCAGCAGCAGTCGTGGCTGTTGTACCAGCAGCTTTGCCAGCATCACCAGCTTCTTTTGCCCACCGCTCAGATGCCCGGTCAGCGTATCCCACTGCGCCAACCCCATGCCCAGCCGCGACAACGCCTCTTTCACCTGGCTTTGGTAACGGGAACCGTCCAGATGCTCATACTGCTGCAGCAGCCGTTCATGCTGCCGCAGCACCTTTGCCAGCGCATCTGCATCGCCGTAAACGGCCGGATCACCCATTTTCGCTTCGAGGCGCGCCAGGTTTGTTTCAACAGCAGCCAGTTCCGGTACGGCCGTTAACGCCTCTGCCAACGCCGTCCTTGCAACCGGCAGTTCTGGCTCCTGCTCCAACCGCGCCCAGGTCAATCCCGTTTGCCGGAAAATATTGCCACTATCGGCAGGCAGCTCTTGCGCAAGCAGCTTTAACAACGTGGATTTACCGGCGCCATTAGGCCCGACCAATCCCACCCGCTGCCGCTGCTGCAATTCCCAGCTCAACTCCCAAAAAATCGGCCGTCCTGCCAGGCTCACACTCACCTTATCCAGATTTGCCACAATTTCAGCCATGATTCACTCCTGTTGCCGCGACACCCGCTGGTCTCCGCGCCCGCTAGTCTTAGCGCCCGCTAGTCTTAGCGCCCGCTAGTCTTAGCGCCCGCCTCGGCACAGAATTTTTGCACAAAAAAAGCCGAGGCTGGTGTGCCCCGGCTTGAAATTTTTCGTTTATTATCGTTTACTTTACATAAAAACCAAGCGGCAGGCACAGTTATCCCCTGCCGCGGTAGCTGACCCTAAGAAATGGGTATACAGCCGTTGATTCGTAAAGCCAACATCATACATCATGCACACCAGCATAGCGCAATATGGCGTGACTGACAACTCATTTGGTAATCATTCACCCCCGTCTCCTGAGCGTTCGACTGAGCTCGCGCCGAAGTCTTGTCGAAGGGGAATCGGTTTCGACAGGCTCAACCGGCGGGGCGGGTGAACGGTTACACCATCTTTTGCCAGGCGATGCTGGCAAAAGATGGTGTAAACACAGATAGGAGGAACACGGATAAAGCCCCAAAAAAACCGTGTTTTCCCATCCGTGTTTACAAGATCGACAAAAATTGTCGATCTTGGCGTTGTTAGCGCCTAATCCCCGCTATTTTCGGAGAAGCCACAAATTCGACGCTCTGTTCATTTTGATTATACTTCTGCTATGCGACGTAGTTTAATCTGGCTGTTCATCAGCCTTCTCAGCATTCTACCTGCCTGCAACACCGCGCCAGGAGCCAATGGGGAAACGGCCGCTCTCCCCACCATCACGCCAACGACCCCCACCATAACTATCACCCCACCGCCAGCCACCACGCCACAAATCTCAACGGCCGTCATCACCGTCACCCAACCCGTCCAACCCTTCATCATCTGGATACCGGCGGACCTGGCGACCCGCGCTGACGACAGCCCGGCTCTGCTAACCGAACAACTCGCCCAAGCCGCCGCCGCCCATCCTGAGCTGCAAATACGCATTGAACAAAAAGCCATCAGCGGCCAGGGAGGGGTGCTCAGCTACTTGCGCGCCGGCCGTAACGTGGCCCCTGGCATCATGCCCGACCTGATCATCTTGCGCACCGACCAATTGACGTCAGCCGCATCCGATGCGCTCATTCATCCAGTCAACACATTGCTCGATCCGCTACTATTTGAAGATTTATATCCGGCCGCCAACCAACTGGTACAGCAAGATAATAGAACATGGGGCTATCCATTCGCCTTGACCGGACTGTCTCACCTGGCCTACAACAATGCGCTCATCACCACTACTCTGCCGGCGACCTGGGAAACGTTCACGGCCGTTTCCACCCGCAATCTCGTCTTCCCGGCCGCCGGGCGTGATGGAGCGCTGCTTGGTTTGCGCCTCTACCTTTCTGCCGGGGGCATGTTGGTCAACGAGGCCGGGCAGCCTGATCTGCAACTGGAACCCCTCACCCAGGCATTGGAACAACTCAGCGCAGCGCGGCAAAACGAGTTCATTCTGCCGCAAAGCAGCACCTTAACGACACTCAGAGAATCGTGGCAGATATTCCAAAATGGGGCGGCCGTCATGGTCGTTACCACCGCTGACCAGTTTTTACAAAATCAGGCTAACGAAACCAGCGTGGGCTTTGCCCCGGTACCGGGCATCATCGGCCGCATCACACCCTTTGTCAGCGGCTGGGCCTGGAGTATCACCACCTCTGATCCGGTCAAACAAACGGCCGCCGCTGACATTATTACCTTCATGAGCAGCGAGGCCAATCTGTCCGCCTGGGCTTATCAGGCGCATCTGCTGCCGTCACGTCGCGCCGCAATGCAGCTATGGCCGCAAGAAAACGCCTATACGCGCTTTGCCCAGCGTGAATTGGAACTGGCGCTGGCCTTTCCAGGCGCCGCCAACAGCGCCATCATCAATGCCATGGGCAATGCCGTTTTTGACGTTGTTTCCTTAACCAAATCCGCGCAAGTAGCCGCAGAGGAAGCTGTGGCTGCGCTGCAACAGTAAACAAATCATGCAACTAAGCTTTGATCATTATCGTAACCACGTAGACCAACTCATCCAGGCGTCCCTCGCGGCAGTCAATCCCGCCGCCGCCGTAGCGCACCACCTCAAATACAACGGGCGCGCGCTGACCATTGGCCACGACAGCATCATCCACAGCCACTACCCCGCAGACGGCCGTATCTACCTGATCAGCGTGGGCAAAGCGGCCGTACCGATGGGCCTGGCCGCGGCTGCCATCCTCGGCGATCAGCTTGCCGCAGCCATCATCATTGCCAAAAGAGGAGAGCGCGATTGGCAGGCAGACATTGACGCGGCCGAATCTCAGCGCGGCCCGGCGCCAATCCACCTATACGAAGCCGGCCATCCCGTCTCTGACGCCCACAGCTTACAGGCGACAACGGCCGTTTTCGATCTGCTTAAACAAACAACAGCGCATGATCTCGTCTTGTGCCTCATTTCCGGCGGCGCATCTGCTCTGCTCACCCGGCCGCTGCTCAGCCTGGGCGATTGGCAGCAGCTTACAGACGTTCTCCTGCGCAGCGGCTGCACCATTAACGAGCTGAACTGCGTGCGGCGGCAGCTTGATGAAGTCAAAGGGGGCGGTCTGGCGCAATGGGCCGCACCGGCCACCTGCGTCAGTCTCATTTTAAGCGACGTCGTCGGCAACCCCCTGCACGTTATCGGCAGTGGCCCAACGGCGCGCAGCCCAGAAACGCTGGCCGATGCCGTCACCGTGCTGGCGCGGTATCAGGTGGGTTCACGGTTGGAAACGGCCGTCTGGCAGCGCGTCGTCCAGGCGCTGCACAAACTGCGTCTGCAAACGCCACCGGCCAACGTGCGCACCTACAACCTCATTGTCGGGGACGTGCGTCAGGCCGCCACCGCCGCCCTGGTAAAAGCGGCCCAACTTGGCTTTGCGCCGCAGATCCTCACCGCGCAGTTGGAAGGGGAAGCGCGCGAAGTCGGTCGTTTTGCCGCCGCCCTCGCCAAAGACGCCGCGCCCGGCTCTTGCTTGATTTTAGGTGGTGAGACGACCGTCACCGTGCATGGTCAGGGTAAAGGGGGGCGCAACCAGGAAACGGCATTGGCGGCGGCCATCGCCCTGCACGGGCAGCCCAACCGCGTCATTGCCAGCTTTGCCACAGATGGCGAAGACGGCCCGACCGCCGCCGCCGGGGCCGTGATTACCGGAGAAACGATGCAGCACGGCCGTGCGCACCGCCTGGAGGCCATCACCTACCTGGATCGCAACGACAGTTACACCTATTTCCAGCAGCTTGATGCCTTAGCGTCCACCCATTGCCACATTGCTACCGGGTCTACCGGCACGAACGTTAACGATTTACTGTTCATTCTCACCTATCCCCGTTAATCGTCAATCGTCAATCGTCAATCGTTAATCCATCATTCTCGGAGTTTCTCATGTCTATTCAATTTGGAACCGACGGCTGGCGCGCCGTCATCAGCGACACATTCACCTTTGCCAATTTACACCTGGTCGCTCAGGCCATCGCCGATTACGTGTGGGAGGAAGACAGCGACAATCCCAGCGTCGTCATTGGGTATGACACGCGCTTCCTCTCTGACCGGTACGCCGCCGACATGGCGCGCGTCATGGCCGCCAACGGCATCCAGACCTGGCTGGCGCGGGCAGACACACCGACGCCGGCCGTCAGTTACGCCATTGTTCATCGCCAGGCAGCCGCCGGCGTGATGATCACCGCCAGCCACAATGCGCCTCGTTACAACGGCGTCAAACTAAAGGCAAGTTATGGCGGCAGCGCCACTCCCGCGCAGCACAAGCGCGTTGAGGCCATCTTGCGCCGCAACCTGGAAACGGGCAAACAACCGCAGCTGATGAGCCTGGAAGACGCCCTACGCCAAAACATCGTGCAAAAGTTTGACCCCGCCTGGGCTTACTACGAACATCTGAGCAAACTGGTTGACCTGGACATCATCTCCAACGGCGAACTGCGCGTGGTCGCCGATGGCATGTATGGTTCGGGTCGCGGCGCACTTGGCGAAATGTTGGCGCGCGGCCGTACTCGCCTGCAAAACATTCGGCACGAAATGAACCCAGGGTTTGGCGGCATCCACCCGGAACCCATTGAACGGCACCTGGGGCTGCTCATGTCCACCATCCAGGCAGGACATTGGCACGTCGGGCTGGCAACGGATGGCGATGCGGATCGCATCGGCGCGGTAGACGCCAATGGGCATTTTGTGGATCCGCACCGTATCTTTGCCCTGGTGCTCAAATACCTGGTGGAGAAACGGGGCTGGGGCGGCAGCGTCGTGCGCACCGTCTCCACCACGCGCATGGTAGACCGCATTGCCGCCCGCTATGGCCTGCCGCTGATTGAAACACCGGTGGGATTCAATCACATTGCTGATTTAATGGTGCAAAACGAGGTGCTGATGGGCGGCGAAGAATCGGGCGGCATGAGTGTGCGCGGGCACATTCCCGAAGGGGATGGCGTTTTGATGGGGCTGCTGCTGCTGGAAGTGATGGCCGAAGCGCGCGCGCCGCTGCATGAATTGGTGAACGACTTGCTGGCTGAATATGGGCCGGCGCAGTACGCGCGCACCGACATGAAGCTGAGCCGACCGGTGGCCAAAGCGGATATGGTGCAGTTGTTGGTTAACCAGGCGCCGCCACACATTGCCGATGTTGCCGTCGAAGATGTGCAAACGACTGACGGTGTGAAATATTATCTGGCCGATGGAAGCTGGCTGTTGATACGGCCGTCGGGAACCGAGCCAGTTTTACGAGTCTATGCCGAAGCGCCTGATGACGCCCGCGTCAAGGCGCTGCTGCGTTTCGGTGAAGAAGTGGCGCAGCGCGCCTAAACAATACCAACCTCAAACCGGGCAACAGAAGTTCAATCTCTGTCGAGAGGTTGAATTTCTGTTGCTTTTTGCCCCTACCCATACTCCTCCATAGACGTGTAACAACTATTGTAACAATTCCCTCTTACACTTATCCTAATAAGTTTGCTATTAAACGATTTCGGCTCTACAGGATTTCATGGGGTTCGGCGTGACATGTGACGAGTGATGCGTGTGGTCTCTCTGGTCA
>JACSRF010000101.1 GCA_014879875.1 Anaerolinea sp.
AAGGTCTTAATGTCGAACTACCCACCTTATTTTTGCTGATTTGTGGTCTTGACAATGGGGGTCACTTTAATTACCCAACTGCAAAACTTAGAATCGCTTGACCTTAGCAACAATCGGCTAACAACTATACCTACGCAAATTAACCAACTATCGAATCTATTAATCCTTGACTTTAGCGACAATCAATTAATGACCATACCTTTACAAATTGGTCAACTACCCAAGCTTACAATGCTTTCTCTTGATGGCAATCGGTTAGAAGAGATACCTCCCCAAATCGCACAACTATCCAACTTGCAAATGTTGGTTCTCGACAATAATTGCTTAAGCTCTCTACCCACAGCTATTAGTCTGCTCCCTGATTTGCAATGGCTCCACGTTAGCCGTAACCAATTAACAACATTACCATCTGCATTACGTCAATTGAGAAATCTGGAAGAACTCCATTTATATGGCAATCCATTACCTTTACTACCAGAGCTTTTAGGCAGTGAACACAATCCAGGTAATTCTCAGTCCATCCTCGACGCCTACTTCCAGGCCAGCCGCCCCCTGCGCGAGGCCAAACTCCTCCTCATCGGCGAAGGAGACGTAGGCAAAACCGCGATTATCAACCGCCTGCTGCACAACCACTTCTCCGAAACCAGGAGCAAAACTGCCGGCGTAGACATTCACCGGTGGAATTTACGACTGCCGATTACCGATTTACGATTGGGGGATGACGCACCCCCACTGGCCCACGACAGATTACCGGATACGGACGACGAATTACGGGTCAACGTCTGGGATTTTGGCGGACAGGAGATTTACCACACCACCCATCAATTCTTCCTCACCCACCGCAGCCTCTACCTGCTGGTCCTGGACGCCACGCAGGATGAAGTAGCCAACCGTCTCAACTACTGGTTGCGCCACGTCCAGAGCTTCGCCGGAGAAGCGCCCATCCTCCTGGTTGTCAACAAAACCGACCAGCACCGGCTGGCTCTGGACGAACGCAGTCTGCGACTCAAATACCCGGCTATCCGCGCCGTGCTGCACGTCTCCTGCAAAAGCGGCGACGGCTTGTCCGCGCTGCGCCAGGCCATTGAAGAAGCTTTGGCTGCCCTGCCCCATGTCAACGACTGGATACCCCTCGCCTGGTTCGCCGTCAAAGAAAAGCTGGCAGGACTAGGCAAAGACTTTCTACCCTACGAAAGCTATGAAGATCTTTGCGTCGCTGAAGGCATCACCCACGAATTGGCGCAGCGCACCCTGGCTCGTTTCCTCCACGACCTGGGCGCGGCGCTCCACTTCCACGAGGACCGCCGTCTGGCGGGAACCCACGTTCTCAACCCGGAATGGGTGACGGGTGGCATCTACGCCATCCTCAACGAGCCAACATTGCAAGACAGCGGTATTCTACACCTGTCTGACCTGGACAAAATTCTGAATCGCCGCCGCTACCCGGCGCACAAACACCCCTTCCTGCTGGACATCATGGGCAAGTTTGAACTGGCTGCGCCGCTGGCAGGCGGGCAAAGTTACCTCATCCCCGGCCTGCTGCCCAAGGCGCGCCCCGTTTTTAACTGGCCTATAGACGCGCCGGTCGCGCTGGAATACCGTTACGCCATTTTGCCCGCCGCCATCCTCTCTCGCCTGATGGTGCGCCTGCACCACCACACCTGGCAGCCGGAGCGCGGTCAGCCGGTTCGCTGGCGCAATGGCCTGGGCGTGGTCCGCGATGGCTGCCGCGCCCTCATCGTCGCCGACCCGGAGGCGGCCCGCTTGACTATCGCCCTGGGCGGCCTCGCGCCCCATCGCCGCCACCTGCTGGCCGTCATCCGCGCCGAACTGGATGAAATTCATGCCTCCTTTGCTAAATTGGAGGTAGAGGAGTGGGTTCCTTTGCCGAATAATCCGGCAAAAGCAATCCCTTATGATGTTTTGATTGAGCAGGAAAAGCGAGGACAGTTAGAATATTACGATCCGTACATTCGCTGCGATGTGAGCGTGCATGAACTTTTGGATGGGATTGAAGAGCCAGATGAACGGGCGGCACGGCCGTTGCAGCAAGTGTTGGTCCGCTACTTCAACGTAGAAGAACTACACCAACTTTGCTTTGAGTTACACGTGGATTGGGAGGAATGGCCGGACAAAGGCAAGTCGGCTCTGGCCCGGAATCTGGTGCTACATCTATTGAATCAGGGCCGTTTGGCGGCGTTGGAGGAGAGGGTGAGAGGGGAACGGCCGTTGCGCTTGTAGGGTGATTTTCCAAATCGCCCAGAGAACGATTTGGAAAATCGTTCTACAAATTGGGGGAAGAACGGCCGTTTGGTTGAATTGGAGAGGCGGGTGGGGGAGTAACGGCCGTATGCTCTACCAAACCCGTAGGGCGAGAATCCTTCTCGCCCCTGCCCGCCCCGCGCCAGAAAGATTCTTGCGCTACCGGGTGCAGGTGTGGTAAGTTATGAATGTTTCATAATTCATATAACTTACAGAACAAAAGGAGCGCCCTATGTCAAAGACCATCACCTCCACCGAATTGCAAAAAAACATCCGCGAAGTGATAGATTGGACGCGCACGCGGGGCGAACCGGTCATTGTGGAAACCTATGGCAAACCGATGGCCGCCATCCTCTCCTATGATGAGTACCAGGCTTACCGGCAGTACAAGCAGGCGCGGGTGGCCCGTTTTGCCCAGCTCCGCGCTGCCGCCGCCGCCAACGCCACCGCCAACGAACTCAGCGAAGCGGAGGCCCTGGCGCTGGTGGAGACGACGCGGCAAGAATGGTTTGACGAACAATCGTCCACGTTATGATCCGCGCTGTCATTGACACCAATCTCATCGTCAGTTACCTGCTCACCCAAAGCGCCACCTTGTCGCGCCTGATCGATCATTGGGAGCAGGGGCATTTCGTCTACGTCATCTCCCCGGCGCTGCTGCGCGAATTACGGGAGGTCGTCTATCGCCCCCGCTTACGCCAGCATATGCGTCTGGACCCAGGCATCTTGCTAGAGGTCATTGAAGCAGACGCGGAAATCATCGCTGGCGATCTTGTCTTAACAGGTGTCTGCCGCGACCCCAAAGACGATCCCTTCATCGCCTGCGCAGTTGAAGGGCAGGCTGCTTATCTGGTGACAGGCGACCATGATTTGTTGGACCTGGGCGCTTATGAAGGCGTGAGGATGATTCGGGCTTATGATTTTGGGCAATTGCTGGACAGCCTCATGGAGCAGACCTGATGCCAAAGCGACCGGGCGCGGGAATTGGCGTTGAGATGTCGGCGGCAGGGGCGGTTGGCGGCGTTGGAGGAGAAGGTGAGGGGGGAACGGCCGAATGCGTTCAGAAGTTGAGCGTCTAAACCGGAGGCGTGATTGGGAAGAGCGGCAAGGCGTAAAAAGAGCTTGCCGCCCTCCCCAAAACAGAAACAGTGGTTAGACAGGCGCCAGTGTGCCGGTCCAAATCAGCCAGCACAGAACTGATTTTGCCGTCAGGCTCAGGATGATATAGACATACTCCCCATACAGGTAATCACGCCAGCGGCCAACCTTTTTGTATTGCAACACCATGTTGATCGCGAAAATGTTAAAGAAGACAAACAGCGTGGGCACGATAACGTACACAAAATCCGGCGGTTTGGCGTCGCCCGAATTCACGGCGCCCACAAAATAGAGCGTAATCACCACCCACGGCACAAACCCGGCAATACAGCCATAGATAAAAGCGCTCCAGTCCGTTTTGTTGGTATGCTGATTATGCAGCTCCATCATAATGCCAAACAGATTCATCGTGGCATTGAGTGTAAACAGCAAAATGATGGCGCCCAGGTCCCAAATTCCAATGAGCAGGCCGATAAGCACGATCATGAGCGAAGAACTTAAGGCATATTCATAGAAGCGAACGGGATTCATGCCCTTCTTGAGATTCGCCACATAGCGATCATACCCAATCGTGGCCAGGTAGAAATGGGCTACGGCCGAAATAAGCAAGAAACCCGCCACCGCCGGACCAAAAGGAAGCTCGTAGAAAAGCTCTGCGTTTGGCGACAGCGAGAGGGTTGCCACGTCAAAATTCAGGTAATTGGTAAAGATGGAATAGGTCGTATCATTGCTAACCAGGATCATGAAGACGCCCTGTATAAGATGCAGGAATCCCATGATCCCGTTGAATCGCCTCAGTTTTGCAAATGAGAGATCTGTTGTCTTGTTTATTGGGCTGCGTTTAGCCGTCATTTTGTTTTCTCCTCTGTAAATCGAACATCCCTGTTCGATGTCCGAACAAGGATGTTCGGACTACAAATTTTCATTCATTCGTG
>JACSRF010000474.1 GCA_014879875.1 Anaerolinea sp.
ATTGTGGGGAAAACGGCCGTCGTCAACAACAGCAGTGGTCCCTCCGTGGCGGTGTTGCGCGTTCCCGGCGGCGCGGTTGTTGCCCGTGTACGCGCTGGCGACATCGTGATCATCCTGGCCGGCCACGCCAATTACGGCGGCAGCTTGTGGCAAGAAATTCGCACCGTTACCGGCATCCTCGGTTGGGCGCCAGATGCGGTATTAAATTATGAAGAGGAAAATGAAGGATAGCTGCACGTCGGACGTCGGACGTTGAGAAACTGACTCCCGATAACCGATTGCCGGTTACTACAAACAGGTCTATGACGACAAAAAAATCACTCCCATCTACTTTATATACTGAGGAATACTTTCTGACGGCCTGCGAGGGATATGATGTTTTTCTGGAATCAGAAGGACAGCATTTGTCGCGCCGCTTGCGTGACGCCTTTGCCGTGGCCGAGGTGCTGCCGGGCATGCGTGTGCTCGACGTGGGCTGCGGGCGCGGCGAGATTTTGCGGCACTGCATGGAATTGGGCGTGGAGGCGTATGGCATGGATTATGCCGACGCTGCTATTCTGATGAGCCGAGACGTGATCCAGGCGGCGCGCACGGATGACACATTGCACAATGTGCGCGCCGGCGTCTGCCGTTCCGACGCCAAGCATCTCCCATTTCCGAGCGACTATTTTGATCGCGTGCTGATGTTTGATGTGGTAGAGCACCTGTTTCCCTGGGAACTGCACCAGGCGATGTTAGAAGTGCGGCGGGTGCTGAAGCCAAACGGCCGTTTCATCATTCACACCGCCCCCAACCGCTGGTACGACGCCTATGCCTACCCCTGGGTCCGCCGCTTCCGCACGCTGGTGGGCGACGGCCGTAACTACCCCAAAGACCCGCGCGCCATCACCCCCGTCAACCAGGACGTTCACGTCAACGAGCAAGATTTGCTCAGGATGCGTCACGCCTTAAAAGCGGTTGGATTTGGCCGCGTACATGTATGGCTAGATTCACCCCCGCAAAATCGCCAGGAAAACATGCTGTTGGCCTTGCTGCGCCGCCTGGCTTTTGACGTCCCTCCCTTTCGCTGGTTCTTCGAGCGCGAACTGTTTGCCGTCGCGGAGAAGCGGTGATCGGTATTGTTTGACCGCTAACCGACCACTGACCCATATGTTACGCAAACAATACCCACTCCTCCTCATCCTGCTGCTGGCGTTGAGCCTACGCCTGTACCGGCTGGCAGAAATGCCACCAGGGCTGACGCATGATGAGGCGAATCACGGCCGCGAAGCCATCGGCATTTTAGATGGGGATTTGCGCTTCTATTTTCCCCTCAATTATGGCAGCGAGCCGGTGTACAGCTATACAGTGGCCGGCAGCATGACCCTCTTTGGCGAAACGGTCTGGGCGCTGCGCCTGGTGAACGTGCTCTTTGGCGTGGCGGCGATTGCGATGACAGCGGTGTGGGCGGCGCGCGCATTTGACAAACGAGTGGCGCTGCTAACGGCCGCCCTCATGGCCGTCTCCTTTTGGCCGCTCGCCAGCAGCCGGGAAGCCTTGCGCGCCGGTATGCTGCCTTTTTTCATGGCAGCGGCCGTTTACTTTTTCTGGCAACTGGTTATACAAACTGAAACGGGACAGCGCGTCTCGCGGCGGACAGTGGCCGCATTTGCGCTCAGTCTGGCGTTCACCCTGCACATTTACCTGGCGGCGCGGGTGGCCTGGCTCCTGTTCCCCCTCTTTCTTGGTTACCTGGCGCTGGCGGAGCGGCCGCGCTTCCGGCGGCTCTGGCGGCCAGCGTTGGCAGGGCTGGCGCTGACGGCGCTGCTGGTGACGCCTATGTTTGTCTATCTGCGCCTTAACCCGTGGGTACAAACGCGGCTGTCCATGCTCGACAAACCTTTGCAGCAAATAATGTCCGGCGATTTTAGCCCGACGCTGCGCAATGCGGGCGAGGCGCTGTTAGCCTTTATCTGGCCCGGTTTTGGCGACCAGTTCCTGGCCTACAACATTCCGGGACGGCCGGTATTCGATGCACTAACGGCCGTTTTCTTCCTCATCGGTCTGCTGACGGCCGTCAGCCCTCTCCTCCCCCACGCCCGACGCGCCATACCCGATGCCTCACATCCCACGCCCCACGCCCGCATTTTCCTGCTCATCTGGTTTTTCATCGGCATCCTCCCCTCGCTAATCACCGGGCCAACGGCCAACACCACGCGCAACCTGGCGGCGCTGCCGGCCGTTTACATTCTGCCCGCCCTCGGTTTTGTCTGCCTGCTCGATTGGCTGGGCGCGCGCCTGCGTCAAGTAGAAATGCGTGTGTTGTATGGCACGGCCGTTGTCTGGCTACTGTTTGCGGGCAGCGTCGCTGTGTATGATTATTTTGTGCAGTGGGGTAATGCGCCCGATGTGCGCGGCGCTTATCAAGTCACGCAGCTTGCCATGCTCGATTACGTGGCGCGGCAGCCAACCAGCGCCACAACGCCCGTCACGATTTCCACCATTTACCCGGGCGCGGCGCACGATCCCTCCATCGCCCTGGTGACGCACCCGCAGCTCAATCTGCGCTGGACCGACGCCCGCTATGCGCTTATCTGGCCTGGGGGAAAGGCAACCCATGCCATTATTCCCGCATCAACGCCGCTTCATCCGGCCCTGGCAGCCTGGCTGCATCCCATTGACACGGTTGCCATGCGCCAGAATGATCTGGATACCGCCTTTACCTACTATGAACTGACGGCGCTGCCCCCAGATTGGCTAGACGCTGCGCCGCTGGCTAATTTTGATGATGCCGTGCTGTTACAGCAGGCGTATTGGTTGGATGATGAGGTGGCGGGGGGGGAAACGGCCGTGCTGCTCACCGTCTGGCTGGTCCTAGACCCCATGCGCATTGGCCCGCTGCATCCGGCGACGGAGGCCACCAACGCCGTTTTGTTTACCCAGGCGCTCACCGCTGATGACATTCTGGCGCAGCGCGATTCATTGGAAGCGCCCTCCTGGGGGTGGCAGCCGGGTGACGTGATTGTGCAGCTTCATCCCATCCTTGTCCCAGTGGGAACCCTTGCGCAAGAATACCCGGTTATTGTTGGCCTGTATGATCGGGACAGCGGCGAACGCCGTCCGGTGGTGGACGCAGATGGCGCATTGGTTGGAACTTACGCCACTGTCCCGCCGCTGCGCGTGATAAATCCATAAATAATGCAGGTTAACGCTTTACCCTTGTCCATTTCCGGTTTAACATAAAGCACATGGCTGAGAAAGAATCTCCCGATGAGATGAGCGTTGAAGAGCTGCAAGCGCTGCTCTATCGCAAAAAATATGCGCAGCGA
Organism: Anaerolinea sp.; assembly: GCA_014879875.1. Classification (GTDB taxonomy): domain Bacteria; phylum Chloroflexota; class Anaerolineae; order Promineifilales; family Promineifilaceae; genus JACSRF01. Next base: position 3,309 of record JACSRF010000474.1, read on the forward strand.
CGACAGCGCCTGCTGCGGCTGCAAGGGGAAGGTCGCCTGGTAGACGTGGCCGGTTTACCCCCGCCAAATCCCACGCCGCCGCCGTTGGCGCGCCCCCAGGCCACCCCAACCGGCGCGATGGCGAATTACGTCTTGGAAGTGAATGGAAATGATGACACGGCCGTCGCCCCCCCCAGCAAGCCCAAACGAGGCGTCAATTGGAGATGGGTGCGCGATAAATTTTTGCTGGTGGTGGAGGTAACGGCCGTTTGCGGACTCATTGTCGTCTTAATCGGGTTGTGGAGCACGCGCCAGGAGCTAAACGAGGAGTTAGCGGCCGTGCAGCGCGCCGAAAGCCAGCGCCTGGCCCTGCCGACGCCTTCGCCCACCCCCATCATTACCGTAGCGGTCCTTCCTGGCGGGCACAAACCCCCGATAGAAGGGCGCTCCCCAGAACCGGGCGAAGTGGGCGACATCCCATCTCATCTGCTCCCGGTCATCAACGCCTACGTCCCTCCACCCATCCCCACGCCCGGCCCCGAACAGGCGCGCCGCATCCAGATACCGGCTATTGGCGTAGACAGCCCGATTGTGCAAGGGGACACCTGGGATCAGTTGAAAAAGGGCGTGGGCCAGCACATCGGGTCGGCGCAGCCTGGGCAAACGGGTAACCTGGTGTTGTCGGCGCACAACGACATTTTTGGCGAAATTTTCCGGTATCTGGATAAACTAAGCCCTGGGGATGAGATTGTCATCGCCACCGACATACAGGAGTATACCTATGTGGTGCGCGCCCTTGATACCGTCAAACCAACCGACGTCCACGTCATGGACCCCACCGATTTCCCCGGCGCTACCCTTATTTCTTGTTATCCTTACCAGGTCAATACCCATCGCATTGTTGTATTTGCCGATTTGGTGACAACGCCGTAGACTATAATCGGTAATCGGTAATCGGTAATCGGTAATCGGTAATCGGTAATCGGTAATCGGTAATCGGTAATCG
>JACSRF010000572.1 GCA_014879875.1 Anaerolinea sp.
CGGTGAGCCAGTTTGCATGGGTGCTGCTGTTGGGAACGGCCGTACTGGCCGCAGCACGAGTGTCATGTTGGTGCAAAAAAATGGTGAATGGGGAACCTACAAGCACGTCATGGTCTGAATACTGCGTTTGCAGATAGAGTTGGATACGTTTCACGACACTACTGTCCATAACGACCTCGATTTGGTGTATGTTACTATGAATTTCATCAGGCCCCGGTGATCAAGTTGAGCACGGCCGTTACATTCAACATCGTCTTGGGCACAAGCGTCGCCGGCAGGCAATATTCCTGGTCTTTGCTGCCATCGCTGCTGCGCTCGGAGCAATGGGCGTTGGACCCGGCAATGCCCAACCCATCCAGGCAGGGCACAATGTCCCAAAGGTGGTTGCCATCACTCAGGCCGCCCCGGTCTTCACACACCAGCCGTCGCCCCAGTTGCCCAGACGCTTCTTCCCAGATGCGCGTCAGCCGGGAAGTGCCCTCGTTGCGCGGCCAGGGAGGCGTAATGCGCACCAGGTTAACGGCCGTCTGGCAGGGGTAATTGTCGGCGGCGCTGTGGATGGTGGCACGGCCGGTCAGCCCCATGATCTTATCCAACGTTTCCTGGAACACGTCCGGGGCAAAGGCGCGCATTTCCAGCCCTGCCTCGGCGTGATGCGGAACCCGGTTGGTCACCGTACCCCCGCCAATTTTGCCCACGTTCACCGTCACATCCCGCCCATAATCGGTGAGCGCGGCCAGCTGCTGCACCACGTCGGCCATTTGCACAATGGCATTGGCGCCAGATTGGTGCGCGCTGCCCGCATGGGCCGACTTACCCTCCACGCTGACCGTGAACACACCCATCCCTTTGCGTGACTGCACCACCCAGAATTCCTCTTTGTTGGTGAGTCCCGCTTCAAAAATCAGCGCCGCCAGCGTCTTGTCCCCCGCTAACCGCTGCCGGCACAGCCGGCCAAAATCATCCGCCATATCCTCTTCGGAAGAGTCAAAGAGCAAGACCCAGGTTACGTCGTCATAAACTGCTGGGGCAAAGGCGCGGATGGCGTCGAGCATCATGTACAGGGCGATTGTGCCCCCTTTGATGTCGTTGCTGCCAGGCCCATAGATGCGCTCCCCTTCCACGCGCCAGGCGAAGTTGTTGTGTATTTCTTCTTCTGGCGGGTACACGGTGTCCAGGTGCGAAATGCAGCCAATGGTGCGATCAGACGCCCCAGGACGGGTGAGGACGAGGTGCTTGCCAAATTGGGGATAGATAGAGGGGATGAATTCGGCCGTGAAGCCCAGGTCGGCGAACACCTGCGCCGTGAGCTGGCCGAGTTGATTCACCCCTTCCGGGTTGGCGGTAAAGCTGTTGATGTCCACCATCTGGCGCAGCAGCTCCAGGCAGCGGGGCAGATTTTGTTCGAGATAGGTTTGCATGTTAGTGAGATTCATTGGTTGTCCCTTTGTGTATTGCGTATGGCGTAAGGAAACAATCAATACGCAAGACGTAGTATGTCCAATAGTCTGGCAAATTTCTATCACGAACAAGGGGTTTTGGCGAATGAGAACGACGAATTATAAAAACATGTGCTTAGTCGGTTTCTCCCACATCTACCACCGTGAAGGTCAACCCCGCGCCGTCTGTATCAATCACCACATGGTCGCCGTCGCGCACCTGCCCCTGGATGAGTTGCAGAGCAAGCGGGTCTACCACCTGCCGCTGCAAGAGACGCTTGAGCGGCCGTGCGCCATACGCCGGGTCGAACCCTGCGGTTAACAGGTGGTCAACGGCCGTTTCCGTCAGGGCAATGGTCATATTCCGTTTCGCCAGCAGGTCGCGCGCGTGGTTGAGCTGAATCTGCACAATTTCACGCAAATGCTCTTTATTCAGGCGGTGGAAGATGACGATCTCATCCACGCGGTTGAGGAATTCGGGGCGGAAATGGCTGCGCATCGTCTCCAACACGCGCTGGCGCATCACGGCGTCGTCGCTGGCATCCAGGATGAACTGCGAGCCGATGTTGCTGGTCATGACGATGACGCTGTTGCGAAAATCTACGGTGCGTCCCTGCCCGTCGGTGAGACGGCCATCCTCCAACACCTGCAAGAAGACGTTAAATACCTCCGGGTGCGCCTTTTCGATCTCGTCAAAGAGAATGACCGAGTACGGCCGTCGGCGCACCGCTTCCGTCAACTGCCCACCTTCGTCATAGCCCACATAACCGGGAGGCGCGCCGATGAGCCGGGCGACGGTGTGCCGCTCCTGATATTCGCTCATGTCAATGCGCACCATGTTGCGCTCATCGTCAAAGAGGTACTCCGCCAGGGCGCGCGCCAGTTCCGTCTTGCCCACGCCGGTCGGCCCCAGGAAGATAAAGCTGCCGATGGGTCGGTTCGGGTCTTGCAGCCCGGCGCGGCTGCGACGCACGGCCGCGGCCACAGCGTGAATCGCTTCATCTTGCCCGATGACGCGGCCGTGCAGCCGATCTTCCATGCGCACCAGCTTTTCCATCTCCCCTTCCAGCAGCCTGGTGACAGGGATGCCCGTCCATTTGCTAACAATGGCGGCGATCTCTTCGGCGTCTACCTCCTCCTTGAGCATCGCCCCGTCGCGTTGGATTTGTTGTAACTGCTGTTCCGTTTCCCGCAGTTGTTGGTCAAGCTGCTGCATACGGCCGTACTGCCACTCCGACGCCTTCTGGTAATCATAATGACGCTGCGCCTGCTCAATCTCCACGCGCGCGGCGTCCATTTGCTCCTTAATGTGTTGAATGCGACCGATGACTTCTTTTTCCGCCTGCCAGCGCGCCACCAACTGCGTACTCTGCTCCTTCAGGTTCGCCAGCTCCTCTTCCAGCTTCGCCAGCCGCTCCTTGCTCGCCTTGTCCTTTTCCTTTTTTAACGCTTCGCGCTCAATTTCGCGCTGCATGATGTCGCGGTCAACGGCGTCCAGTTCGGCCGGCTTGCTGTCAATAGCCATGCGCAGGCGGCTGGCGGCCTCGTCCACCAGGTCAATGGCCTTGTCCGGCAAAAAGCGGTCGCTGATGTAGCGATGACTGAGCGCGGCGGCGGCAATCGTCGCGCCATCGGTGATGCGCACGCCATGATGCACCTCATACCGCTCCTTCAGGCCGCGCAAAATAGAGATGGTATCCTCCACGCCTGGCTCATCAACGAACACGGGCTGGAAGCGGCGCTCCAGAGCAGCGTCTTTTTCAATGTGCTTGCGGTATTCGTCCAGCGTCGTCGCGCCGATGGCGTGCAGTTCGCCGCGCGCCAGCATCGGTTTAAGCATATTGCTGGCGTCCATGCTGCCTTCCGCCGCGCCCGCGCCGACCAGGGTGTGCATTTCATCAATGAAGAGGATGATTTGCCCTTCGGCCTGCTGGATTTCTTTGAGGACCGCTTTCAGGCGTTCTTCAAATTCGCCGCGATATTTGGCCCCGGCGACCAATGCGCCCAGGTCGAGAGAGACCAGCCGCTTCTCCTTGAGGCCGGTGGGCACATCGCCGTTGACCACGCGCTGCGCCAATCCTTCGACGATGGCCGTCTTGCCTACGCCCGGCTCACCAATGAGCACGGGGTTGTTCTTGGTGCGGCGGCTGAGGATCTGGATGACGCGGCGGATTTCGTCGTCACGGCCGATGACGGGGTCGAGTTTGCCTTTGCGCGCTTCCTGGGTGAGGTCACGGCCGTATTTCACCAACGCCTCGTACTGCGCTTCCGGGTTCTGGCTGGTGACGCGCTGCGAACCGCGCACGGCCGCCAATGCCTGCATAATGCTGTTGTAATCCACCCCATGCCGCGCCAGCAAGTCGCGGATGCGCTGTGACGCTTTGGGTTGGGCCATCGCCATCAGCAAATGCTCAGTGGAGGTGTAGTCGTCCTTCATTTGCGCGGCGATCTCTTCCGCTTCTTCGACGACGTGCGCCAGGTCGCGGCTCATACCCACCTGGACGCTGCTGCCGGTGGCGCGGGACATGCGCCCTAACGCCTGTTCGATACCCTGGCGCAGCAGCGCCTCATCGCTGCCGATGCGCTTGAGCAGCGAAGGCACGACGCCCCCTTCTTGCTCTGTCAGAGCTTGCAGCAGATGCTCCGGTTCAACGGCCGGGTGGCGGTATTCTTGGGCCAGGTTGTTCGCCTGCAACAACGCCTCTTGCCCTTTTTGGGTTAGTTTGTCTAATCGCATATTTTGTACTCCGTATTCCGTTATTCGTGATCCGTTATTCGTGATCCGTTATTCGTGATCCGTTATTCGTGATCCGTTATTCGTG
>JACSRF010000355.1 GCA_014879875.1 Anaerolinea sp.
GGGGTAGGGGATGGGGTCGCTGTGGATGGTGGCGGCGTGGCTGTGATTGTGGCTGTTGCTGTGGGCGTGATGGGCGTGATGGTGGGGATGGCAACGGCCGTTACCACCCCCATTGCTTCTTCTTCAACTGTTGGCGCTGTCTGGCAAGCAGCTAACAACCACGCCAGGGTAATGAGACTAAAAAATAGATGACGCATGATCCGAAAAAATTGACAAGGGTTCATTCTCAATAGTAATGATTATGTTTACTACTTGCCATTTATGATTCACTATTGACCATTTTCAGCCCCAGGCTTTGCGCCAGAGTCAGCGCCTTGGTGACGAAGGTCGCAACGTTATCGAAGGCGGCGTCGCCACTGCCAGTTTGCAGCACCTTCAGTTCATGGATTTCCGGCATTTGTGCGGCCAATTCGGGCAGTTGATTGATGAAGTGGCGCAGCAGGTCGCGTTCGTTGATCAGGTTGCGCACTTCCTGGCGCAGCCGTTCAACCTCTAATTCTTTCTCCTGCCCCGCAATTTTAACGCGCAGCGCCTCCTCTTCCATTAACAGCTGTGCGGCGTGAGTTTGCTGCTGCTGCGCCAGTTCAGCTTGCAGCGCCTGGGCTTTGGCGGCGATCTCCTGTTCTTGCAGCAGCAGTTGTAAAGCGGCTTCTTGTGTTTTGATCGTTTTTTCCTGTTCCAGGCGCAGTTGGGTGGCTTGCACGCGCATCTCTTCCAGGCGGTTGTTTTCAGCGAGTTCGTGCAGCCCTTGCTCGGTTTGCAAGCTTTGTTGTTGTTTTTCCGCCTCTGTTTGCAATTGCGCTTCGGACAGGGTTTTGTCATGAATCAGTTGCAGCGCGCGCAGTTCTTTCTCTTGTTCAATTTGCGCGGCCTGGGCATGGAGACGTTGTTCCGATGCGCGCCGGGTGATGGTCGTCGTCTCTTCCAGTTGAATCTTTTGCCGCGCCGTTTCCTGTTCTCTGGTGAAACGGGTAGATTCTTCGGTGAGGCGGATTTCGGCCGCTTCTGTCTGTTTGCTTTGTTTGATGCGCTCAATGGCGACCATCGTTTCCGCTTCACGGGTTTCCGCCTGTTGGCGGGTTTCTAACTGCTTTTGCCCGATCTGATCCTCCATCGTTAGCTGACTGAGGAAGGCCATTTTTTCTTGTTCGTGGCGGAACGGGGCTTGTAAGTGTTCCCACAGTCGCTCGGAGCTGACCAGGGCTTCACGGATTTGCACGGTGACGATTTTGATGCCCAGCCCTTCGTCGGCGTCTGTGCCCTGGCCGCGCCCTTCGGTGACGGCTTTGAGGCGGGTGGTGAGTTCTTCGATGATGGGCGCTTTGTCGGTGAGGACTTCTTCGACGCTCATGGTGGCGATTTTGTCTTTGATGCCGGCCTCGGCTTGTTCACGTAGTTGGGCATTGACGATGGCGAGCGGGTCGCGGCTGTCGGAGAAGTCGAGTTTGCGGTAGGCGATGGCGAAATCGTCAATTTGCCACTGTACATAGGCGAGGACGTTAATGCCTTGTTTCTCTTTGCTGATGCAGTTGGCGACGACGCCGATGGTTTGCATGGCGGCAGGGACGACGAGGTAGGCGTCGGTGTAGGGGTTGTAGCGGAAGGAGACGCCGAGGCCGATGGTGACGGGCTGAGTGCGTTTGATGCGTGTGTGGACGACGTAGGCATTGGGCGGGACGATGACCCGTTTCCAGAGCCAGTAACCGGTCTCGCGCACGCGGGTGGGTTCTTTTTCTAGTTGTAGTTCTTCTGACGTTTTGAGGCCGTCGCCAAAGGGGGGCGGCGCTTGTGGCGCCGGCGGGGTAACGCTGGCGGCGGGTTCAGGCGGCGGTCCTTCAATGTTGCGTTGGCGTTGGATTTGTTGTTGTTGTTCCTGAAAGATGTTGGCGGCTGATCTTCGTTTATCCATAGGATGTGCTCCTCGTAGATGTAGGGCAAACTTTTCAGAAGGAAGATTGGACAAATCTTCTGAGATTTGTCCAATCTAAACGTTGGAAAGTTTGCCCTACAGGTTTTCATTCGTTGTGGCGCGCCTGCTCAGAGGCAATTTCTTCAAAAATATGGCGAGGTTCAGGTCAGCTTGATAAGTTGCAGAACGATTCTGCAAAATCGCCCTACAAGATTGATGGGATTGTATCATAGGTGGGGGGGAAACGGCCGTTTTTATCCCCATCCATTTTACGGTAAAATTTTCGTGGGCGTCCCCTGTGCGTGAGACGCGCCACGATCAATGAAAACAGGTACCGCAATTTGCCAAACCGCGTTACCTGTGCGAAGGAGTAGACATTATGCAATTCGGCTTATTTGAAGAGAGACCCGATTATTATGCCTCGTTGGATGAACTGATTGCCGCGATGATGCAGATGACCGACGATCCGTTAGCCAACGCCGGGACGAACGTCGTCATCTGCCGGGGCAACCCCAAAGCAAAGTTGATGATTGTGGGGGAAGCGCCAGGGCCAGAGGAAAACAAAGTGGGCAAACCGTTTGTGGGGCGGGCGGGGCAGCTGCTCGACCAGATTTTGCAGGCCGTTCACTTTGACGTGGAGCAGGATGTGTTCATCAGCAATTCCGTCTTTCGCCTGCCGCCGGGGGAAGATGGCAAATCGTTCCGCAAGCCGACGAATGAGGAGATTGAGTTTTACAAGCCGTATTTGCTGGAGATCATCCGCCTGGTAGATCCGTCCATCATTTTGCTGACGGGCAACGTCGCCACGCAGTCGTTGTTGGGGTTGACGGGGATTACCAAGCTGCGCGGCGAGTGGCATGAGTGGCACGGCCGTTACGTCATGCCCATCTTCCACCCCTCCTACCTGCTGCGCAACCCGGTACGCACCCCCGGCAGCCCCAAGTCGCTCACCTGGCAGGACATTCAAGAAGTACGGCGCAAATATGATGAGCTATTATCTCATTGATAAATTTGGGCATGTCAGCGTGGCCGACATCATTTTCCGGCTGGTAATGCTGTTGGCGCTGCTGGCTTTGTCCGATTTTCGGCGTAAATATCGCTTTGTGATGGCCGGGTGTGTGGCGAGCTGGCTGGCAACGGCCGTTGGCGCTGGCGCGAGACGTTATTTCCTGTACCTGTACGGCCTGAAAACGGGCCTAAATTGGCGCCTGTTCAGCGAATTTCCCTGGCGTTGGGCCGTCATTGGCAGCGCCACCCTGGCCGGCCTTGCCACCTTACTGTTCATCCTGGCTCTGTTAACCGGGGAACACGTAGACGCTTTGTTACGAGATTGGACCGGTTACTTACCACGCAAATGGGGGACAGAAAAAAGTTGAGCCACTCTGATAAAGCCGCACTGCGCGGCGAACCGGGTTACGTGTGGCGCTCTGGGCAGCAACGGCGGTTGAACATGGTGCGCCAGTGGGCGTCGTTAGAGGGCGCAGCCATTTTGGATAACGGCTGCGGCCTGGGGACGTGGCTAGACGCTTTCGGCGCTTACAGTGACCGCTGCTTTGGCCTGGAGGTGGAGCAAGAGCGAGCGGTGCAAGCACGGCAAACGGGGGCGGGCGTGGCCCTGGGCGTGGGCGAGACGCTGCCCTTTGCTGCCAATACCTTTGACGTGGTGTTTAGCAATGAGGTTATTGAACACGTCAGCAACGACGCCCTGTATGCGGCGGAGATGGTGCGGGTGACGAAACCAGGCGGCCGTATCCTCATCTTTTGCCCCAACCGCTGGTATCCGGTGGAGCAGCACGGCATTTACTGGCGCGGCGCGTACCATTTTGGCAATAAACCGCTGGTCAATTATCTGCCCGACCCGCTGCGCAACCGGCTGGCCCCGCACGTGCGCGCATACACGAAGCGCAGTCTGCTGCGTTTGTTTGCCGGGCTGCCGGTGGGGGTGGTGGAACACGGCCGTATCTTTGGCGGCTACGATAATATTGAACACCGGCTGCCGCGGCTGGGTAAATGGATCAAAAAGACGCTCTACGCGGCGGAGAAGACACCATTGGCTGTGCTGGGCTTGTCCCACTTGCTGGTGTTGGAAAAATATTGGTAGGAGTTCAGGCGGTAAACATGAGCGACATCTCTTTCGGGGTTGTTCCCAGCGCCAGCAGCGAGCGGATGAGCAAGTCCAGCGAGACCGAAGGATCGCCTGCTTCCATTTTTCTTTCCTTGAGTTTAGAGTTCAGGGCGAGAGTTAGAGGGATGACTCAGCTATTCTCTCTTTGTTTGACAGAATTAACCTTTTGCCCCGATGACGACAACGAATTGGAGTAAACAGCGAATTTTTCCTC
>JACSRF010000478.1 GCA_014879875.1 Anaerolinea sp.
GAAGATTGGACAAATCTTCTGAGATTTGTCCAATCTAAACGTGTAAATTATTCAAATCTCGTTCCTAAGTGGCAGAAACGGCCGTTCCTCATCCCCTCAAAGTAATCGCCTTTTGTTTGGTGATGGCCCGGCGTTTGCGGCTGCTGGCAAACAGGCTTTGGACGCCGATGAAGATTAAGGTCAGCGCGCCGACGGCGATGCGTGTCCACCAGGAGCTTAGTGCGCCGTTAAACTGGATCAGCATCTGGATTAGTCCTGTGACAAGGACGCCGAACAGCGTGCCAAACACGTAACCATATCCGCCTGTCAGCAGCGTACCGCCGATGATAACAGAGGCAATGGCGTCCAATTCTACACTGGTGGCATACAAACCATGCCCGGAAAGCAGTGAAATGCTAAAGACGATGCCCGCCAATGCAGAACAAAAACCGTTCAGGGCATACACGGAAATCTTAATGCGGCCGACCGGCAAACCCATCAGCAAGGCGGATTGTTCACTGCCACCAACGGCGTAGACAGAACGGCCGTAGCGCGTAAAGTGGGCCACATACATGCCTACAACCAAAACAATTAAAGCGGTAACTGCCCCCAGGCTGATGAATGCCCTTTCAAAAAATGGGAGCTGCAGCCGGTACAATGCCATAGTCCGATACAGCGGATCTCTGATGGGAATGGCGTTCAGGCTGATGAAGAAGCACATCCCTCTGGCAAAAAACATACCGGCCAGCGTCACAATAAAGGGCTGCACCTTAAAAACGTGGATGATCGTACCCATGGTCGCCCCAAACAAAGTGCCCATTAACAGCATCAGGGGAATGACAATGAGTGGACTCAGGCCGGTGCGTTCCAACAGGGCGGCGGACACAACCGAAGTCAGGGCGATCATCGCGCCCACCGAAAGATCGATCCCTTTAGACAGGATCACAAATGTCATGCCAATGGATGTGATGAGCAGGAAGGCATTATTGACAAACAGGTTTAAAAATGCCTGAGGTGTACGCATTCCTTTGTAATTTAGAAATCCGTAAAAATACAACACCAAAAAGACGCCAATTGTCGTCAGTATGGGAACAAATTTCCGGTTGATTTTCAACTTTGTTGTCATGTTCCGGCCCCTTCTCTTGCAAACAACCGGCCTAAAACCAGCTTTGTCTGATCCGAATAAAGCAAGATGACAAGCAAGACGACCAACGCTTTGATGGTGGAAGCGGCCATGGCGGGCACGCCCTGGGCATACATGGTGGTGGTAGTGCTTTGAATAACCAGGGCGCCAATGAGACTGGCTAACAATGAAAAACGGCCGCCCGTCATCAAAGTACCGCCGATAACCACCGCCAGGATTGCATCCAATTCAAGGTTGAGACCGGCATTGTTGGCGTCGGCGCTTTTGACGTTAGAACTGTAGATGATCCCGGCGATACCCGCGCAAAAACCGGAAATGGTATACACAATCAATTTGATGTTTTTGGCGCTGATACCGCTGAGAAAGCTGGAGCGGGCGTTGATGCCGACGGACTCTACAAACATGCCGAAAGCGGTGCGTCTTGCCAGCAGCCAGGTTAAGGAATAGATCAGGGCGACGATAAAGAGGGGAAATGGCAGGCCAAGAACGTATCCGTTGCCGATGAAATAGTAGGGGCTGTAATAGACGGTAATGATCTGCCCGTTAGATATCAGTTGGGCGATGCCACGGCCGGCGACCATCAGGACAAGGGTTGCCACCATCGGTTCGATTTTTCCTCTGGAGACGAGGAAGCCGTTCCACAGGCCGCAGAGGGTTGCCGCCAGCAGCGCCGTCAGGATGCACAGCCACAAGGGGGTGTAGGTGACATCTTTAATTAATTCCTCTGAACTGATCAACTGCTTTGCCAGGGCCGGATTAATCAGGACGGTGGCGGTGGCGGCCGAGATGGCGACGACAGCCCCGACGGAAAGGTCAACGCCGCCGGTGGCGATCACCATGGTCATGCCTAAGGCCAGCAGCATCAGGATTGAACCACGATTGAGGATGTCGATCAAAAACCCAGAGAGATGTCCGTCTTTTATTTCCACATTGTAAAAACCCGGTGTGAAAAACAAATTGAAGAACATGATCAAGGCGAGCGCCAACAGCGGCCAAAATAGTTGGCTGTCTCGTAAGCGCTGCCAGGAGATGTTAATAGGTCTCATAGGTCACTGCTCCCTGCCATGGCTTCCATGATGGTGTGTTCATCCACTTCGTCAGAAAATTCACGGACTTTTTCTTGATCGCGTAAGACGATGATGCGGTGGCTGGTGCGCACCACTTCATCCAGTTCTGAGGAAATGAAAATACAGGCTTTGCCTTCTTCGGCCAGTTCCAGCACTAGCTTTTGGATTTCGGCTTTGGCGCCGATGTCTATGCCGCGCGTCGGTTCATCCAGGATTAGCACTTGAGGGTTGGTAGCCAGCCAGCGCGCCAGGATTACTTTTTGCTGATTGCCACCGCTCAGATTTTTGACGGCCTGGTCGGGGGAAGGGGTGCTGATGTTGAGCATCTTGATGAATTTGTCGGCCAGGTCATACTGCTGCTGTCGGCTTAAGCGCCTGAGCCAGCCGCGATTGGATTGCACGGCCAGGACGATGTTCTCCCGGACGGTGAGTTCGTCTACGATGCCATCGGCCTTGCGGTCTTCTGGGCAGAAGGCCACGCCTCTGGCAATGGAGTCTGCCGGTGAAAAATTTTTGACATCGCTGCCGGCGAAGGACAGTGTACCTTCGTCTGGTTTGTCTACGCCAAAGAGCAGGTTGGCGGTTTCGGTGCGCCCGGAGCCTAACAGACCGGCAAAACCCAGCACTTCTCCGGCGTACAGGTCTAAATCCAGAGGAGCGATGGAACCTTTGCGGCCGAACTGCCGCGCCTGGAGTATTATTTTTTCTTCGGTATGTTTGCCGCTTTTCAATTTGATTTGGGCCATGTCGTTGAAGTCACCGAGTGTTCTGCCGATCATGTGGGCAATCAATTCTAAGCGGGGCAAAACGGCCGTTTCAAAAGTCCCCACCAGCTTGCCATTGCGCAGTACCGTGACCCGGTCGGTCACTTCATAGATCTGGTCAATAAAATGCGTGATGAAAATAATGCCCAGCCCCTCTTCTTTGAGTCTGCGCAATACTTGAAATAGGTTTTCTGTTTCGTGAGCATCCAGGCTGGAGGTTGGTTCGTCCAGAATGAGGATTTTGGCTGATGAGATTTCCAGGGCGCGGGCAATGGCCGTCATTTGTTTGATCGCAATCGAATATTCGCCCAAATCCAGGCTGACATCAATATCTACGTTCAGGCGCAGCAAAATTTGCCGCGCCTGCTCCCGCATGGAGCGCCAATCAATTCTGCCAAACTTGCGCGGTTCGCGGCCCAACAAGATGTTTTCGGCGACAGACAAATTGTCACACAAATTTATTTCCTGGTAAACCGTGCTAATACCTAACGTTTGGGCATGTTGTGGTGATTTGACATGAATGGTCTCATCCCCCAGCGTGATTTGGCCGCGGTCCGGCCGTTCCACGCCTGTAATAATTTTGATCAACGTGGATTTTCCGGCTCCGTTTTCGCCCACTACCGCATGAATTTCGCCCGGTTTCAAGTCAAAATCTACATTTTCGAGCGCCTGCACCCCTGGAAAAGCCTTGGAGATACCCTGCATGATTAAAAGGTTGCTTGTATCTTCTGGCATGAGATTCCTCTTCAATAATTGAAGGTTGGGAGAGCAGCCAATCGCTACTCTCCCAACCTTTTACGCATATTCTAAACGGAGCATACTGATGGCAGCGGGTCGCTAATAACTAATATTGGCGCTGCGGCAGCAGTTCGGCTGCGTTGTCAGGATAGTACACGCTTTCTTCAGATGGAACCCATTCGGGCAGAGATTCGCCGTTTACCGCCCGTAACGCCAGCTCGTAGAACTGCGGGCCGAGCAGGGGATTGCATTCAACAGTGACGTTTAGCTTGCCAGCAATCATGGCTTCAAAAGCGCCGCGCACGGCGTCAATGGAGACGATCTTGATGTCTACGCCCGGTTTCAGCCCAAATTCTTCAATGGCCTGAATGGCGCCAATCGCCATGTCATCGTTGTGGGCATAGAGACCGGTAATTTCATTGCCATATTTCTTCAAGAAGGCTTCCATGACCTCTTTACCTTTGGCGCGGGTAAAGTCACCAGACTGTGAGTCAATGATTTCGATATTGCTGTTGACTGTTTCCCGGAAACCGGAATAACGGTCGTTGGCCGGGGCAGAACCAACCGTGCCCACGAGTTCAACGATTTTGCCGCCATCAGACAGCAGGGTGTTCATCTCGTTGCCAGCTTTCCTACCTTCTTCGACAAAATCAGATCCCAGGTAAGTCGCGTAAAGTTCCCGCGGCACATCGGCGCGGCGGTCAACCATAATCACAGGGATACCGGCGTCTTTGGCTTCCTGGAGTACGGTTTCCCAGCCGGTTTCGACAACAGGTGAAAAGCCGATCACGTCCACGCCCTCGGCGATATAGGAGCGAATGGCAGCGATCTGGTTTTCTTGTTTTTGCTGGGCATCAGAGAAGCGGAGATCGACATTCAGTGTTTTGGCCGTTTCTTGAATGGAGGCTGTATTAGCAGTCCGCCATTCACTTTCGGCGCCAATTTGGGCATAGCCAACAACTAAATCTTCCATATTCTTGGCGGCTGCGTCAGCTGCAGGGGCGGCCGGCTCTGCCCCTCCACTTGAACAACCTACTACAAACACAAACATAAGCAGGGCAATCATGAGTAAACTAAATTTTTTCATGGTTCTCATCTCCTTTCCTTACCATGTATGTAAATGAAACGGTTAATGGGTAAATGGTACTGGTTAGGACCGGGTAAACTCAATCCATTTTTGCGGGGAGTTCTTGGAGTTTCACCAGGAGTTTTTGGGGGAAAACTTCGGTTTTGTGGGGAATAAATAACCCTCGTGCGTGAGGGTTAAAATTTTTATGATTGGAGTTGAGAAATTTGTGATAACTGCTCAAACTCGAAGGGTTTGAGCCTCTGCTACCCGGCATGTCGGGGTGGCAAAACCCTTCGGGTCTGACACCTAATACCTGCGTAAAGGCATTATTTCAGCCGCATCCTCAGGGAAAAATACACCTTCTTCAGAAGGGATCCACTTGGGCACAGGCTCTCCATTTGCCACCTTCAGCGCCAGCTCGAAAAATTGGGGGCCTAAAAGCGGGTTGCATTCAATCGTGGCATTCAGTTTGCCGTCAATCATCATTTGAAACGCATCTCGAATCGCATCAATAGACACAATCTTTATATCCTCGCCGGGTTTCAAACCATAAGCCTCTATTGCCCGAATCGCGCCAATCGCCATGTCGTCATTGTGGGCATACACCGCGTCTATCTCATCACCATAGAGCTTCAGCAAATCTGCCATGACTTCTTCCCCTTTCGCTCTGGTAAAGTCACCTGACTCCGAAGCGATGATCTTCATCCCAGGGTACTCCTGAATGATCTCGCGAAAACCGGCATAACGGTCCAGGGCAGGCGCGGATCCAACTGTTCCTACCAGTTCGATAATATGTCCTTCACCCCCCAATAAATCTACCATGACCCGGCCGGCATTTTTCCCTTCTTCAATGAAATCAGATCCCAGGTAAGCGGTATAAAGGTCCTCTGAAACGGCCGCTCGTCTATCTACTAAAATAATGGGAATGCCGGCGTCTTTTGCTTCCTGGAAAACAGACTCCCAACCGGTTTCCACCACAGGTGATACGCCAATCACATCTACGCGCTGCGCGATAAAGGTGCGAATGGCCCGAATTTGATTTTCTTGCCGCTGCTGACCATCGGAGAAAAGCAGCTCCACACCTAAATTCTCCGCTGCTTCCAAGATTGAAGCCGTATTGCCAATGCGCCATTCACTTTCCGCGCCAATTTGCGAATACCCTACAACCAGCTCTGCATAAGTTTTTTTACCATTGATCTCTTCGGGCTGCCAGGTAAGATCAGCCGTGTCAGAACCCGATTTCGCCGTGCAGGCTGCCATGAAAAAGCCAAGGCTGAGCAGCGCCAGCAGTTTAGCCAATGACCTCAGAAATAAATTCATCATGTCGGCTCCCATTCATTCTTTTCGATTTGCTCATACCGATTGGGAATGGCAATCGTCACCCGTGTGCCATCCCGGTACTGGCTGCTGATAGACAGTCCATATTGCATACCATAGTACAACTTGATGCGTTTATTCACATTACCCAGGCCAAATCCACTCTCTTTCACCAGGGGTTCCCTAGAATCTTCGGTGAGCATCGCCTGGATTTTGGCAAGTTTATAAGGGGTAAAGCCCACGCCATTGTCCTCCACATGGAGCAGCAGCATGTTTTTATCCACCGATTGATTAACACGAACGCAAATTTTTCCACCATTTCTTTTGGTTTTTATGCCATGATAGAGGGCGTTTTCAACCAGTGGTTGCAGCGTCAGTTTGAGGATGGTGTGATTCAGTAACGTCTCGTCTACTTCGATCTGGTAATCCAGAATATCTTCATAGCGCATTTTCTGGATTGCCAGATAACTCCTGACATGTTCAATTTCTTGTTGGACAGTGATCCAGTCTTTGCCTTTGCTCAGGGCAATCCTAAAGAAGCTGGAAAGGGCACAGGCCATTTCTATGACTTGTGCGCTCTTGTTTGCCTCAGCCATCCAGACAATGGTGTCCAGGGTGTTGTAAAGAAAATGGGGGTTGATTTGCGCTTGCAGCGCTTTGAGTTCTGCTTTCTGTAAATTATCATGCTCATTGATTTTTGCATTGAGCAGTTCGCGGATTTTTCCGATCATGATGTTGAAACTGATGCCCAGTTCCGTGATCTCATCCACGTTGTTGTTGGTGACCAGCCCTTGCAGGTCTGCTCCGGTGATGGTGGTTGTGACATCATGCAGCTTTTTGATGGGAATGTAGATGCTGGCAGAGATGATCCAGGCCGCCAAAACGGAAAAGGCAATGACGCCGGGCAATAAAATCGTATACAGGACAGAAAGTCGAGTAAACCGTGTCTGGTTCTCCTCATACTGCTTTTCTGCTTCGTTCACTTCAAACAACATATAATCTTGAATGCTGTCTTCAATAACCGTTGAAACGCCGCGGATATTGTCGAGCACTTCTTCGTTTTTAGCGACACGGCTTCCCTGCTCAATCTGCTCTCCCATCAGGTCTATGTAGTAAGTCAATGTTCCCATTGTGCGGCGGATTACTTCCAGTTTGATTTGGGATTTATCGGAATTGGCGTTTGCCATGAGGAAATCAATCTGGGAATTGACCTGTTCGATGATCTGGTACTGCTGCCCTTCTTCAAATTCTGTTCGGCCGGAAACGATGCCCCACATTTCAGTATCAATTGCCGGCTTAATGAAGCCATTGATGCTGTTTGCCGTGGTGATGTTGCTGATAATGGCGTCGTATTGGCGGTTAAAGCGCAGCATTTCCATGATAAGCAGGATATTGACGGCTGACAGCAGTAAAATGACGGTGAAGAAGGAAAATAGTATTTTTGCGCGGAGTGAGAGTTGTACACTGGCAAATAAGGCGACGAATTTGCCCATATAACCCGGGGTCAGAACAGTGTCGTTTGAAATCAGTTCGGCATTCATAGGATTGCCTCTATATTTGTGTTTATTTTGCCTGGGGCTGCTGCCGGAACTGCTGTGGCGGGAGTCCGGTGTTTTTGCGGAATACATGGCTGAAATAATGTGGATCGTTGTAGCCGCTTTGGTAGGCTATTTCTGAACATTTAAGATTTGTGGTCAACAGCAGCTCTTTGGCGCGTTCCATTCTGAGCCGGGTAATGTATTCTTTGTATGACTCGCCGAATTCGTCGCTGAAGATGGCGCTGAAATAACTGGGGCTGAGGTTTGCTTTGGCGGCGACATCGTTGAGCATTAAATCTGGGTTGGCGAAGTGTTCGTCAATGAAGGCTTTTACTTCGTGGATGTTCCGATTTCTTTCGTGGGAAGTGTGGTTATTACGAAACGCGAAAGCCTGGGAAAAGAGTTTGTTGATTGTTTCTCTAATCTGATTGGTTGTTTTAATATCAGCCAGCAGTTCTTCTACATTTTGTATTTCGGGAATGACCTGGGTAGGATCGCCGCCTAATTCGCTGATGAATTCGGCAGTGGTTAAGATGAGGTCTACAAACAGGTAATGTTTCACCAAATAGGAGTGGATGGCGGCTTTGGCAAGGGGGTGGAGGTGGGCGCTGTAAAAGGCCGCGAAGTCTTCGTTGGCGCCCCCTTTTAAGTAGTGTTCAACGGCCGTTTGTTCCAATTTTAGCTTCTCTACGGGATCACGGCCGTTATGCCAATCACTCATGGCGGCGCCGGTTCCGGCATTCTTAACCTGGGTGAGCGCTTCCGCGAACGACTGCGAGATTTCCGTGAGCCGTTGATAGGGGGAACCGATGCCAATTGTCACTATACACGGGATGGCGTTTTCCACTTCCTGTTGAATTAAGCCGGTCAGAAAAGCGCCGTCTTGCGTCAGCTCTTCCAGGCTGCCCCCGGTGATGATCAGCAAGAGTTCTTCCGCGCTTTTGGGGGTGAGGAACGTGCCGGGGTGGGGATAGATAAGGTCTGCGACCACCGCTTGAATCTGTTGGTACTCGGCGTAGGCGAGATGCTGCGCCGCTGTTGGCGCCGTGATTTTAATGAGCGCCACCAGATAATAGGGAGCGATAATGTTCAAGCCAAGCCGCTGACACTGGTCTATGGCTTCGGCAGACGAGACGCCGCCCACGACTAACTGGAACAGCAGTCTTTCTCTCTGTAAGGCCAGATTATCTTGAAGTTGGGTTTGCAGTTGTTTGAGTTTTTCGCGTTCTTCTCGTTCTTGATCCAGCAGCGCGGCAATTTTAGTAAGGACATCGTGCAGCTTAACGGCCGTTATCGGCTTGAGCAGGTATTCAGAGACGCCTAGCTCGATGGCCGATTGGGCATACTCAAATTCATCATGCCCGCTGAGGATCACCACTTTGATCCAGGGCAGGCGCTGCCGCACCAGTTTGCTCAACTGCAAACCGTCCATGAATGGCATTTTGATGTCTGTAATCAAGAGATCGGGTTGGGTGGTTTCGATGAGCGGCAGGGCTATATCGCCGTCAGGCGCTTCGCCGCAAAATTCAAAACCGGCAGCTTTCCAGTCTACATTGTCGCGTATCCCCACCCGGGCCGCGGCTTCGTCCTCGACTAAGAAAACTTTGTAATACATGCAGTACCTCTCCCTTCAAATTGACGCAGGAGTTGGTAGATATGGGGGAGAAAGGGCTGAACGGCCGTTTCCCGTGCCGGTCATCAGGCCCATAAAGGTTACCAGGAAATCAGTGTAACACAGCCAAAATTGAGCGTCAACGACCGTCAATTTGTAAGGGCGGTCCCGCGAACCGCCCTTACAGGTATCGTCTGAACCGGCAGCGTTTACCGTGATGCGTAATAAACCTGGTTCCAGTGCAGCTCTTTTTTGATGCTGGCGACTGTGGTGTTTTCATCAATCAGCAGGTATTCGATGCCGGCTATCTCGGCAAAATCTTCCATGTGTTCGGTGGTAACGGAAAGACTGAACCCGGTATGGTGCGCCCCGCCCGCTAAAATCCAGGCGGCTGCGCCCACTTTGAGATTGGGCTGCGGCGTCCACAAGGCGCGCGCCACCGGCAGTTTGGGCAGCGGCTGCTCCGTCGATACTACTTCCACCGTGTTCACGATTAAACGGAAGCGGCTGCCCAGGTCAATGATGGAGGCGTTCAGCGCCGGTCCGGTCTGGGAATCGAAGACAAGCCGTACCGGGTCTTCTTTGCCGCCGATGCCGAGCGGGTGGATTTCCAGGGAGGGTTTAGCGGCGGCAATACTGGGGCAGATTTCCAGCATGTGGGCGCCCAATACCTTGTCGCCATGTTTGCTGAAATGGTAGGTGTAATCTTCCATGAAGGAAGTACCGCCGCTCAAGCCAGCACCCATGACCTTCATGGCGCGCAGCAGGGCAGACGTTTTCCAATCCCCTTCCGCGCCAAAACCATACCCGTCGGCCATGAGCCGCTGGGCCGCGATGCCGGGCAGTTGTTTGAGGCCGTGCAAATCTTCGAAGGTAGTGGTGAAACCTTTGAACCCGCCGTTTTCTAAAAAGGCACGCATACCCAGTTCGATGCGGGCCGCGTCGCGTAATGATTGGCGTTGGTCGCCGCCGGTTTGCAGGGCGGGGGCGAGGGTGTAGCTGTCCTCGTAAATGGTGATCAGGTCGGCAACGGCCGTTTCCGACACCGCCGCCACGTATGCCGCCAGATCACCCATGCCGTACCCGTTGACCGAGTAGCCAAACTTCATCTGCGCCGAGACCTTGTTGCCTTCCGTCACCGCTACTTCACGCATGTTGTCGCCGAAACGGGCGAATTTTGCGCCCTGCGCATCGTGCCAGGCCGCTGCCGCCCGCAGCCACACGTCCAGCCGCGCCAGAACTTCCTCATCCTGCCAGTGGCCGACCACAATTTTACGCGCCAGGTCCATGCGCGCGCCGATGAAACCAAATTCCCGCCCGCCATGCGCTGTCTGGTTCAAATTCATGAAATCCATGTCAATGGTAGACCATGGGATTTCCGCATTGAACTGGGTATGGAACTGCACAAAGGGTTTTTGCAGGGCTTGCAACCCCGCAATCCACATCTTGGCTGGGGAAAAGGTGTGCATCCAGCAGATGAGGCCGATACAGTTTTTCGCCGTATTCGCTTCTTGACACACGCCATAGACCTCTTCCGGTTTGGTGACGATGGGTTTAAAGACGACGTTGACGGGTAATTTGTGGGAGTCGTTGAGGGCATTGGTGATGAAACGGCCGTTATCTGCCACCTGCGCCAACGCTTCCGGCCCATACAAATGCTGGCTGCCCACCACAAACCACACTTCCAATGGAGCAAAAATATCTGTATTCATTTGTTTAATTCCTTTTTAAGTGACTTCTTCTGATGCCTATTGCCCGTACACGTTCTGATACCGGTCATGCAACTTGTCAATATCGGCGGCGGCAATAGATAAAGGCGTGCCCAGCAGCAGCGACGCCCAGGCAATGGCGGCATTATCCTCCGTCATCACGGCCGCTTTCACCGCTTTTTCGGCCGTTGCCCCCATCGCAAATACCCCATGACTTTGCAGCAGGCAGGCCGGGCTGCGGCGCCCATTGAGCGTTTCCACCACCACCTGTCCAATCTCTTCCCCGCCGATGAGCGCAAAGCCGCCGCAGGGAATGTCCCCGCCAAACTCGTCACTCATGGCGGTGGTGATACAGGGAATGGAACGGCCGTGCGTGGCAAACGCCGTGGCGTAACGGGAATGGGTGTGGACAATGCCGTTCACCTCTGGCATGTGGCGATAAATGTAGCAGTGCGAAGCCGTGTCGGAGGAAGCTTTGTACTCACCTTCGACGATATTGCCATCCAAATCCACCACCACCATACTTTCCGCTGTCAGGTCGGGAAATTTAATACCGCTCGGTTTAATCACCACCAGATTGGTCTCCGGATCGCGGGCGCTGACATTGCCGCTGGTCCAGGCGACAAGATTATTTGCCGGCAGCTCCAGGTGCAGGTGTACGAGTTCTTCTTTTAATTTTTCAAGCATATCATTCTTCGCTCCCTTATCGTCAAATTGTTATTTCAGGGTGTCAACGGCCGTTCTTTCGATGACCAGTCCTTTTTTGTAGCGTTCCATGAATGCCGTAAAGCCCTCGACATCCCGTTGCTCAGGCGCTATCGTCGCGCCAGCCTCCCCTGCAAAAACCTTGTTAGAGAGATAGGCTTCCAGGGTTTCATCCTCTGCCTTTTGCAGCAAATAAGCAGCCAGCAAGGCAATTCCCCATGCGCCGCCCTCACCTGCGCTCTCCATCACAGTAACAGGCACATTCATCGCCGCCGCCATCATCTTTTGACCCACTTCCTTTGTTTTGAAGAAGCCGCCGTGCCCGAGGATCTGGTCAATCTCCACCCGCTCCTGTTCAAACAAGATATCCAGACCGATCTTCAACGCCCCAAGCGCCGAGAACAGATGCACCCGCATGAAATTAGACAGTGTGAAGTTGCTTTCAGGGGTACGGATGAATAACGGCCGTCCCTCCTCAAAGTGCGTGATGTGCTCGCCCGACAAATAATTGTAGGCCAGAAGCCCGCCGCCATCCGCATCGCCCGTCAGCGCCTTTTGATACAGCGTTTCAAACAACCTGGATTGATCGATCTCCACCCCCAGCGCATCGGTGAATTCCTGGAACAGACCGACCCAGGCGTTGAGATCGGAGGTGCAGTTGTTGCTATGGACCATGGCCACAGGTTTGCCAGTGGGCGTCGTCACCATGTCAATCTCAGGATACAGTTTCGACAGCGCCTTTTCCAAAACGATCATGGCAAAGACAGATGTGCCTGCGGAAACATTGCCCGTGCGCACGGCCACGCTGTTGGTGGCCACCATGCCTGTGCCCGCATCACCCTCGGGCGGGCACAGCGGGATATTCGCTTGTAGCTGTCCTGTAGGATCGAGCAGTTTTGCGCCTTCTTCGGTCAGAACGCCTGCCGCCTCTCCTGCGACAAGGACTTTGGGCAGGATGTCTTGCAGCTTCCACGAGATGCCTTCTGCTTCGAGCCGTTCGTTGAACAGCTTGATCATGCTTTCATCGTAATCGTTGGTCTCGCTGTTAATGGGGAACACGCCCGATGCTTCGCCAACACCCAACACCTTGTTTCCCGTCAGTTGCCAATGGACGTAACCTGCCAGCGTGGTTAGAAAACTGATGTTCCCGACATGGGGTTCCTTATTCAATATCGCCTGATAGAGGTGGGCAATGCTCCAACGCTGGGGAATGTTGAATTGAAACAGATCCGTGAGTTCCTCTGCTGCCTGCCCGGTGATAGTGTTGCGCCAGGTACGGAACGGGACGAGTAAATTTCCGTCCTTATCGAATGCCATATAGCCGTGCATCATGCCGCTGAAGCCGATGGCGCCGATGGTCTGGAGTGGCGTGTTGTAATTCTCGAAAACTTCGTTGCTGAGTTTCTGATAGCTTGCTTGCAAACCTGCCCAAACTTCTTCGAGACTGTATGTCCAGATACCATTTTCGTATTGGTTTTCCCACTCATAGCTTCCCGATGCGATTGACATATGATCCTCGCCGATCAGCACCGCCTTAATGCGCGTCGAGCCAAACTCGATGCCAAGAACTGTCTTGCCACTCTCAATTGCTTTTTGGGTATCGTTTCGATTCATGTTCATCTCCTCGTAAATCGAACATCCCTGTTCGATGTCCGCACAAGGATGTTCGGACTACAGATGTAAATCGAACATCCCTGTTCGATGTCCGCACAGGGATGTTCAGTGCGCGTATCTTGCTATCCGTTTTTGTTTTTGTTGTACACGTCAAAGACAACAGCTCCAAGCAAGACCAGCCCTTTGATGACCTGCTGCCAGTCTATGTTTACGCCGAGGATGGACATGCCGTTGTTCATGACGCCCATAACGAATGCACCGATGATGGCCCCGATGACGGTGCCGATCCCACCGCTGGCGGATGCGCCGCCGATGAAGACGGCGGCGATGACATCCAACTCGAAGCCGTTGCCCGCTTTCGGGGTAGCGGAGTTCAACCGGGCGGCGAAGACCATCCCCGCCAGAGCACTGAGCAGACCCATGTTGACAAAGGTGATAAAGAGCAGGCGGGTGGTGTTGACGCCGGAGAGTTTGGCAGCTTTTTCGTTTCCACCGAGGGCGTAAATGCGGCGACCAAGGACGGTTTGAGTAGTAAGGAAGGTGTAAAGAACGATTAGCACCATCAACACAATGAGGACATTGGGCAAACCTTTGTACGAGGCCATCAGGTAACACAAGCCGAGGATGGCGCCAGAAATGAGTGCGTTTTTGAGAATGAAGAAGGGGAATGGCGTGACTTCAAAGTTGTATTTTTGCTGGTTTTGACGCGAGCGGATGTCCATATATATCAGGAGCGCAGACAGCAGCACGCCGATGACCATGGTGGTGATGTGAAAGCCTTCGTTGTTGAAAAAGTCAGGAATAAACCCGGAACTCAGTTTTTGAAAGGTTTCTTGGAAGGGGCCAACGGATTCACCCCCCAACAACGCCAGGGTGAGGCCGCGAAAGATTAACATGCCGCCGAGCGTGACGATAAAGGCCGGGATTTTGACGTAGGCAACCCAATACCCTTGCCAGGCCCCAATCAACCCACCCACGATCAGGCTGATCAACATGGCCAACCAGACGTTGACATGGTAGCGAACCAATAATACAGCGGCCACGGCTCCGATGAATCCGGCTATCGAACCCACGGAAAGGTCAATGTGTCCGGCAACGATGATGAGCAGCATCCCCAGGGCCATGATGACGATGTAACTGTTCTGCAAAATCAGGTTGGTGAGGTTAATAGGGCGCATCAGCGTCCCATCGGTTTGGATTTGGAAAAACAGCATGATCACGATTAAGGCGATCAACATACCGTATTCGCGGATGTTGTTTTGAACAAGGTTCATTAATGTTTTCATGATGAAGTAAGTACCTCTTCCTGCCGCATAATGGCCTTCATAATTTTTTCTTGCGAGGCTTCTTTGGCAGGCATTTCGCCAACGATTTTTCCGTCGCTCATCACATAGATCCGATCACACACACCCAGGATTTCCGGTAATTCGGAGGAAATCAGAACGATGCCTTTCCCTTCACCCGCCAGTTGGTTGATAATGGTGTAAATTTCGTATTTAGCACCCACGTCAATTCCGCGGGTAGGTTCGTCTAAAATGAGAATGTCCGGTTTGGCAAACAGCCATTTACTCAAAACGACTTTTTGCTGGTTGCCCCCCGATAGGTTGACGGTTTTCTGCAAGATGCTGGAGCATTTAATGTTCAGTTTGTCCCGGTATTCGCGCGTGACAGTTAATTCCTTCGGTTGGTTAATCACAAAGCTATCGGTGATGGCGTCTAAATTCGCGAGAGTGATGTTCCTTTTGACATCTTCGATAAGAATGAGGCCGTAGGTTTTACGATCTTCGGTCGCGTAGGCAATTCCGTTCGCAATGGCTTTGTCAATCGTACTCAGGTCAATCTCTTTGCCATTTTTGATGACTTTACCAGATATCCGACGGCCGTAAGCATGGCCGAAAATACTCATCGCCAGTTCGGTGCGCCCCGATCCCATGAGGCCCGCGATACCAACCACTTCACCCCGCTTCACATGAATGTTGATGTTGCTGCTGACTTTGCGATCCACATGCTGGGGATGGTAAACATTCCAATCGCGGACTTCAAAAATTGTCTTGCCAATCTTCGTATCACGCGGAGGAAAACGGTGGGTTAAATCACGTCCGACCATGCCGCGAATGATGCGGTCTTCGGTGATGACGTCGGTCTGGCAGTCAAGAGTTTCGATAGTTGCCCCATCTCGCAAAATGGTAATCGAGTCCGCGACTTTGGAGACTTCGCTCAGTTTGTGCGAAATCAAAATGGATGAGATGCCATTTTCTTTAAATTGGAGGAGCAGGTTCAGCAGGGCTTCGCTGTCGTTTTCGTTGAGGCTGGACGTGGGTTCATCCAAAATTAGCAACTGCACTTCTTTTGCCAGGGCTTTGGCAATTTCAACGAGTTGTTGTTTGCCCACGCTAATATCGGTAATCAAAGTTTTGGGCGATTCATGCAAGCCCACTTTTTGCAGCAGTTCCTTGGTTTTAGAGAAGGTTTCGACCCAACTAATCACGCCTTTCTTTTGGCGTTCGTTGCCAAGAAAAAGATTTTCCGCGATGGATAAATATGGAATCAAGGCCAGTTCTTGATGAATAATGACGATACCAACCTCTTCGCTGTGGTTGATATCCTTAAAACGACACTCTTTTCCCTGGAAATAAATCTCGCCCGTGTACGTTCCATGAGGGTAAACGCCACTCAAGACTTTCATCAGAGTGGATTTCCCCGCCCCGTTCTCCCCGACAAGGGCATGGATTTCACCTTGTTTGACGCGAAAGTTCACATCGTTCAGCGCCTTTACGCCAGGAAAGGTCTTGGTGATGTTTCGCATTTCCAGAATAACATCCGTCATTTTTCTATCCTTGTTTCGAGGGATAAATAAAGTTGGCTCGTAACTGCTTACTACTCAACCAGGGTAGTGGGCGCCCCGAAAATGGGTGGGGGATGTGCATCCCCTACCCATTTTCAAGAATCAGGACTTACTTGAGTTGATCTTCCGTGTAGTACCCGCTTTCCACCAGGATTTCGTGATAGTTATTGATGTCTACGCTGTAGGGAACCAACAGGTAGGAAGGAACAATTTTCACTTCATTGTTGTAGGTCGAGGTATCGTTGATGGGGACTTCTTGCCCTTTGAGCGCGGCATCCACCATCGTCGCGGCCTGTTTCGCCAGTTCGCGGGTATCTTTGAAGACGGTGAACATTTGCTCGCCGGCAATCATTTGTTTGATGGAGGCGACTTCCGCGTCTTGCCCGGTCACAACCGGCCAGGGTTGGCCGGCGGTTCCATAGCCTACGCCTTTGAGGGAAGAGATAATACCACGGCTAAGACCATCGTAAGGGGCGAGGACAGCATCCACCCGTTTGTCGGTGTAGAATGCGCTGAGGAGGTTGTCCATGCGGGCCTGGGCGACTGCGCCGTCCCAACGGAGGGTGGAGACTTTATCCATGCCCATCTGGCCGGATTGAACCATGAGTTGGCCGTTGTCAATGTAAGGCTGTAGTATGGACATCCCACCATCATAGAAGTAGAAAGCGTTGGTGTCGTCAGGAGAGCCACCGAACAACTCGACGTTGAAGGGGCCTTTGCCGTCTTTCAAACCGAGGGCGCTTTCGATCTGGCTGGCCTGCAGGACGCCAACCTGGAAGTTATCGAAGGTCACATAATAGTCAACGTATTCGGTTTTGGTGATCAGGCGGTCATAAGCGACAACGAGTACGCCCTGGTCATGGGCTTTCTTGAGAATGTCGGACAGCGTGGAGCCGTCAATGGCGGCGATAATCAATACATCAACACCTCGGGTGACCATGTTTTCAATCTGGGCTAACTGGTTGGGGATGTCATCCTCGGCAAATTGCAGATCGGTTCTGTAACCCATTTCGGTGAAGACCTTAACCATGCTTTCGCCGTCGGAAATCCAGCGCGAGGAGGATTTGGTGGGCATGGAGATACCAATTAAGGCAGCTTCTTCAACAGCGGGCGCGCTGCTGCTTGCTTCGCTGGCAGCGGGTGTTTCACTTGATGATCCACCACATGCGCTTAAAAACAGCGCCAGCAACATTGCCAAAAAGATAATCAGTGTTTTGTTGTTTTTCATTTGTTGTTTCTCTTCCTTCTGTTGGGATTTTGATTGCAACTGGCGCTTTGCCAGGTTGCTTTGAATTGAAAACGGCCGTTTTTCTTCATAACCGTCATAAACGTTGACAACGATTCATTAGGGCACTCATTTCATACACACACTCCTTGCACCATCTATCTGGGGTAGGTTCGACATGAAAAATGCTTGTAAAAACGTAACATATCTCTGCTGGGGCGATGGTGAAAATGACAGGGACTGTTACGGTGATCTGCATGTGTTATCGTTCCCGTTAACGATAACATGATAACATACAAAAATTTCGCGTCAAGACCTAAATTTTGATTTATTAGGCAGTTTGTGCATAGTATATGTGATGAACTGCACAAAATGTCCTAATCAATTTTCTCCCACAGCGCCCTGATTCGGGTTGTATCTGCTAAATCACGTCAATTTTATGATAATTGACACTTGTTTTTTACTATGTTACACTGAATCCCGTTATCGTTAACGGAGACAGTTTTATTTTGACATTTCACTGGGCAAAAGAGGTGCAGCGGCGCTATCTGTTATGTTCCCTTTTTAACTGAGCCGTTGACCTTTATTTGCTTTTGTTTCCATTGGTTAAGGATAAAAGATGAGTTACAAGCGGGTTACAATCAAAGCAGTGGCAGCTGCCGCAGGGGTTTCGACGCAAACGATTTCACGAGTGGTAAACGGCCGTCCTGATGTTTCGCCAGAAACACGTGAACACGTTCAAGAAATCATTGATAAACTTGGGTATCAACCGAGTAAAATTGCCCGCAGCCTTATTCGTGGACAAAGTTTCTCGCTTGGGGTAGTTAGCTATGGTATTAGTCTTTATGGGCCAGCGCTGGTGCTGCAAGGCATTCAAGAAGCGACTGTTCAATCAGGCTACTCGTTCATGCTAAACATTTTGCCGGATGCTGAAGTATATGATGCAGATAAAATTGTGCGCGATATTATGTCCTATCATGTGGATGGCATTTTGTGGGCAGTTCCTGAAATCGGCCAAAACCGGGATTGGATTCAACAAATTCTTCCCAAAATATCAGTTCCCATTGTGTTTTTGAATGTGCAGCCACGGCCGACGTTGACAACGGCCGTTATTGACAATCGTCATGGTGGGCGGCTAGCGACCCGTCATTTGATCGAGCAGGGCAGGCAGCACATCGGCATTATCACCGGTCCTATGAACTGGTGGGAAGCGCGGCAGCGAGAGTTGGGCTGGCGGGAGGAATTGATGGCAAACGGCCGTTCTATTGACGAAAGTTACATCACCCATGGCGATTGGACCCCCAGCAGCGGCGAACGTAGTATTCGGATGCTGCTCGACTGGCATCCCGAAATGGACGCCGTCTTTGCCTGCAACGATCAGATAGCCCTCGGCGCCATGAAAAGCGCCCGCCAGATGGGCCGCCGCATCCCTGAAGACCTGGCTATCGTCGGCTTCGACGACATTCCGGAAGCGCCCTACTTTGATCCGTCCCTCACCACCATCCACCAGGATTTATCTGAAATGGGGCGTGAAGGCGTGCGGCAGTTGATCCGCATCATCAACAACCCGGAACATCCCACCACAGAGCCTATCAAGCTGCTGCCCACACTCGTTGTACGCCAAAGCTCGTTGAGTACGGGCTGATTGAAACCGATCTAAAATGGGGCGAGACAGGCGGGAGACAGGGAATATCTTGAACATTGATCACAACGCCAGGTTTTTATACCGGCTGGCTAACTCTGTGCCCAGCCACGCTTCCTGGTGCGCGGCCTGCGCGGGGGGCGCTTCCCAATGGCTGATGAAGTAGACGAGGGCTTCGACGCCGGGAATAGCTGCTAATTCTTGCTCAAGGTTGCGGTAAACCTGCGCCTTGTACGCGGCCGGGGCGGCGCGGTTGACGCTGCATTCACTGATGACGAGCGGCCGTTCCAGCGCATACCGCTTTTGAAATTCCTGCACTTGCGTCACCACTTCGGCGGCGGCGGCGGCAGCGTTGTTGGTCACGCCGCTGTAGGCGTGCTGGCATATGCCATCCATCATCCCTTTGACGTGTGGCCAGGCGGCGTCAGTGAAGGTGAATTGGTGTGTCCAGGGCACGCCGGGGCTGAGGCCAGGGTAGTAAAGCTGCGCGTCCGGGCAGTTCTGGCGCGTGATGGTGGCAAACGCCGCCAGCCAACGGCCGAATTCATCCCCATTTTTCCACGAGTAACCAAACCCTTCCTGGGGCAGATTCGGTTCGTTGTGCAGTTCAAATTTACGAGCGCCCAGGCTGTAAAAGCGCAGCACGCCCGCTTTGACGTAATCCCACACCTCCTGCGGCGACCACTTTGTTTTGTCCGACGGCCAATAAATGCGCACCAGGTGAAATTCTGGCTTGTTGAATTCTGCCCAATAGTCGCCGTTGAAGCCGATGCTGAGGAACTTGATGGGCAGGTTAACCTGGCGCAGCATCGCCTGTAAATCGGGGTTTTGCCACATCCAGTCGCTGCCGGGAGCGTGCATGGCCGGGGTGAAAACAACAGTCGGCCCGCTATAGGCGGGTTGAGTGTATGTCTCTGCAATCCACCCTTTGTCGGTGAGCAGCCAATGGAAACGGCCGTCGCGCAAAAACTTCCCCTCCACCCGCGCCAACGCTGTGACCACATCCCCCTGCCGGTACTCGCCCACCGCTTTGCTGGTCGCGGCCGGCTGCTCGCGGATATTCAACGTCGCTGATGTAACCGTTACTTTGGACATTCACACCTCCATTTTTAAGCGCCATGATTGGCATCGCGTTCTCTTTCCTTGAGGATCGTCAGCTCTGCGTTTGATATTCCCACTTTTGGTATTAGTTGATGGCTCAATATGGATTTCAAGGTGATCAGTTTTTGACTCTCAGGGCAAACAAGAATAGGCTAGTTGAA
>JACSRF010000100.1 GCA_014879875.1 Anaerolinea sp.
TTAAATAATTTGCCCATTTAGATTGGTTCAATCTCCGAAGATTGAACCAATCTTGACCAACTTATTGAATTCCTTAACAAGCACCACGCCTATTCGCAATCGTCACCACCTTCGCTTATGCAGCAATTCCAACTATGGTAGGGGCGAGGCAGCGCGGCTATGCTTTGGTCAGCAACAAACGGCCTCTGTTCGCGCTGCCTCGCCCGCAGGCTTATGGGAAAAACCGGTTGGCAGCCAGTGACGCCAGGTGGTCATCGAACGAAGCGTCCGGCCCGGCCAACGCGCGCGCCAGGTAACGGCGCAGCCGCTCATTGGCCGGCATCTCGTTGATCTGCCAGCCGGATAACGTCCCGGCTTGCGCCCGCTGCACGCCAACATTAAGTAGCAGCGCCAGCCAAAAGATGGGAAAGATAGCCAGATAAGCGTGCAGCCGCTCGGTAAACGCGGCATCGGCTGCCTGGTGGACGGGCAGATAATGGTCGAGAAACGGCCGCCATCCCTGCGCGTCCAGCAAATCTTCCTGGTTGGCATGGGTCAGCAGATCGGCCACCTCGCACGCCGGGTCGCGCAGGCCGCTGTCTTCCCAATCTACCATGCCCAAACGGCCGTCGGGTCGTTGAATGACGTTGGCAAAACGATTGTCAGACCGGCAAAAGCGGAGGGTGGCCGGCAGCCGTTCCAGGCTGGCAAAGAGGGGCTGCCGCTTTTGTAAAATATCGAGGGACATGTCGGCGAGAGGGACGGCCGGGAGAAAATTAGCCGCGCTCCATTCCCGGTACGTTTGCAGCCAGGCGTGAAACTGTCGCGCCAGCGCCAGCGGTGAAGCATAGTGCCCCCGCGAGAACCACAAGTCGTCTACAGGCAAGTCGTGCAGGCGCCGCCACAGGTCGGCCAACTGCGTCAGTTGGGCGGGCGCCGGCCGACGCCGGTCCCACATATCGCCGTCCATGTAGGCATAAACCACCACCGGACCAAGCGCGGGGTCGTAGAACACAGGCTGCGGCGCGATGTCCAGCCCGGTCAGACGCTGCAACGCCTTAAACTCGCAAGCGGGGGCAACGGTCAACTCATCCGGCCGTAAATAAAGTTTGGCGATGAGGCGACGGCCGTTAGTCCACACGTCGTACAACCGGTTTGTCTGGTAGGCCAGCGACGGCCGTTCCCGGATGGTGAGGGCCGCGGCGGGGAGGCCGGTTGCCCGGCTGAGGATGGTTGGGAGGTGGGCGGTGGGTTGTTGGGTCATGAGCGGCCGTTTCCTTACGCACTCAACCAGGTGTACTTCATTCGGTCGTTGGGCGTAACTGGTGGAGAAGGTCTTGCAGGTGTGTGATACGGTCGTGACGATGCAATCACAACAAATGTACGCGGTGTTGTCATGCTGAGCGGAGTCCTCGGCCCTGTGCGAAATCGAACGGGAAAGCATCCCGCTCACACCTGCCGCGGCCGGTACTGCAACGCCTCCGCCAGGTGCGCCGACTGGATGATCTCCGCGCCGGTCAGGTCGGCGATGGTACGCGCCACCTTCAGCACGCGATGAAAAGCGCGCGCGCTCAACCCCATCTGCGCCATCGCGCTCTTCATCAGGCGCGTGCCCGTGTCGTCCAGCTTGCAAAAGGCGCGCACCTCGCTCGGCCCCATGTCCGCATTGGTGTACAACTCCGCCCCTTGCAGCCGCGCCACCTGCCGCGCCCGCGCCCCCTCCACCCGCTCGCGGATCGCCGCCGATGGCTCGCCGCGCCGCAGGGAGGTCAGCTTCTCGAAGGCCACGCGCGGCACGTCTACGTGCAGGTCTATGCGATCCATCAGCGGGCCAGAGATGCGCTTCTGGTAGCGGGTGATCATCGTGTTGGAGCAGGAACAGGCGTGTACCGGGTCGCCATAGTAGCCGCAGGGGCACGGGTTTTGCGCGGCGACGAGCATAAAATTGGCGGGATACGTCACCGTCCCCGACGCGCGCGAGATGGACACTTCACGCGGCTTGCCCTCCAACGGCTGGCGCAGCACTTCGATCAGGTTCGCGCCAAACTCTGGCAGCTCGTCGAGGAAAAGGACGCCGCGATGCGCCAGCGAGATTTCACCCGGCCGCGGCCACGCCCCGCCCCCTACCAGCCCGGCATAGCTGATGGTGTGGTGCGGGGAACGAAACGGCCGTTCACGCACCAACGGCGTATCGGCCGGCAGCAGCCCCGCCACACTGTAAATCTTCGTCACCTCCAACGCCTCATCCACCGTCATGCGCGGCAGCACACTGGGGAACGACTTCGCCAGCAGCGTCTTCCCGGCGCCGGGCGGGCCGCTCATCAACAAATTGTGCGCCCCGGCCGCGGCAATCTCCAGCGCCCGCTTCACGTGCTCCTGCCCCATGATGTCGGCAAAATCGGCCGCATACGTCGGCGTCGTATCAAACGCCTGCGCCAGGTCTACTGTGTGCGGCGCAATCGGCTGCAAACCGGTCAGGTGGCCGACCAACTGCATCAAATTTTGCACCGGGATCACCTCAACGTCGGGCAGCAGCGCCGCCTCATCCGCATCCTCTGCCGGGACAAAGACACGCTCGTACCCCTGCGCGCGCGCCAGGGCGGCCATCGGCAAAATCCCCTTTGTGTGCCGCGTCGCCCCATCCAGCGACAGCTCCCCCAGGAACATCGCCTTCTCCAGCTTTTGCAGCCAGATTTGCTGCGTCGCCGCCAGCACGCCAACGGCAATAGGCAGGTCATACACCGGCCCTTCTTTGCGCAAATCGGCCGGAGCCAGGTTGACGGTGATGCGCTTGTTGCCGGGAAACTGCATCCCGCTGTTCTTGATGGCGGCATGAACCCGGTCGCGGCTCTCGCGCACGGCCGCATCCGGCAGTCCCACAATGGCAAAATTAGGGTATCCCTGGATCACGTCTACTTCCACTTCCACGATGTCGGCTTCCAAACCAACAATGGCACAACTCACTACTTTGGCAAGCATATCACTCCCTATCCTGAAAATGTAACCCAGGTTAGCAACCTGGGTTACAACTTTTCAGCTTACCGATTCTGGTCATTGACACGATACAACGTCTCCATCGCCGCCAACACCAGGATTTTATCACCGGCGCACAGCACGCGGGCTGGGTCCGCATGGATGTCGCACACATCACCGCTCTGGTAAAAAACGACGGAGAGGTCAAATTCGGCCGTTAGCCGCTCTATTGTCCAGCCAATCAGCGCCGACTGCGGGGTGATGATCAATTCGCTGACGTTTAGCAGTTCCTCCCCCACGTAAAAGGAGTGCTTGACATTGACGCGCATGGCCGCCGCCGCAAAAATGGGCGCAGACAGGGCCGAGGCGCTGTAGGCGGTATGAATGCCAAACCCCTTTTCCACGCGGCGCGCCAGATCATCGTCGAACATGCGCATGACCACTTTGATATTGGGGTTGATGTCGCGCGCGTCCAGGGCGATGTCCAGATTGGCGAGTTCATCATTGGTGCAGGGGATGATGGCGTCGGCGTGCAAGACCCCAGCCTTGATAATGTTTTCCGAACGGCGCGCATTGGCGATGAGCAGGGGGACGCCCAGGTTTTTCGTTTTTTCGATGAAACGGCCGTTCCCAT
Source organism: Anaerolinea sp. (assembly GCA_014879875.1). Classification (GTDB taxonomy): domain Bacteria; phylum Chloroflexota; class Anaerolineae; order Promineifilales; family Promineifilaceae; genus JACSRF01. Next base: position 3,587 of record JACSRF010000100.1, read on the forward strand.
CCATCTCTATCGCCACCACATCCCGCTCAAACTTCAGTAATTCCTGAATGACGCGATAGCCAATCTTGCCCACGCCGCACACAATCACGTGATTTTTATACGTTGAAGCCATTGCCACCTGCCATGCCTGCCCACGACTTTGCTTATTCGTCAGCGCCGTACTAAACCGCAGCACCCCATCGGCGACGGCCGCCAGACCCATCACGGGCACGGCAAAATAAAGAAACTGCACGTACCACGGTCCCGGCGGAAACGGCAGCACAATTTCAAAAAAGATGAGGGCGAACGTGGCGTGCAGCGCCTCGCTGTACGTAGGGTGCTGACCGGTCTCCGGGTTGATGTAAATGATATGAAACAACAGCGCACCCACCAGCAGAATCAATACAAACAACAGCAGCGCCTTGCCCGATTCCTGAAACAGAACGCGCAAGTCACGCAGTTGCGCCCGTACATATTGTTGCCAGCGTGGTCGTCGTTTGATCATGGTACTTTTTGATTGACGATTATATCTATTCAGTTACACAGAGATTCACAGAGGAAACACGGAGGTTCACGGAGAGAAGAGAGAGAAAAAGCAGGCTTTATTCACCATTCCCTCTAATGTGTAAACGACGTTTTCGTCTTTGCGTGTGTAGGGCAATTTGACAAATTGCCCT
>JACSRF010000407.1 GCA_014879875.1 Anaerolinea sp.
GATCGGGATTTGCCAGCCGTCCTGGTTGGCAAGTCAGCCCACAAGAGAATCGTCAGAGATTACTGAAACACCGCACCATACGGTGCAGGAGATTACATAAATGTGTCAGCCCACAAGAGAATCGTCAGAGATTACTGAAACAGGTTGGAAAACGGTATAAACTGGCCCTCATCGTGGTCAGCCCACAAGAGAATCGTCAGAGATTACTGAAACACTCCCCGCCAGCTTGACCGTCGCCAGGTATCTGCGGTCAGCCCACAAGAGAATCGTCAGAGATTACTGAAACACGGTCAGCAAGCGAGTCCTGTCGCTTGCTGGGGCAGTCAGCCCACAAGAGAATCGTCAGAGATTACTGAAACCACACTCGGCCACAATATAGTAATCATTCCTGAAAAGTCAGCCCACAAGAGAATCGTCAGAGATTACTGAAACGCTGGCGGCGGTGGCCGAATTCCAGTTGGACGCGCGTCAGCCCACAAGAGAATCGTCAGAGATTACTGAAACGCATCCGTTTCGATTGTTGGCACGAGGCGGTGGTGGGTCAGCCCACAAGAGAATCGTCAGAGATTACTGAAACATCTCGTTGGCTTCCTGGATTTCATCCGGCAACCCCGTCAGCCCACAAGAGAATCGTCAGAGATTACTGAAACAGGGATCGGCGGCGTCGCAGTGGTAGAGCGACGGCTGTCAGCCCACAAGAGAATCGTCAGAGATTACTGAAACTTACGACAAAAACGGCTTGCTTGTTTGTTGATCCAGTGTCAGCCCACAAGAGAATCGTCAGAGATTACTGAAACTTTTGACCGGGGGTTGATGTGGTCTAAGGTTGCGTCGTCAGCCCACAAGAGAATCGTCAGAGATTACTGAAACTCATCACTAACCAGGTCAAGTAGTTCATACTCATTGGTCAGCCCACAAGAGAATCGTCAGAGATTACTGAAACATTTGAAAATCTCTGTCATCAGGGTATCGGTCTGGGTCAGCCCACAAGAGAATCGTCAGAGATTACTGAAACGGTGATGTTGGGTATGGGGTAGCGGTGCAGGCCGGGTCAGCCCACAAGAGAATCGTCAGAGATTACTGAAACATGTACCCGTCCCAACGCCTGCCGCTTGCAGTACAAGTCAGCCCACAAGAGAATCGTCAGAGATTACTGAAACATTGTTCGCTAATTGCAGTAGCCATGTTTCATAATGTCAGCCCACAAGAGAATCGTCAGAGATTACTGAAACGGAAAATTGCCGGTGGGCTACTGTAACACAGCAGCGTCAGCCCACAAGAGAATCGTCAGAGATTACTGAAACTGCGACGGGGTGGGGGCTTGATGGCACGACTCAGTGTCAGCCCACAAGAGAATCGTCAGAGATTACTGAAACAGGATGTCCAGTTGGAACTGCGGGTCGGGCGCTCGGGTCAGCCCACAAGAGAATCGTCAGAGATTACTGAAACGCGTACATGGACGCTGACGATCTCCGTGAGCGCATCCGGTCAGCCCACAAGAGAATCGTCAGAGATTACTGAAACGTATGATGTCATGTACCAGTGATTATTAATAGCCGTGGTCAGCCCACAAGAGAATCGTCAGAGATTACTGAAACTGACAGCCACATGGGCTGTTACAAGCGGCCGCTCTGTCAGCCCACAAGAGAATCGTCAGAGATTACTGAAACTTATTAGTTGGGCGACACCATGGCAACAAATAACACGTCAGCCCACAAGAGAATCGTCAGAGATTACTGAAACGGAATGGTGATAGCTTTGGCGGGATCGGGTTTCACTGGGTCAGCCCACAAGAGAATCGTCAGAGATTACTGAAACGGCCGCACGCGCCCGCAGGGTGATCGTGAGCAGCGGGTCAGCCCACAAGAGAATCGTCAGAGATTACTGAAACGGCCGTGTCTGGGTGGGGACGGCCGTTTTCGTCGCACATATTTATTCGCCAATGGGTCATTAGGTTCCGGAAATGATATAATTTTCCAAACTGGGTTTGAGTACGGAGCATCCTGTGAAAATCAACCGCCTTATTTGGCTGGACCAGTATTTACTAAAAATTGAAGTAAAACACGGCGTTTACCAAAATGAAGTGCGAGAGATCCTCTTCAGTAACCCCCGTATTCGGCGCGTTGGCAAAGGCCAACGTCATCAAGGGGAACACTTATACGTCGCTTATGGGCAAACACAAGTGGGGCGTTACCTGACTATTTTCTTCATCCATAAAGCAGGCAATGAAGCCTTGATTATCAGCGCCCGCGATATGGACGATAAGGAGCGTAAACAATATGAACGCAAATAACCAGCGAGACCCGATGCCGGATGAAACGGCCGACATTGAGGAAATTATTACTTTTTGGGATACGCACAGCGCCGCTGATTACGACGATGAAATGGAAGATGTGCTATTTGAAGTGGATATTCAGGAGGAGATCTTTGTTGTCAGGTTAGTACCTGAATTAGCCGATGTCATTGGGCGCAAGGCTAAAGCAAGAGGGGTCTCCACAGAAACGCTGGTCAATTTATGGCTGGCCGAAAAAGCAGGAGCGGCCGTACCCATCAGTTAAAATGTTCCCTGGCTATGGGTGGGACTGGCGGAAACAGTTTGTGATTCGCGTGGGGAACGGCCGTGCCTGGATAGGTACGGCCGTTTTGTTTGGTGGGGTGCGGGAAACGGCCGTATCTGGGTGGGGACGGCCGTTTTGCTTGGTAGGGTGTGGGGAACGGCCGTGCCTGAGTGGGTACGGCCGTTTTCTTTGGTAGGGTGTGGGGAACGGCCGTGTTTGGGTGGGGTACGGCCAACGGCCCTGTATGTTATACCAGGAGTCATGCGTCAGGGTGAAGCGTGCTCGGCCGGGCGTAAGGTGCGTAAAATCGTCATCTTCCCGCATGGCATCTGCACGCTGACCTATCGGGAGGACGGCCGTTCTTCGAGCAGCGGGGTTACTCCTCACTAACGGCCGTCGCCCTGGCGTGCAGGACAAACAGACATTGGTGCGCCAAGGCCCCTTCAAAAAATAGGCGCCGTTCAATTTCGCCAGCAATGCTGGTCGCCTGCTGGCGCAGCATTGCTACTCCTTGTTCTAATACTGCGCTTGCCCGCTCATCCCCTTTCGCTTGCAGCAGCGTCACACAATCCAAATACAACGCGCCGGGGGTATCGCAGTCAGGTTGGGGATTATCGGCGAGGTAAGTCAGGGTTGCTTCCAGCAGGAGCCAGGCATCGTTTGGCCGACCAGCCGCGTAATGGGCAGTGGCCAGAGCCGCCTGAGTTTCTGCTTGCAGCCCCGTCATGCCCAACTCTTGCCAGATGGCTACAGCATCACGGTAAACGGCCGTTGCCCTTTCCCACCTCTCCTGCCCCCGCAGCGCATGGCCCAAACTGGTGAGGCCATACGCCCGCAGCAGTGGATTGCCAATTTCGGCGGCGATAGCCAGCGCCGCCTCAGCTTGCTCCTGAGCGGCTTTGTCGTCACCCTGGTAATGGCGCAGCAGCGCCAGCCGGGTGAGGGTTGTGCCGACGCTGCGCTTGTCTTGCATGGTGCGGTAGGTGTCTAAAACGGCCGTCAACCACCGTTCCGCCTCTGCATACTGCCCCAGCGTCAGCGCCAGGTCGGCCAGGTAACGCTGCGTGTCCGCGGCCCCCTTGCTTTGGCCGATTTCCTGATACCAGGCCAATGCCTGCGCGTAATAAGTTCGCGCCCGGCTAAAATCGTAGTCCCAGGCCGCCACGCGCCCCAACATATTGGCCGCCAGCGCCGCGTTGGCCCGGTCGCCCATCTGCCGGAAAACGGCCAGGGATTCCTGGAAATAAGCCACCGCCTGCGCTTCCTGCCCCAGGTTGCTGGCGACCGTTCCCAGAGCCACCAGCACGCGGGCGCTGCTCAAGCCGGTGGGATCTACCTGCCGCTGCACCGCCAGCGCTTTTTCCAACAGCCCCTTCGCAGCCACATGGTCACCGCGTCGAAAAAGGACAGCGCCCAATGCCTGGTAAGTCCACGCCAGCTCCAGCGGATCATTGCTCGTTTCATAAATGATCAACGCCCGACGGATCGCCTGTTCCGCCTGGGCGTATTCGCCCGTTCGCTCACGCAGCTTTCCTAACAAACGCCACGCCTGCGCCTGAAGCCAGGGCGTTTGGGCCTTTTCAGCCCCAGCCAGCGCTTGGGCGAGGGTTTCTTGGGCCGCTGCCACATCGCCCTGACGCAGCGCAGCGGTGGCGGTGATGAGATGGGTCTGGATCAGCAAAACGGGATCGGACAGTCCGGCGGCCAGGGTGGTGGCAACGGCCGTTGCCACCGCCGCATACTCCTGCCGTTCCAGCAAAAACGTGGCGTGGTACACCTGCAAAGCCGGGGGCGCCGCCGCCAGACCGGCCAGCGCCGCGCCAAAGGCGCTCTCGCCGGCCTGGAATAACCCGGCCACTTTATAAAAGCGGGCCAGACCGGGGGCCATCGCCAGGAGTAAATCTTCATTTTCGGCGGCAACGGCGGTGTGCCAGCCCGCCTCGATATTGGCTAAATCGGCCAGCAGTTGGCGGGCAACGGCCGTTTGCTGCGGACCGCGCAGCGCCTCTGCCGCCTGCTCAAGCTGCGCCGCAAAATAGGCGGCGTGGTCGGCGGCGCCCTGCTGCTTATCGTCCAGTCGTTCCAGGGCGTATTGGCGGATGAGTTCGTGCAGGCTGTAACGGCCGTTGGCCTCGGCGCGGACGAGCGATTTGGCCGCCAGTTCCGCCAGCATGGCTGGCGCAGCGTGGGCGACAGACTCAGCCGCTGCGGGCGTAAACCCGCCATGAAACAGGGCCAACCGCGCCAGCGCCGCCTGCTGCGCGGGCGTCAGCAGCGCCCAGGAGTGGTGAAAGACGGCGCGCAAGCTGCGATGGCGGGCGGGCGCGTCGCGCATCGTCGTCGCCAGCCGGTCGAAACTTTGCCGGATTTGGGCCAGCAGTTGGGGCGGCGCTTCGGCGTCTAGCAGAGCGGCAGCCAGTTCTAAAGCCAACGGCGTGCCTTCCACCAGGCGGCAGAGGTCGGCCACGGCCGTTTCCACCCCCGCCAACGTAAAATCAGGTCGCACACGCTGCCCCATTTGCACAAAAAGCTGCACCGCGTCGAAAGCGGCCACGTCCACCGCCTCCATTGGCGGTGTGGGCAGCCCCGCCAACGGCAGGCGCGTCTCCCAGCGCAGTTGCAGATATTCCCGCGATGTAACCAGCAGGCGCAGCCGGGGCGCGGCTTCCAGCAAGGCCACGATCAGATCGGCGGCCGCTTCTAGCGCCTGCTCGATATTGTCCAACAGCAATAGCATCTCTTTGTCGCGTAAGTAAGCCAACAGTTCTGCCTGTTCAGCGCCTACGGCCAGCGTTAACCCCAGAGCGGCGGCCACGGCCTGCACAAGCGCCGCGCCGCTGGCAGCTTCGGCCAAGGAAATAAAGACGACGCCATCGAGAAAGGCGTAAGCCTGGTCGCTGGCGGCGGCCAGGGCCAGCCGCGTTTTGCCGCTGCCGCCTGGTCCGGCCAGGGTGATCAACCGCCGCGCCGGATCGTTAAACCAGGTGAAAAGCTGCCCCAATTCGGCGGCGCGGCCAACCAGCGGCGTGGGCTGTGGGGGTAGATTGTGGGGCTGGCGGCGCTGGCGGGCGGTCTGGATGCGTTGGTAAACGGCCGTTGTCTCGGCCATCGGTTCCACGCCCAACTCATCCAAAAGCAGGGCGCGGCAGGTTTCGTACTGCCTCAGAGCAGCGTTGAACTGACCGGTGCGAGCCAGCAGCCGCATGAGCGTCCGGTGGGATTGTTCGCGCCACGGCTCGATAGCCAGCAGGCGGCGCAGGCTGGCGATGGCCTTTTCCCACTCCCCGGCCTGGCTGTGCTGTTGGACCAGACGGTCCAGGGCGGTCAGAGCCAACAGCCGCCACCGTTCCCGTTCTTGTTGCAGCCACGTTTCCAATTCGGGCGCGTCCTGGGGGTAGAGGCCGTCGAGGAAGGGGCCGCGATAGTGGGCGACAGCGGCTTCCAGGGTGTCGTCGGCGGCGTTTAAGGCTTGTTGGAGAACGGCCGTATCCAGCCAGCGCGGTTGGGCGGGGTTGAAAACGGCCGTTTTGCGGTTGGCTTCGATGGCGTTGGGTAAGAGTTGGCGCAGGTTGTAAACGGCCGTGCTCAGGTTAGCCCGCGCCCGTTCCTCGCTCATCTCCCCCCACAACAGCCCGGCGAGCTGCGGCCGGCTGTGTTCGCCGGGATTGAGCAGCAGGTAACAAAGCAAGAGCAGCTCCTTTTCAGAGGCAAAGCCTGTGACAGGTTGGCCGTCCAAACTAATTTGGGGTCGTCCCAGCAAATGGAACTTGAGCATCAGGGTTGTATCTCAGGGGAAACAGTTAATTGAGTGCATCGGTAGCTGTGTTCATCAATTCCCGCGCCAGATTCAGAAAGAAGCTCTGCAAATCAGGTAAGGTGACTGGTTTGATCATACGCGGGAGAATTTCTACCTGACGAACGCGCTGAAAGGCGATTGCCAGCCAATAATCATCCATGCCAACTTGTTTTTCACGGGCTAATGGCAGCAATTCGGCAAACTGGATGAGTTCCTGGTGGATGAAATAAACGTCAACAAAGTCTTTTTCGGCAGCGCGATCAAATAAAGCAGCCAACTTGTTGGCCGCAATATCCAAATCGCTATCAACTTGAATGCCAAACGAAGGATTAACTTGCAATGGGTGCAGGCGATACGGCGTATCTTGAGCAAAATCCAATTTCACCCGTTCCAGATCCGGTGCTGTTATAAAGCACTCAATAAAAGTATTGAATGTGCGGCTAAATTCAAGCTGAACATTAAGACGAAGTGCGACCTTTTCAAGTTCAGGCCGAACGAGGCGGATAGCGTTAGGATCGGCAGAGAAAAAATCAAGGTCTTCTGATAAGCGATGCTGTAAGTAAAATGCAGCCAACGCGGTACCGCCGGTCAGGTAGAAGTTTTGCGCCAGGGCGGAATCGGCAATTGCTTTAAGAAGCTGTTTCTGGAACGGCGTTAAGATTTCCATAACGTTTCTGAACGGATGGCTCATTGAAATACCACAGCCAAAAATCATATATATCGGCTGGTAAATAAAGATGTGGAAAATAGTGACGAATGGTTTCTATGCCGATGGCGCGTATGTCGGCGGCCGTTCCATGCGTTAACACCCGCTTGACGTACCATTTGCGAAACGCTTCGTTGGTTTGCGCATCGGGGGGAATATCGGTATCCCAGACCAGTTTTTCATTGATGGGTATTGGTTTCATCACGCCTACATTTATTGGAGAAGTCAGACTTTTGCAGAAAGCCTGTCTTAGCCACGTGTTTCCCAATTGAGACTGAATTGAGAATAGCCGTTTATGCTGTGGGTACTTGTGCATTATAGCAAATATGTTCAAGGAAAAGGCAAATTCAATGAATAATGAAACGGCCGTTCCCGCCCATCGCACACTCATCTTACGCTGCTGGTCCGAGCAGGACGAGACCGAGCTGCGGCGCTTCTGGCGTTTCCACCTGCAATGGTTGGATACAGAGGAGCGGCAGAGTTTTGCCGACGTGGAAGCGCTGTTGGCTTCGTTGGCGCATAGTTTTGATGGAGAAAACAAATGAAACGCATTGGCTTTTTACTTACGTTATTGACGCTCACGCTCTTGCTCCTGCCCTCCCAAATGTCCGGGCAGGAGGGGACGACGGCGCCGCTCACTGAGCCGGCCGAAGTGACCACAGCTGACGACCCAACACCCCAGCCACCAACCACCGGCGCTGACCCCGTCATCTTCATCAGCGAAGGGGAAGCCGGTTTTGACCTGTGGACAATGAATCCGGCGCAGGTGGGGGGAGGAACGGCCGTTGCCGCCAACACCCCCCTCGGCCCCACCACCGTCAACGACCTGGGCGACTGGAGCAACACCGCCGCCCTGCTCTGCATTCTGCCGCAGGGCGCTGCCTACAACTACTCATTCCCTTTCACCTTTCTGCCCCCTCCTTTCGATTTCCCGCCTTCGGCCGCGACCTACCTGACCAACCTGGGCTTAAAGCATTGCGCCCCCTACCTCAATCCCCCACCCACGCGCACCGTCACCAACGTTTCTAACTGCCAGGCCACCTTCGCCCAAAGCGCGATGGGCGGCAAATACAGCAACCTCTTTGGCTTCCCCTCCCCATTCAGCGAACTCACCCCCTGGACCGATTGGGGTCAGTTGGGCACGCCAGAACTGCTCCATTGGAGTACCAGCGTGGATGTCTCTGCCCGGCATGGCGGCCAGTTTACCGGCTCGCAAATCACCTTCCCCACCGGCATCAACCACGTCGTTTGGCGTGGGGAAACGCTGATCCACTTCATGGATTACGTCTTCATCTATATCCCCGGCCTGGGACAGGATCGCCAAAGGCTCAGAACAGCCCTCTCTGTGACCAAGTTTTTTGGCGACCAAACACTTCGTTTCCTGGTTGCTGCCAATCCAAACCCCCACGGCATCTATAACGAGGAAGTGCAGTACGTCGTCGTCACCGATTTTGTGGCCCCCACCATTGGCACGTCCATGGCCAACGTCACCATTGAGGCGATTGAACCGGGCGGCGTCTCCCGCCTCACCTACCTGCCCGTGCTGGAGCGGACCATCACCACCAGCGACAACTGCGACCCCTACCCCCGGCTGAGTTGGTCTAACGCGCCGGAATTTGCCCGTGTCAACGAGAGCTACACCATCACCTGGGAAGTGCGCGACCGTGGCCCGCACGGACTGTCTGGTGGCTACAATGCGGCCACTTTGCAGCAAACGGTGACGGTGGTGGACACCCTCGCCCCCACGATTCTGGCCCCGCCGCCGATTGTGACGGAAACGGCAACCATTCCCGCGCCGCTCAATTTGGGTCATCCGGCCGTCTTTGACCTGGCCGATTTAAGTCCGGCGGTCAGCCATAATGGATGCAGCCGGCCGGGCGTCACTTGTGGGGGGGATGAGATTCGCTTTCCGGCGGGGGTAACGGCCGTTACCTGGACCGCCACCGACAACGCCGGTAACAGCGATACGGCCGTACAGGTGGTCAACGTCAAAGCGCCAGGGACCAACAACAGCCCCTTCGCCCACAAACAGACCGGCGGCAACGCTCCGCAAGCCATCGCCTACGAACCGATCACCCTCACCCTCACCGCCCAAGACCCCGACCAGGACCCGCTCTGGTTCCGCCTGGAAACCCGGCCCGACAATGGCTTCTTCCACGCCCCCCTCTACCCCTACTTCATCCAGGATTACCGCCTGGCCAACTTTCAGGAAATCACCTTCACCGAATACTGCCAGAACCCCGATCACCGGCAGCAGTACGTACCCACCAACTGGCCTGTAAACGCCACCTTCATGGCCGTCAACGATGAGGGCGTCGTCTACGTCCACGATCAAGGCATGATCTATTGTCTAAATTCTGGAGACGTCAGTCAGAACTACCGCCTGGCCGTTTTCCGCCCTGACGGAACCTGGGAGCAAGTGATTTCCTCCTGGGAAGTCCGGGGCATTCACCTTGACTGGCGACTGGGTTCTTTGTTCACTGCCCGGCATGACTCTGGTGGCGATGTCAGTTGGGTCCACCACTACGATATGGATTTGAACTTAATCGCCCAGTACCGCATGGATAACGCCACGCCCCAATTCCGCCTCCCCAAGCAAGCCCTCATAGACGAACAGGGCATTATGTATGTCACCAGCGGCTTCATCTTTTCCGGCGCGGCTCAACTATACCTTTATGACACAACCGGTCCTTCCCATCCGACGCAGTTGGCCGATTACACCATCCCCGGCGTCGTTTTCACCAATCTGGCCCTCGATTCCGCTGGCAACCTGTACGCCGCGGCCGGCAAGGAATCGGGCAACGGCGGCATCAACCGCATTTACAAATGGGGGCCGGCTGCCCTGGACGCCGGGGGCAATTTCACTCCCGGCGATTTGATCGGCTGGCTGGGCAAATGTGACTTTGGCCCCGGCTGCGACATCGCCCACCAGCGCAGCTTTGGCTTTAGCTGTACCGATACCACCTGCGGCATCAACAGCGGCGGCCAAAATTATGGCAGCGGCCCCGGCCAGTTCCACAGCCCGCGCGGCATTGCCCTGGATGGCAACGACATTCTCTACGTCACCGACTATTTCAACCAGCGCGTACAGCGCTTTACCCCCGACGGCCACTTCGCCGGGCAGGCCATCTCCGAATGCGACGGCTCCTGCTTTGTCCTGGGCGATTTCGGCCAGCCGAAGCAGGTGACGGTCAATTCCACCCATTTCTACGTGCTGGACGACAACACCGATCTACTGCACGTCTTCGAGACGACGCCGCTGACGCCCCTCTCGCCCACCAGCGCCCGCGTTGTCTACCAGTCGGACAACAACTTTGTGGGCACAGACAGCTTCACCTTTGGCGTGACCGATGGGCTGGCCAGCAGTAATCCGGCGACGGTGCAAATCGCCGTCAGCCGCAACTTCCGCCCGCCGCAGGCCGACCGGGGGCTGGCCTTTGCCACGGACGAAGACGTGCCGGTGACCATCACCCTCAGCGGTTACGATCCCGACGAGCCGCTGGATACGTTGACCTTTCAGATTGACACGCCGCCGGCCCACGGCGCTATCAGCGGTAGCGGCGCCAACCGCACCTATACCCCCGACCTGGACTACAACGGCGTGGATACCTTCACCTTTGTCGCTTACGACGGCAATACCCTATCCACGCCCGAAACAGTCACCATGACCATCGCCTCCGTCCACGACGCGCCCCGCTTCCCGGAGGAAAACCAAAACTTCGCCTACCGGCTGGGCGGCGGCTTCAACCTCACCCGTCTGGCGGCGCTGGACAATATGCAAATTGGTCGCGGCTTCAAGACGATGTTCAAAGTGGACTTTTATGACCCCGACATCCCCGACCAGCATATGGTGACGGTGAATTGGGGCGACGGCAGCCCGGTGGAGCCGGAAGGACGCATTTTGGAGGACGGCACGGTGACCGGCCCGCTGCTCAACCAAGGCGTGGGCGGCTACGGATCAGTCACGGCCGAACACGTTTTCACGCAAAATGGCAGCTTCACGGTGCAAATTTGCGTCACCGACCAGGTGGTGATGGATGGCGAGGGCAACAAGCAGCCAACGGCCGTTTCCCAAACCACCTGCCATCCCATTCCCGTAACAGTGGCGACGATGACCGATCTGCTGCTGGACGTAGAAGCTTCATCCAGCCCGGCAGCCAGCGGCCAACCGCTGGCCTACACCCTGTCGCTGCACAACAACCCGCCGGAAGCAGGCGCCGGGCTGACGGCCACCGGCGTGGTGGTCAGCAGCACGCTGGATGCACGGCTGAACTATGTCTCGGCCAGCAGCAGCGCCGGAAGCTGCACGCAGGCGGCAGGAATTGTGACCTGCCAGATGAATGCGCTGCCGGTGGGGGCAACGGCCGTTATCGAGATCAACGTGACCCCCAGCTCCCAATTGGCGGCGGGGGAGCGGCTGGAAACCGAGGCTTCTTTCCGGCTGGCCCAGGCCAACCAGGCAGAGACGCAGGGCGGCTTTGCCCTGACCACCGTCGTCGCCCCGGCCGCCTTCATCGTCACCACCATCACCGACGCGCCGGACGCCGATCCCAACGACGGCCAATGCCGCACGGCCGACAATGTTTGCAGCCTGCGGGCAGCCATCGAGCAGGCCAACGCCACGCCCGGCCAGCAGACCATCGCCCTCGACTACCAGACCTACCTGCTGGACGCGCCGCTGGTCGTTAGCGGCGACGTGACCATTGTCGGGCTGGGGCAGGGGGAAACGATTCTGGCCGGGCAGGGAAACGGCCGTGTTCTGACCATCAACAGCGGCGTCAACGTCACGCTCAACAACCTCACCCTCACCCGCGGCGCTGAGCCGGACGGCTTTGGCGGCGGCGTGCTGAACAACGGGACGTTGACCCTCAACGGCGTCACCATCAGCCACAACGACGCGCAAACAGGCGGCGGCATCTGGAACAACGGCGACCTGATCGTCAGCCACAGCGCCATTGTGGGCAACCGCGCCAGCGATTATGGCGGGGGGATTGGCAGCAATGGAACGGCCGTTTTGAGCAACGTCACCCTCAGCGGCAACCGGGCGGCCAACGGCGGCGGCCTGGCGACCGGCTCAACCGCCAGTCTGACCAACGTCACCATCAGCAGCAATCAGGCTACCATCTCTGGCGGCGGGCTGCATGGGCACCTGACCAACGTGACCGTACAAAACAGCATCATCGCCCAAAACAGCGCCGTGGATAGCGGGTCAGATTGTGTGATCGGCTTCACTTCGCAGGGCTATAACTTGATTGGCAGCGTGGCGGACTGCACCATCGGCGGCAGCGCCCAGGGCAACATCATCGGCCAGAACCCGCGCCTGCTCCCCCTGTTGTCGGACAACGGCGCGCCGCCGACCCAGGCCTTGCGCGGCGGCAGCCCGGCCATTGACGCCGGAACCTGCCAGGCGGCAACCGATCAACGGGGCGTGGTTCGGCCGGTAGACGGGGATCTGGATGGGCAGGCCCGCTGCGATATGGGGGCGTATGAGTTTGAGCCGCTGCAACTATATCTGCCAATCATCCGCCGCTAAGGCAAGCGCCCCAGGCAAAAGAGGGGTCTCCTCTGGTAAGAAAGGCCCCTCTTTTTGCCTTACAAGGTGTAAACTCAGGTAACCGTTCACCTCCACCGGTTGAGCTTGTCGAAACCGGCGCGCCCCTGCGACAGGACTTCGGCGTGATCTCAGCCGAACGCTCAGGGGCGGGAGTGAATGATTACTTCCACAATTACCCAATCGCTGCCGCTGCGCCCGAAAACTTCTGGCGAATACATCTCCTCGGCTTTGGCGGGCGGCGCTACAAAGATACCCGGTGTGGTGGCGCGGGCGGTATAGCTGTACTGGTACACGCCCTCCCACAAGAGTACACTGAAGACTTCGGCGCGTTCGTCACGCATGTTTTGGTGTTGATACCAGGCGCCCCACCAGCGGGTCGGTTCCGGGCGGGCACTGTTCGATGGGGGAGGGCCGGACACCGCCAACGCCGGGTTCACGATTTCCAAACCGGCCGGCAAGGGATCAAGCAGTGCCACGTGATAGCGCCGGTTATTGGTGATCAGCGTCAGGTTCACGCGAACGCGAGCGCCGGCTTTGATGTGCCAGACGCCATTCTCATCTTGCACGACGTCTTCGGGATCATCAACGGCCGCATAACGGCGCTGCACGATGAATCCTCTGTCTAATGGATCAATGTCCAGGTCGGCTGGGGCATAATTGAGACCAAAGCGGTAGTATAAACGGCCGTTCCCCTCCTTAACCAAAGTCAACGCCTCTGTGCCACCGACAGGGGTTAACACGTCTGTGAGGTAGCTCATGGGCACGCTGGTACGCAGACTGTCGGTACTGCGGCCCTCAAACGCATGTTCCGCCACGTAATCTTCCCCCAACCAGATTCGGGCCACAAAATCCGGCGTTTCCTTTTCATAGGTGTTGAAATAGCGGTCCAAGGCCAGCAAAATGAAGACGTTTTCCTGCGTATTGCGCCAACGGCCGCGCGTGCGGTGAGCCAGCAAACCATTCACCACCTTGGGAATTAAATCGTTTTCCGGATCGTGAGCGATGAGCGCTTCCAAAATAACGCCATCCGTGCGCCGGTCGGAATGGAGCATGAGGTAAGTGTCATCGCCATAGGAAGTGGTAAAGTTGGCCGCACTGGCCGTTTCCACAGCGCGGTTGTTGATGTGGCGGCGGATGGCGGCCACTGCGGCTGCCGAATTCGCGTCGTCCGCCATCACTTGCCACAACCAGGCCAACGCTTCCAGCGTCAAATTTTCCAGGCCGGCTTCTTCATACAAGGCGCGGGCTTTGGCCGGGTCGGAATCGCCCAACAAATCACGGACGTAGAGCGCGTAGGCGCTGAGCGCCCGGCGTGTTTTTTGACTATATTCCGTCGGATAACGATTCTCGACGGAGCTCAAGTAATCGTTGACACGACGAACCATAGTCTCCGGCACGTCAAAGCCTTTTTGCCGGGCGCGGGCCAGGGCGTGGGCGACGTGTATTGTGTGAAAGGGAACCGATTCCTTACCCCGCTCCCAAATGGGGAAACCGCCATCCCCGTTTTGCATTCCTTGCAGGCGTTCGATGTAGAGGGGAACGGCCGTTTCCATTTCACTCGGCGTCGGCAGTCCATCAGCTTCAAAAGCGGAGAGCACGTCCCGCAGCGCCGCGATAGCCAAAATGCGGGAGGCGAGTTGTTCCGAACTCGCGTATTCACAATTGACCAGGTAAATAACCGCGTCGGTCAGCGATTGCAGCGCCGTGGAAGACGTGGTGATCTCCAGGCCGCCAAACTGCGAGATAATCTCCCCCGGCAGCGCCAACGGCTGGGTTACCGCGCCCTCATCAACGACGCCGTAGGCGGCAAACGTTTCCGTCGTCGCCGGGGTGTAGACCGGCAGTTCGCCGACCGCCGCATCCGCATAAAGACCAGAAACGGCCGCTACCTGATAACGCGCCGTCCCGGCCATGGCGGCCGCCGCCGGGAAACGGACCTCCAGGCGATCATTGGCCGGTACAGTCACCCGCCAACCTGTATTTCCCGTCAGCGTTAGATTAGTCGTTTGCAGCACCACGTCTACGCTCAGGGGCTGGTCGGTCTGGTTTTGCAGCAAAACGGGAAACTCAAACTGGTCGCCAAAGTTGAGGAAGCGCGGGGCGGCCGGGCGTACCATCAGGGGCAGCCGCGCCGTCAGACTGCTTTCGCCCACGCCAAACTGGTCACCACCGGCCACGGCCACGACCATGATCCGGTAGCGCGTCAGATTGTCAGGCAGATTGACTGCTATGGTGGCACGGCCGTTCCCGTCGGTATAAGCAGCGGGCGCAAAGGCAGCCAACGGATCAAAATTGCTGCGCACCGGGATGGGTGTGTCATCCTCACTGTTTTGATTCGGCGCGGGTTCCTCGGCCAGGATTTCAGCCTCCACCATCACACCTTCTTCGACTACGTTTACCGTTTCAGCCGCTTTGCCGGCGGCTTCGGCGGCTCGTATTTGTTCGAGTAAAGAGTGGGGGTCAATCAGAATGATGTTGGCCCGGCTGTGGCTGCCGCTTACCCAGGACGGCCGCTGCCCATAAAACAGGCTCAGGGGATCACGTAACTGGTAATTTGTCAGCGCCAGCACCGCTTCATCCACCACGACGACCGCCAATTCTGCCCCGGCCGCCGGACGCCCGCCGGCATCGGTTACGGTCACGTCAACGGCCGTTTCCCTACCCGGTTCCAACGCCGCATCGCGCGGTTCAACGGTCAACGACAGAGTCCGCGTGTAGGGGGGCACGTCTAACTTCAAACTGCCGCCGGCATATGCCGGGCGGGGCGGCAGGGCGGACAGCCCAGCGTCGGCTCCATCAGTGCGGGGCACGGACCCGACCAAATCAACCTGCACAAACAGGTTAGGCACGTGGCTCTCGCTGATGGGAATGCGCAGCGTGTAGCTGTCTTCTTCGATGCGAAACTGTTCGGTGTAGAGAATGCCATTGCGGCTGACTGTGAGCAGGGCTTCGGCCGGGCTAAACGGGAGCTGAACCAGGATTTCGGCCACGTCGCCCGGTTGATACGTTTCCTGGTCGGGGATCAGGGTTACTGTTTCCTGGGCGACCCGGTTGGACGCCGGGCGTTGGCTGCCGCTGACCCAGCGCGTCAACCGGCTCTCATTGGGGCGGCCCTGATCATCGGTGACAACGGCCGTTATCTGGTACGTCCCTCCTTTTTCCGTATTGAACGAGCAAAAAACCGGTTCCGTTTCCGAGGTCACGCGGCATTCCTGCACGTCAACGCCGGCCAGAACCCAGCCCTCGTCCTCCGCTTGCTGCCAATCTTCGGTTACGGCCGTCACCTGAATCGCCTGGCCGGCCACAGCCGCGCCGGCCACGTCCGTGACGACAGCTTCAATCGCCAACGGCTGGCCCTGCGGCACAAAAGAACGCTCACTGCGCAAACCCACGTACAAGTCCGACGGATGTACCAGCAAATTGGTGTGGGATGACCAGGCCTGCCGGTTCGTGTCCATCACCGTCACGTGCGCCGAAACGCTGTACGGCCGTACCGGCGGCAGTGACTGATTATTCTGTGACGCTGAATCGGGATAGGCGATCTCAAAACCAAGCTGCAAATAATGCTTGCCGGCCCCATCGGTGACGCCGGTGAATGTCGTCTGTTGGCTGTCGGCGGGCGGCTCGTAATCGTACCACCACCAGGGAATCCATTGGCCAAAGGTAAAGCCAGACCAGTTGGGCGGGGTGTAAGCGGCCGGCGTATAGGTCACGTTCCAGGTTACTTCGGCGTTGGGCAGCGGCCCGCCGGCGTAGTAATTGGCCGCAACCGCGATGATGGCCTGTTCGTTGATGACGTAGGGACCGGCCGTTTCCTTTTGCGCTTTCACCTCAAACTCCGGCCGGCGGAACTCCTGGATTTGGAAGGTGTGCTGGTAGCTGTTCTTCTCCAAATAGTTCATCTCACGATTGACCTGGAGGAGCAGACGGGCGTGACCCAAATTGACGTTTTCGGGCAGGGTAAAGGCCAGGTCAAATCCACCCATCGCATTCACGTCAACGGAACCGGTGTGCAGTTCGTTGCTTTGGGGGCCAATGACGCGGTAGGAAACGGCCGTTAAACTCTCCCCCACCAGACTCACGTCCCCACCCTGCTTGCTGCCCACCTGGCGCAGCCACCCTTTTACGTGGACCTCTTCGCCCGGACGATACATCTGCCGGTCGTCAAACAGATACCAGCGGAGTTCATCCCGCACGCTCGCGGCCTGGGCATTAGAGGGCATGATCGCCGAGTCGTCCCCCGATCTGGCAATCAAAAGTTTTAACGGCCGTCCGCCCAGCGCAAAACGTGCTAATCCATCGCCGTCTGTGGTTGCCTGGACATACTGACCCAGAGCGCTGATGCTGACACCGCTCAACGGGGCGCCATCCTGTAAATTGGTCGTCCAGGCCAGCATGGCGCTGTGGTCGGTCAGAGTATCAATGCCAATTTGCGTCACCTGTACCCAGGCCTGAATAGCCCGGCGGCGCACCGCTTGATTATGAATGAGAAACCAGGGCGGCTCCACAATGACCAGCAAATGGCCGGTTTCGCCGGCTAAGGCGTCGCTCAAATCAATCGCCGTTTCCGTGATCACATCGGGCTGGCCGTCAATGCGGATGGTCCGGCTCATGACGCGCTTGCCGGGCGGCGGCAGCGGTTCGTCGCTGTTAAATCTCTTTCGGTAGGCCAGGTATTCCTGCCAATCATCTTCAGGATCGACGGCATAAATTCGTACCTTCACTTTCTTATAATTGAGGCTATAAATGGTGAAAACAGGGGGATTGGCCGACGGATCGAGCGTGATTAGTTGTTGGTTGGGGCCGCTCAGCGCTTGCGGCCTGGTGTCCGCCGCAAAACCCACCTTAAAGGTGAGCGTCTCATCCTGGCCCAATTTCTGACCGTACATATCTTGGATTGCGCCAGCGACACGGATGCGATACGTCGTGTTCCCGGCAGACGTACCGCGAATGGTGAGGGTGCTGCCGCTGATGTCCACGTAAGCACCAGGCAAAGCGGGCGAAATTTGCAGCATCTCTTCGGTGTAGGCGCTGGCGTCCAGAGGGTTGTTGAACGTAATCACAAACGGGGTCAACGGCGGGCAGCTATCACCCGATTCGGCGCAGCCATGATCGGTGATTTGCAAGGGGGCATAGGTGAGAAAGCTAAAGGATTGGCCCGCTGTCGTCAAGCGCGGCCCTTCGCTGGAAGGCGTCCCCGGCAGAATGGTGACAAGGATTTGGGCGTTGGCGGGCAGGGGTTGTTCGGCGCGGAAAACCAGACTGTAGGCGGCACGGCCGTTCCCCACCATCTGCTTGATCCGGCCATCCGCTTCAATCTCTGCTTCAGTGGCCAGGCGCACGGGGACGGAACGGCCGTTGGCGGTGACGCTAATCCTGGCCAACACCGCTTCCGGGTCAATCTTTTGATCAAAGGCGGCCAAAATCAGGGGGTTTAGCGGATAAACACCACTGTTGGGGTATGCGGACGTGAGTTTGAGCGCCGGCGTACTGAACGTCCAGGTAACCGTTTCCGCCAGCTTGTTGCCCGTCGCCGATTCGGCGCCGGCGAGGATGGTCACAGTATAATCCGTTGCTTTGGGGAAACGGTCTGCTGCGCCATCGCCGTACTCAAAACGCAAATCCTGTGGACTGAGCCAGGTCCAGGTTCCGGGCAGTTCCGGGCTGATGGTCACAGGCGCGTCAGCGGCGGCCAATTTTTCCACGCCGGTCAGGGACACCATCGGCTGGCTGAAGGTGACGTTGACGAAGGGAACGGTGGGCAGTTCCCCTTCAGGCGAATAGCGCAGCACTGCCAATGGTCCCGTTTCGGCTGGCTCCGGCAGCGCCGATTGTCCGTCAATCACGTCAGCGCCAGGCGTCGGGCCAGGTGTGTTTGGGGCGGCCGCCGTCTCCATTTCGGCCGGCTCTGGCGTTGCCTGGACGGTGGGTGATGGCGAGAACTGCTCGGTGGCTTCGTCGCTACGAAGGGTAGGGCTGGCTGCATCTGGGGCGCTCAGCACAGACAGCGGTTCTGTATGAACCGGTTCAGGCGCTGCCTGTGACGCTGGCGGCGGGAAGGGTTGATCGATGATGTCGCCGGTACGGGGTCGTGGGATGGGGGCATCGGGGAGCCTGAAATCTAATTCGTCGTCGGAAACGGCCGTTATTGTTGGCAGACGGTTAATGATTTGCCGGGCGTCCGCCTCCGAAAGTGGCTCACCCGTAACAACGGGAACCGTCTCAACCACCTGAACCACGTCATGCCCTTCGCTCAAGACCAGATGTAGCGAGCCGCTGTTGCGAGAGCCAATCGAGTAAGCCGCCGGGTCTACTTCATCGCTGGCAGCCTGATTCGATTGGGCGGCGGAGGCCGGGATATTGGCCGTCGTGCTTTGACTTCCGTCGGGCATAAGGGGCAGCCCACGACGAATGAAGAACACCAGCGCGACGCCAATAACAAAAACAATGACGATGAGGACAAACCAAAGGGGAAAACGGCCAATTTTGGAGGACATAGTTAGCTTCCTTGTTGCAAATATTTGGCGAATTTACTGGTCTCTAAACGTTTCCGTTCAGCCATTTGTTCCCATCATATTTACTCTTCGGCGATAAAGTGTCTTGATGTTTGCTGGCAAACTGGTAAGGAACTGGGCGACCTTTCTCTTTTTCCACAGGGCGGCCGTCGGTGGCAAGCAGTCCCTATGCCTTTGCCAGCTACGTCATGCGTCAGGCCGCGACGACCATTTTCCTCTCTTCTGGCAGCCTTCCTTTGCGTCGGTAACGGCCGTCCCCCTGCACACTTTTCACCCCCTACCCTTCATGCTGCGCGCCGGTGGTGACGGCCGTCCATCCCTTCCCGCCCCCTCCCTCCTACACTCTCCCCTCTACACTGCGACATAGTCTTTTCCCAAATCACCCCTATGCGAAGCGCCCGTTGGCTTTGTTGCAGCCTGTCCCCACCCCACCCGCCAAACAGCCTCCGGCTGTCGGTTGGCGAAATCGGGCCGGTTGTGGCCTGACAAAACAACTCAAAGCGGAGGAAATATCATGTCTACCAAACCAGATCCCCAAAAAGCGATACACCTGCAACCCAATCAGCGGCGACTGCCCGGTGAGCCGCGACCCAAGTCCCAGCCCAAGTTGTCCGCATGGGAGCCACACCAGGGCGACCAGGCGTTGGATGCGTGGGGCGTGGCCTTGCGCGACCTCCCCCTCCCCGAACTGCGCGGACGGGCAATCGGGCTGGCGCGGCGGCTGGGCGGCAGTACGGCTTCAACGCCACCGCCTGGCAGAGCCATTGGGACGACCCGGTGCAGACGGCGCTGCTGGCGTTTCTCGGCTGCCGCGACCGGCCGTTATCCCATGCCTACACCTGCGCGCATACCGACCTGAAGAACTATGCCTGGGTCCACATTCGCGGCTTGAACGGCGGCTGGAAATCGCTGGCGGCGCGGGAGTACAGGCTGCTCGATGGGTTAGAGGAGATGGACGAAGGGTGGCTGGCCTTTGAGTCCATCAAGCTGTCCAGCCTCGGCGCCGCCATCACCGCCCGGCCGGGGCAGATGCACACATTGGCGGCGCAGGTCAGTGGGCAGGTAAACGGCGCCA
>JACSRF010000120.1 GCA_014879875.1 Anaerolinea sp.
TCGTCATCGGGGCAAAAGGTTCATTCTGTCAAACAAAATGAGCAAGTTGTTTAATTCTCGTTCCTAAACTTCCCAGTTTGTCCGCGCAAACTGAAAAGTTTGCCCTACATTTTTGAAGGAGCCACACCATGAGGTATGTGAACATGAACAAGCTGCGTTTGTTATCCTTATTGTTGTTATTGGTCATGGGCGCGTGCAGCCGGGCGGATGCGCCGACGCCGGTGGCGATTGACCCGACGGCAACCATCCCCCCGGTGCTGTCGCCGACGATTGTGATCCCGGAAGTCACGAAAGAGACAACGGACGTTGTGACAACGGCCGTTCCCGCAACGTCTGTCCCCCCAACGGCCGTCTCCCCCACCAACACCCCGCCGGCGGCCGTCAGCGTGGCGCAAAGCGCCATGCCCAAATTCGCCGACTTCGCCCCTTACCGGCTGCAAACCGCGCCCAGTCTCGTCGCCGACCCCATCGCCCCCGACCTGAGCAACGTTCTCAACTACTTTGCGCTGTCGCCCGACCAGTTGGCGCGCCTGGGGCAGAGCGGCGTTGTCGTCAGTCCCGGCGTGGAAAAGGAGTTCTTCACCGTCTACGAAAAAGGGCGCTACGATAACGTGCCGCTTTTCGTCACCAGCGATTCCTTGCTGCACAGCTACCACCTCATCTTCGACAAAGTGCTGCGCACGGCCGAACGGCAGGCATTCATCCCCTTGCTGCAAGATTTGAACACGGCGATGCTGGCGCAGGCGGATGCGCAGTACCGTGAACTGGCGGACACGGAATGGGAAGACGCCGCCCGCCGCGCCGTCGCCTTTATTGGCGTGGGCAGCTATTTGCTGGATGCGTCTGTGACCATTCCGCCGTATGCCCAAGAGTTGGTAACGGCCGAACTGGCGCTGATTGACGCCGCCGACGGCATTATGCTCTCCCCCATCTTCCCCGGCCTGGAATTCGGCGAAGATTACACCCAGTACATCCCGCGCGGCCATTACACCCTCAGCGAAGAGCTGGAGGCGTATTTCCGCAGCATGATGTGGTACGGCCGTATGACCTTCCGTCTGGAAACGGATGACCCGGCTGTGGGGCGGGAAGAGACAAAGGCGGCGCTGCTGCTGGTTCATGCCTTGCAAAATTCGACGGCCGCCGGACGGCCGTCGCTCGCTGCCTGGCTCGATCTGTACAACCCCACCGCCTTCATGGTCGGGCGCAGTGATGACTTGACGGCGTTCCAATACATTGATGTGATCACGGCCGTTTACGGCGCAAACCCCACCCTGGGCCAACTCGTGGACGATGGGAAACTCGACCTCTTCATCGCCAGCGCCCAAGAGCTGCCGCCGCCGCGCATCCTCGGCCTGGTCATCAGCGAAACGGACGACGTAGAGCAGGTAACGAAAGGGTTCCGCTTCATGGGGCAGCGCTTTGTGCCCGACGCCTACATTTTCCGTGAACTGATGTGGCGCAATGTGGGCACGATGGATCAGCCGCGCCAGCTTCCCAACGGCCTGGACGTGATGGCCGCGATGGGGTCAGATCGCGCCTATGCCATTCTGGAAACGTTGGGCGAAACGGAATACGCCAATTACGTGGCGCAGATGGAAAAAATGCGCGCCTGGACGGCCAGCCTCAGCGAAGGGGAATGGACAGAGACGCTGTACAATGGCTGGCTGTACACTTTGCAGCCGTTGTTTGCGCCGCCACCGGCGGGGTATCCGCAATTCACGCAGTCGTTGGCCTGGCTGGACAAGCAGCTCAGCACGAGCCTGGGCAGTTGGGCCGAACTGAAGCACGACACCATCCTTTACGCCAAGCAGGCATATGCGGAATTGGGCGGCGGCGGGGCCAATCCGCCCACGCCGCAAGAGCCGATTGGCTACGTGGAGCCGGTCCCTGAATTTTATGCGCGGTTGTCGGCGTTGGCGACCATGACGCGCGATGGCATGGGCGGCCGCGACCTGCTCGGCGAGGTGGACGCCGGCAGCCTGGAGCGGCTGATTCGCCTGGCTGACGCCTTTCAGGTGATGGCCGACAAACAGCTGCGCGGCGAACCGCTGACGCCCGACGAACAACGCCTGATCCGCTTCTATGGCGGCGAATTGGAGCATCTGGTGATGGCTTCTGGCGACACAGATACAGATGACCCATTTGCGCAGCCGTACATGGATGAGGAACCGCAGGCGGCCGTCATCGCCGACGTCGCCACGGCCCCCGATTACGTGCGCGATGGCGTCCCCGACCCGACGGTGTTGGAAGTGGGCGTGGGGCGCGTGGATGAATTGTACGTGGTGGTTCCGACGGTGGCCGAAGATGGGACGGTGTTCTTGCAGGTCGCCTTGGGGGGCGTCTTTTCCTATTATGAGTTCCCCTGGCCGGCGGCCGACCGCCTGACGGATGACAAATGGCGTGAGATGCTCGGCGAGGGAACCGCGCCGCCGCGCCCAACCTGGATCACTTCCTTCTTCACCCCGGAAACGGCGTACACGGAGATTCAACAGACGGTGTACCGTTTCCAGGGATCCATCACCTGGGCGTATTGGGAGCGCGAGGCGCAGGGGAGTTGGACGCCGGAGGTGACGGCCGTGTTGCAACCTGATCTCGATGCGCTGACGGCCGTCGGGCAATATATTGGGCGGCAATGGATCAACGCCAATTATCGTTCGTTTGATTTGCAGACGGATGACCTGGCGGTGGTGACGGTACGCGAGACGTGGGACGACACCTTGTACGAAAGCCGCTTCGATTACCCGGAGTTTGATGACCCGGTTCTGGGACATCGCGGTCCGTTCACGTTGGATGTGACCTACACGCTGCAACGGGGCGGTGACGGCTGGCAGGTGACGAGGGTGGTGTTTGCCAACCAGCCGCCGGCGTGGGAGTGAGGGAGTCGGTGAACGGTAATCGGTAATCGGTGAACGGTAATCGGTGAACGGTGAACGGAGCTGCGGAAGAAGTTCAACTTCTTTGGAGAAGTTGAACTTCTAACTCACGCCTCCTTCTTCTCCTCCGTGTGTCTCCGTGTCTTCTCTGTGTATCTCTGTGTAACCTCTTCTCTGTGTAACCTCTGTATGAAAACGGCCGTTTCCCTGCTCATGTTGCTGTTGATTCCCCTGTTGGCGCTGGCTGCGCCGGGGGCAACGGCCGTGCCGCCGCCCGATTTGACGGCGTACCCCTGGGCTTTTTGGCGCGAGCCGCCGCCGGAGGCCGAGGGGAGCGGCGAGGTCACCGTCATCTTTGTGGGGGACGTGCTGCTGGGGCGGGGCGTGGACCCGTCCGCCGACCCACTGCGCGACGTAACCCCCTGGCTGTCCGCCGCCGACCTGACCATCGGCAACCTGGAAGGGTACATCGCGCCGGGCGAACCCCCCATCGTCAATCGTCAACCGTCAATCGTCAATCCCCAATCCCCAATCCACCTGCCCATGCCGGTAACGGCCGTCGCCGCCCTGCGCCGCGCCGGGTTCGACCTGCTCAGCGTCGCCAACAACCACAGCCTGGATGGGGGGACGGAGGGGTTGCAGGAAACGGTGACGCGGCTGCGCCATGCTGGGCTGCACCCCGTTGGATTGGCAGGCAGTGACCCGGTGTTGGTGACGGCCCATGGGGTGCGCCTGGCCTTTTTCGCCTTTAACACCATCCCGCCCGCGCCGACAGAAGGCATGACCCCTGCGCCACAATTTTGGGATGCGGCAACGGCCGTGCCCGCCATTCAGGCCGCGCGCGCCCAGGCTGACGCTGTGATTGTGCTGATGCACTGGGGGTTTGAATATGAAGCGCGGCCGGACCCGGCGCAGGAACGCATCGCCCAAACGCTGCTCGACGCCGGCGCCGACCTGGTGGTGGGGCAGCATCCGCACGTGGCGCAGCCGGTCGCCGTCATCGGGGATGGGGTGGTCGCCTACAGCCTGGGCAACTTCCTCTTTGACCAGGACCATGATGGGCTGGCGCTGCGCGCTGTGTTTGCCGCCGATGGCCTGCGCGGGGTGCAGCTTTTGCCGGTGCGCGCGGCCGTTCGCCCTTACTTGCTGCCATTGGCCGCGGCGCAGCCCTTGTTGCAACGGGTCTTGCCGCCGCCGCCGCGCATCGGCTTTGCCTGCACCGATGAGACGTGTGTGCCGGTAGACGTGGCGCAGACGGCGCAGTCGGGGCAGTTTTACAGCGGGCAAATTGACCTGACGGGGGATGGCAAGCCGGAAACTGTGAGAAGAGAGGGGGAGCGCATCATCATTTAT
>JACSRF010000099.1 GCA_014879875.1 Anaerolinea sp.
TGACCAGAGAGACCACACGCATCACTCGTCACATGTCACGCCGAACCCCATGAAATCCTGTAGAGCCGACTTTTTTACCCGCTCACGGATTACCGCTCGCGGATTACCGATTACCGATTACCGATTACCGTTCACCGCTCACCGCAGTCCCGCAATCCGCAGCCCATCCTGCAAAATATCCTGCACCCGTTCTTCATGCGTTGTTTCACAGTACACGCGAATGATCGGCTCCGTGCCGCTGAAGCGGACCAACAACCAGCCGCCATCTTCCATGATAAACTGATGGCCGTCAATGGTGATGATGTCTGTCACCTTCAAGCCGCCGATGGTTTGCGGCCGTGCCTGCGCCACATTCGCCAAAATTTGCGGCTTGCGTTCGCTGTCAAAGGTGGAGTCAACGCGGTCATAAAAGTGAGCGCCTACTTTGGCAAAGAGCATGTCGAGAAGCTGCGATGGCTTCTTGCCCGTGCGCACCATCATGTCGAGCAAAAACAGCCCGGCTAAAATGCCATCCCGTTCCGGCACGTGCTGGCGAAACGCATAGCCGCCGCTCTCTTCGCCGCCAAGCATCGCCCCCACTTCCACCATCTTCGGCGCGATGTACTTAAAACCAACGCCTGTTTCATAGACCGGCACGTCATACAACTTACCGAGCTTGTTGAGCATCTTCGTCGTGGAGATCGTTTTGACAATCGGGCCGCGTTCGCCGCGCAGTTCCAGGAAGTAGTAACCGAGCAGTCCGTACACGCGCAGTTGATCAATAAAACGGCCGTGTTCATCCCCCAACCCCACGCGATCCGCGTCCCCATCATTGATAATGGCGACATCCGCGCCCACCGGCCGTACAAAGCTCAGGCCATGATCGACATTCGGCGGGATCGGTTCCGGGCGCGTCATGTGCGGAAACATCGGGTTGCGATCATTGTGGACCTCATGCACCACCGTCTTGCCCCCGGCCAACAGCCGTGGGAACCAGCCCGCGCCATTACCCCACATCGCATCCACCAACACCGTCAACCCGGCATCCTTAATTGGTTGTACATCTATCAGGCTTTCCAGGCGCGCGGTGTAAACGGCCGTTACGTCAAACAGCTCAATCAACCCATCCGTAACCGCATCGTCAAACTTCATCTGCTTCACCCCGGCCACATCCGGGATCACCGCTTCAATTTTCTGCAAGTCGGCCGGGGGAATCGCGCCCCCTCGCGGATCGCGCACCTTAAAGCCACAATCTGTTGGCGGATTATGGCTGGCGGTAATATTAATGGCGCCGCCCGCCCCCTTGTGTACCACAGCATAAGAGATAGCCGGAGTCGGCGTTGCCCCATCCGTCAGCCATACCTTCACCCCGTTCGCCGCCAGCACCTCCGCCGCGGCCGCGGCAAAATGCTCTGCCTGAAAACGTTTATCGTATCCGATCACGACCCCTTGCCGCGCCAATCCTGCCTGTTGTAAATAATTGACAAACCCCTGCGCCACGCGCCGCACGCTATCAAACGTATAATCGTCGGCAATTCGCGCCCGCCAACCATCTGTACCAAATTTGATCTGCATACCATCTCCCTCACAAATGTAGGACAAACTATAGGATTTACGATTTACGATTTACGATTGGCCTGCCCCTGACAAGCTATGAGAAAACCCCAAATCTTTTTCTTAACATCTATAGTATCCGTAAGCCGAAGTCCGTATCCCGTTTTCCGTTGGCATTTGCCAGGGGTGACGCCTACGGATTACCGATAACGGGTACTAGAAAGTTTGCGCAACGACTACATCGGCATCTCGCCGCGCTTAATCAACGCCATGTCCGCATCCACCATCATGCGCACCAACTGCCGGAAGCTCACGTCCGGCTCCCAGCCCAATTCCTGCCCGGCTTTACTGGGATCACCCACGAGCAAGTCTACTTCGGCCGGCCGCATAAAGCGCGGATCCTGCGCCACATAGTCATGCCAATCCAGGTCTACATACCCAAACGCCTCGTTCAGGAAATCCTCAACCGAGTGAGTTTCACCGGTGGCAATGACGTAATCGGCCGGTTCATCCTGCTGCAACATCAACCACATCGCTTTGACGTAATCCCCGGCAAACCCCCAATCGCGGCGCGCATCCAGATTCCCCAGGCGCAGTTCATCCGCCAGGCCGAGCTTAATTTTCGCCACGTGATAGGTGATCTTGCGCGTGACAAACTCAATGCCCCGTCGTGGCGATTCATGGTTAAACAAAATGCCAGACGTCGCGTGCAAATCATAGCTTTCGCGGTAATTAATGGTGATCCAATGCCCGTACACCTTCGCCACGCCATACGGGCTGCGCGGGTAAAAGGGGGTAGATTCTTTCTGCGGTACTTCCACCACCTTGCCAAACATCTCGCTGGAACTAGCCTGGTAAAAACGAATATGTGGGTCTACCAGGCGAATGGCATCCAGCAGGCGCGTCACGCCGAGCGCCGTCACTTCGCCGGTGAACACTGGCTGGCTCCAGGACGTTTGCACAAAGGATTGCGCCGCCAGGTTATACACCTCATCCGGGCGGTGCTCTTCCAGCAAATGGATCAGCGACACCTGATCAAGCAGGTCGCCAGGCACAGTAATAATTTTGTCCTGAATATGCGCCAGGCGGTGAAAGTTAATGGTGCTGGTACGGCGTACCATGCCGACAACCTCATACCCTTTGTCTAACAATAGTTCCGCCAGGTAAGAACCATCCTGGCCGGTAATACCGGTAATTAATGCTTTGGGCATACTATTTTTCCTTTTTTGTAATAAGCAAACGATATTTGTAGTCCGAACATCCTTGTTCGGACATCGAACAGGGATGTTCGATTTACAGAGGAGACAACATGCGCGGTACGCACCACTATGAATGAAAACCGTAGCCCGATTTTCCCAAATCGAGCGGGCGATTTGGGAAAGTCGCCCTACATTTACAGAGGAAAACAATCCATGCAAAAAACGTCAGCGATCATGGCAATTGTATCCAAATTGACCATCGGCACAAACCTGACCATGACCTAAAACGGCAACAGTAAATAATAGCGGTTGACAAAATAGAACATATATTCTATTATCGTTGAGGTATACTACCCAACAGATCGCAACAATCAACCAGGAGGAACACATGTCTGCACAAATTCAGACAGAACATTTCGCCAACGCGCTTTACACCCTGCTCGATGAAACTTTCGACAACGTACAGGGAATTTATCTCGACAAGGGCACATCCATGTTTGAAACCCTGGCCACTATTTCGGCCGCCGAAGCGTCCATACCGGTGGGCGGTCAATGCGCCACATTGGCCGCACAAGTCAAACACGTTGCCTTTTACCTTGACGTCTTGGAGAAAAATGTGCGCACGCAGCAATATGAACGGCAAGATTGGGGCAAAATCTGGCGCGAAACAAGCGCCGTTACGGCAGAGGAATGGGAGGAATTGAAAACAGAGCTGCGCGAAAGCTACAACCGCATCAAAACCCTCATCAGCGATACGGCCGTATGGCCCAGCGAACGGCACATCGGCGGCGCCATCGCCACCATCGTCCACACCGCCTACCACCTGGGCGAGATTCGGCAAGCTCTGTGTACTCTAAAGCAATAGGGACGGCGCATGAAAATTGACCAACCAACATCCAAGAGCATAGATGAATATATCGCGGGCTTTCCACCTGATGTTCAAGAAATTCTAGAAAAGATCAGGATCACGATTAGAAAAGCCGCTCCAGACGCCGAAGAGACGATCAGTTATCAAATGCCGACCTTCAAGTTGAAAGGTAATTTGGTTCATTTCGCCGCTTTCAAAAAGCACATCGGGCTTTACCCGACGCCAACAGGCATTGAGGAATTCAAAGATGAGTTGTCTGCTTACAAAAACGCCAAGGGTTCCGTCCAGTTTCCGCTAGATAAGCCAATCCCTTTCGACCTGATAAGCAGAATTGTGGCGTTTAGAAGAGAGGAAAATTTGGCAAAAGCAGCAGCAAAAGGGAAAAAATCACCGTAGACCGATTTTCCAAAATCGGTCTACACGCAAAGACGAAAACATCGTTTACACATGATACTGTCGGGCATTCAGCCTGTGAATGGAATTCACAGGCTGATAGAAGCGAAAACCTGTTAAAACAGGTTCAGAACACCCGTTGTACCAGGGCTTTTTGGCATGGTTCAAAAAGCGGAAGTTGTCCTTTACAAATTAGTCCGCGAATTGTCATTCCTTCGAC
>JACSRF010000291.1 GCA_014879875.1 Anaerolinea sp.
GTACTGAGCTACTTCACAATTCATTATTAATTATTCATTATTCTTTTGCCAGCGAAGTCTGGCAAAAGAC
Organism: Anaerolinea sp.; assembly: GCA_014879875.1. Lineage (GTDB taxonomy): Bacteria > Chloroflexota > Anaerolineae > Promineifilales > Promineifilaceae > JACSRF01. The sequence goes on from JACSRF010000291.1 coordinate 71, forward strand.
GTAGTGCCTTACAAGACAAGTCAAATGCTTGCACACCGAGCAAGAAGTTTTAACGCAAAGGTGCAAAGGTTTTCTCTTTTCTTTGCCTCTTTGTCTTTTCTCTCTTTGTGCCTTTGCGTTAAATTCTTTTCTGGCTTATCCAGGTTAGGAATCGCGTTTTTAGATTGGTTCAATCTTGGAGATTGAACCAATCTGCCGGCCACTTAATCCGCATTAAGCAAAGCATGGTTTTTCAGGAGCCATTCCTGGCTGTTGAATAACGGTTCGCCATCTTCAACTAACGTGGCGCGGGGGATATAGGCGCCATCTCCTTGCAGCAGATATGCTTTAGCCGTGTCGCGCAGATAAATGTCCAGAATGTTGATCAGAATGTGCTGCCGCATTCCCTCCTGTTCGATGGGAAAGAGGATTTCGACGCGCCGGTCAATGTTGCGCGGCATCAGGTCGGCGCTGCCAATGTACATGGTGGGGTCGCCCTGATTGTGGAAGTAGTAGATGCGGCTGTGTTCCAGAAAACGGCCGACGATGCTGATCACGCGAATGTTGTCACTGATGCCGGGCAGACCGGGGCGCAAACAGCAAATGCCACGAATGATCAGATCAATTTGTACGCCAGCCTGCGAAGCGCGGTAGAGTGCGCGAATGGTTTGCGGGTCTACCAGGGAATTGGCTTTAATGATGATGCGCCCCTGACGGCCGTGCGCCGTTTCCCGTTCAATGAGTTCAAGCATGCTTTGGCGCAAATTGACCGGCGCTACCAGAAACTTACGGTAGGTGTTTTGCTTGGAATAGCCGGTGAGGTAGTTGAATAACTCGGTAGCGTCGGCGCCAAACTCTTCATGGTGCGCCATAAAGCCGATGTCGGTATAGATGCGCGCCGTGATGGTGTTGTAGTTACCGCTGGCAAGATGGACGTAGCGATGAATGCCGTCTCGTTCGCGCCGGACAATGAGGGTGATTTTGCAGTGTGTCTTTAAGCCGATTAGCCCGTAGACGACGTGGACGCCAGTATTTTCCAACTGGCGCGCCCATTCGATGTTGCTTTCTTCGTCGAAGCGCGCTTTCAATTCCACGAGGACGGTGACTTGTTTGCCATTTTCGCGGGCGTGCATCAGGGCGCGCACAATGGGCGGGTTGGTACCAACGCGGTAGAGAGTTTGTTTGATGGCGAGGACGTCGGGATCGTTGGCGGCCGTTTCCAGCAAATCAACAACCATCGCAAAGCTGTCGTAAGGGTGGTGCAGCAGCAGCGACTGCCGGCGCAGTACATTGAAAATGTTGGTATCCGCGCGCAGCGCCGTGAGCAGCCGGGGTTGGAACTGAGCATCTTTCAAATCCGGCCGTTCCAGCCGGTGCAGCTCCCACAAACTGCTTAACCCAAGCGGAGCGTCGGCCGTGTAGACGTCGAAAGCGCCAATTTTCAGGTTCGCGGCCAGAAAGCGGCGCATTTGCTCAGAGGCGTTTTCGTCCAATTCCAGCCGTACTACCGAACCAAAGTGACGCTGCCGCAAATTTTCCTCCATTGTCAGCAGCAAATCGTCCGCTTCCTCCTCCTGAATTTCCATGTCTGTGTTGCGAGTGACGCGGAAGGGGTTGGCGGCCACAATTTCCATGCCGGGGAAGAGGCGATCCAGGTTGTCGGCAATCACCTGCTCTACCCAGACAAATTTTTGCACCATTGGCGGCAACAGTTCGTCCGGATCCAATGGTTTGAGGGGGACCAGGCGGGGTAAAATGGCGGGTACTTTGATGCGCGCGAAGTGTGTTTCGTTGGTGTCTGGGTCGCGGGTCATCACCGCCAGGTTTAGGCTGAGGTTGGAGATGTGCGGGAAGGGGTGGGAGGGATCAAAAGCTAATGGCGTGAGGATGGGGAAGATCTCACGCTCAAAATAATCGCGCAGCCGTTGTTTTTGTCGCCGTTTTAGCTCTTCGTACTTGAGGATGTGAAGGCCGGCCGCGGCCAACTGTGGATAAAGCTGCTCTGCCCAGCAGGCGTTGGCTTCGGCAAAAAGCTGGGTGACGGTGCGGTGAATGGCGACCAGTTGTTCGCGCGGCGTGAGGCCATCAGCCGGGCTTTTGGTGATGCCCAACAATACTTGCTGCTTCAAGCCGGAGACGCGCACCATGAAGAATTCATCCATGTTGCTGCTGAAAATGGCGAGGAACTTGACCTGCTCCAGCAAGGGGTGGGGCGCGCTGCATTGGTGCAGCACGCGGCGGTTGAATTCGAGGTGGCTGAGTTCGCGATTGATGTACAGGCTGGGTTCATTGAGATCAGGAGGGGGTAGGGGGGGGGTAACGGCCGTGTTCTCTATATCCTCAGATACCACTGTGTCGGCTGCCATTTCATTTTCAACTTCGACTTGCAGATCTGTTTCACTGATCATAGACATGACTCGCTTCGGACATGGTTTGGAGTATGGCTTAAGTTTATAGGGCATGGGCAGCCTTGTCTAGCAGTCTGGTAGTATTGGGGCGATGGTTGCTGCCATGCGCATTGGCATTTGGTTATTCTATAGATGTTCAGAAAAACATTGGTTGACAGCCTGTGATGCGTGATACGTGACCAGAGAGCATTCACGCATCACGCCAGAACTTTAGGGTAAAATAACCGTACATATTTTGGGAATATGTACAAGAATATCATTTTGTGATATGCTCTCAACATGGAGAAAAATACCGCTTCCAGTAATAACCAACTTGTTCCCCAGCCTGACGGCCGTCACAGCACGCTGCAACCCCACATGCCATCACCATTGGAAATAGCCGGACAAATTGCCAATCGCGTCGCCGGCCAAAACATTTTCCAGCGCTACAACAGCGAGAAATCTGCCAATACCATCAAGCGGCACGCCCGCGATCTGGAGTTGTTTGCCGAATACTTGTTAGACATTGGCCTGGAATTGGAGTTTGGCGCCGACTTCCAAACCAACCCGGCTGCCTGGCGCGGCGTCACCTGGGGCATCATTGAAGGCTTTGTGCAATGGCAGTTGGGTGCGGGTTACGCCATCTCCTCTGTCAATGCCCACCTGTCAACGGTGAAGGTATATGCGCAAATGGCGGTAAAAGCGAATGTTATTGATCGCGGTGAAGGAATGCTCATCCAATCTGTGAAGGGGTACTCGCGCGCCAGTGGTCAAAATGTGGATGCCCAACGCGCACAGACACGCATTGACGAAGTGCAATATGCATACAAACCGGAAGGACGACGACGCAGTGTCGTTGTAACGCGCCAATCAACCAAGAAGCAGCAAGCGACGCTGCTAACAGATGCACAAATAGCGCTGTTGAAACGGCCGTCTAATTCCTCCCCCCAGGCCTACCGAGACGCTTTGCTGCTCTGTCTGCTGCTCGATCACGGTTTGCGCGCCAGCGAAATGGCGCTGCTCAAGGTCGGCGATATTGACCTGGCTGCTGGCGAAATGCGCTTCTACCGCCCCAAGGTCAAAGGTACGGCGCACGAGTGGACGACACATAAGTTGACGTCAGATGCCAATGCATTCGCTTCTTTTTATCTGAGTTCGCTCTACCCCCTCTCCCTGCTGCCCGATAGCCCCCTGCTGCTCGCCACCACACGGCTGCTAAAAAACGGCGAAGGCGGACAATTATTGGGCGAAGGGTTGAACCGGGTACGGATTAGCGAACGGGTGGCCTGGCTGGGCAAACAGGCTGGGCTGGCGCAAAAGCTGTCGGCCCACGACTGCCGCCACACTTGCGCCACCAAAATGGCCCGCCTCGGCTATGGCGTGGATGAACTCATGGCCTGGTTTGGTTGGACAAGCGCGCAAACAGCAATGCGTTACGTTACGGCCGTGGATGTGAAGGAACGGTACAAAGGATAAAGGAGCCATTCATTTATTGACTTCCAAAACGTTTTGGACTACACTGTAAAAGAATTCCAAAACGTTTTGGAAACTGGATTACCCACCATTCTTTGCACCGCGCGGGAGGGAAGCGCATGGCTGTAACCTTGAAAGACATTGCCCTCAAAGCGGGCGTCTCCATCACCACGGTATCACGCGGGCTGGCCGATTACGACGACGTGGCCGCAGAGACGCGCCAACAGATTCGCCAGATCGCCCAGGAGTTGGGCTATCGCCCTAACCTACTGGCGCGCCGTCTGCAAAAGCAGCGCACCGACACCATTGGCTTCATCCTGCCCACCTTTGGCCCCCGTTTTTCCGACCCCTTTTTCAGTGAATTTTTGGCCGGGATTGGCAACGAAACGGCCGTTCACGAATATGACCTGCTCGTCTCTACACATGCCCCGGACAGCCCCGGCGAGCAGCAGGCGTACCAGCGCGCTGCTCAGGGTGGCTGGGTAGACGGGCTGATTGTGGTGCGCACGCGCGAGGATGACGCCCGCGTTCGTTTATTGCATGAGCATCGGTTCCCGTTTGTCGCCTTTGGTCGTTCCTGCTGTGACCTGGATTTTCCCTACGTAGATGAAGACAGTGTCGCTGGAATGCGCCTGCTGGTACAGCATTTTGTTGACCTGGGGCATCGGCGCATCGGTTTTATCGCCCCGCCGGATAATTTGATGTTTGGCCGTTTGCGGCGTGAAGGCTTCCTGGAGACGATGGCCGCCAATGGCCTGGAGGTTGCGCCGGAGTGGCTGGTGACGGGTGACCTGACACAGCGAGGAGGCGCGGAAGCAGTCGGGCAGTTATTGGGGACAGGGTTGGGGGTAACGGCCGTTATCGCCAGCAACGATCTCATGGCCATCGGCGCCATCAACCGCATCCAACAGCACGGCCTGCAAGTCGGTCGCGACGTCGCCCTGGGCGGCTTCGACGACATCCCCCTTGCCGCCTACACCTCCCCACCCCTCACCACCATCCACCAACCCATTTACGAAATTGGCCGGCAAGTGTGCGCCATGCTCATCGCCCTGGTTAACGGCCTCATGCCCACCCCGTCCCACATTCTGCTAGAGCCAACACTTATCATCCGTGAATCCAGCGGCCAACCGCTTGCGCCGCCCACTTCATCGTAGGGCGATTTCCTAAATCGCCCGATTTTCCAAATCGCCCATCCCATAAAAAGGAGGTGATTGCCTAAAACCGACCGACTGACCAATTAACCAAGTAGTTGCATTGTTTCTACTAAAGCCGAACGGATTACGCCAGTCGTTGATAACTTCCAATCCATGCTCATCCGCGTTAATCCGTATCCTATTTCCTGAGGAGGAAAGAAAAATATGTCTCGCTATCTCAAATTACTCGCGCTCTTGTTAAGCGCCGTTTTACTCGTCGTCGCCTGCGGCGGCGACACCCCGGCAGCGTCGCCGACTCAAGCGCCTGCAATTGATCAGCCAGCCCCGGTCGAAGAAGTGCCAACTCCGGCGGAACCCGTCGTCGTCGGCGATGCAGTCTTCTTCTCCACCCAATTTGTGCCTGTGGAAGAGCAAGAAACCTTCCGCGCCATTTTAGCCGAAGGTGGCTTCGACGTGACCGGCTCCGAAGAAGGCCCCCTGATTGATCTGGTATTAGCCGGGAAGCAGGCCGGGCAAGGCACAATAGATGTGATCGGCGCCTTGCATGGCACCTACCCACCGCTGGCCCGCGCCGATGCCATGCGCAACCTGATTGACCTGGCCGAGGACCTCTCCGGCAGCCGCGATTTCGCTCCGGCATTCCTGGAAACCGGACTGCTGGGCACAGATGATTTTCTCCACTACATCCCCTGGATGCAGGCCACCTACATCATGGCCGCCCACAATGACGCCCTGCCCTACCTGCCCGCCGGGGCAGATTTGAACAACCTGACCTGGGAACAGTTCGGCGAATGGTGTCAGAACATGCTGGATGAGACAGGCGAGCCGCGCTGCGGCCTGCCCCACGCCGGGCTTTTTAATCGTTTCCTGCAAGGCTACCTGTGGCCCTCCTTCACCGGCGGCATGGTAGGCAACTTCCGCAGCAACGAAGCCATCGCCATGATGGAATGGGCGCGCGACAGCCTGTGGCCGACCATCCACCCCCAATCCATCAACTACAGCTTCATGCAAGAGCCGCTGCTGGCCGGGGAAGTGTGGGTCGCTTTTGACCACACCGCCCGCCTGATTGACGCCTTCAACGCCGATCCGGATAACTTTGTGGCCTTCGCGGCCCCTGCCGGACCGGCCGGCCGCGGCTTCATGCCGGTGGTCGTTGGCCTGGGCATCCCGACCGACGCGCCCAACCCGGCGGCGGGCGAGGCGCTGATTGAGTTCCTCACCCGACCAGACGTGCAAGAAGCGATCTTGAAGGAGTTGGGCTTCTTCCCGGTGGTCGGCGGCGTGGATTTCTCTGACTTGCCGGCTGGCGTGGCCCTTGAGGCAGCAGCGGTGACAGCGCAAGCCAATGCGGCCAATGCCTTGCCGGCGCTGCTGCCGGTGGGCCTGGGCGAACGCGGCGGTGAGATCAACCAGATTTTCCGCAACGCCTTTGACCGCATTGTGTTGAATGGGGAAGAGATCACGGCCGTTCTCAACGACGAAGGCAACAATCTGGCCGCTCTGATGAACGAGACCGGCGCGCCCTGCTGGGCGCCCGACACGGCCAGCGACGGCCCCTGCCCGGTAGCCCCGTTGGGCACGGCGACGGCCGCCCCTGCGCCGATGGCCGAACCGTCAACGGCCGTCTTCTTCTCCACCCAATTCGTCCCCGTCGAAGAGCAAGAAATCTTCCGCAGCATCCTGGCCGATGGCGGCTTTGACGTGACCGGCTCCGAAGAAGGCCCCTTGCTGGACCTGGTGTTAGCTGGCGCGCAAGCTGGCAGCGGCACGATTGACGTGGTGGGCGCGCTGCACGGCACCTTCCCGCCCCTGGCCCGCGCCGACGCCATGAGCAACCTGATTGACCTGGCCGAAGACCTGATGGCCGACCGCGACATCGCCCTGGCATTCCTGGAGACGGGCTTGCTGGGCAGCGACGACTTCCTCTACTACGTGCCCTGGATGCAGGCCACCTATATCATGGCCGCCCACAATGACGCCCTGCCCTACCTGCCCGCCGGCGCCGACCTGAACGCCCTCACCTGGGAGCAGTTCGGCGAATGGTGCCAGAACATGCTCGCCGAGACGGGCGAACCCCGCTGCGGCCTGCCCCACGCCGGGCTGTTCCATCGCTTCTTGCAGGGTTATATGTGGCCTTCGTTCACCGGCGGCATGGTCACCGAATTCCAGAGCGACGAGGCCGTCGCCATGCTGGAGTGGGCGCGGGACAGCCTGTGGCCGGCCGTCCATCCGCAATCCATCAACTACGCCTTTATGCAAGAGCCGCTGCTGGCCGGCGAAGTATGGGTCGCCTTCGACCACACCGCCCGCCTGATTGACGCCTTCAACACGGAACCGGACACCTTCGTCGCCTTCCCGGCCCCGGCTGGCCCGGCCGGGCGCGGCTTCATGCCGGTGGTCGTGGGTCTGGGCATTCCGGCCGACGCCCCCGATCCGGCGGCCGGCGCGGCGCTGATAGAGTACCTGACCCGGCCGGCGGTGCAGGAGCGCATCCTAAAAGAGTTGGGCTTCTTCCCGGTGGTCGGCGGCGTGGACTTTTCTGACTTGCCCGCTGGCGTGGCCATTGAAGCGGGCGCGGTGACGGCGCAGGCCAACGCCGCGGACGCTTTACCGGCGCTGCTGCCGGTGGGCCTGGGCGAGCGCGGCGGCGAAATCAACCAGATTTTCCGCAATGCGTTTGACCGGATCGTCCTCAATGGCGAAGACATCGCTACGGTGCTGGCCGAAGAGGCGGCCAACTTGCAGGCGTTGATGAACGAGACTGGCGCGGCCTGCTGGGCCCCCGATGCGCCGAGCGACGGCCCCTGCCAGGTTCGTTAGGAATGAAAATCAGATAACATACGCAAGATTGGACAAATCTTCTGAGATTTGTCCAATCTAAACGTGTAACCTGCGAGGCCACCCATGAGCAATTCAGAAGAGAACAACAAACGGAAGAGGCGGTTTAACTGGATTCCTTACCTGCTCATCCTGCCTTCGGTTATCTACCTGATGCTCTTTTTTGCCTGGCCGATGGTGCAGGCGCTGCGCCTGGCGGTTTGGGAGCAGAACGCGCTGCTGACGCTGCGTGAGGAGGCAGACGAAGACAGCCCGGTGGTTGACCGTTTACCCCAAGGCAGCCAGGTGGAGGTACTAGACCGCCAGGGCAACTTCATCCCGCCGGAACTGTTGGCGAACCGGCGGGCGCTGCTCACCGAACTCTGGTTCCAGATCAGCGGCGAGGATGAGGCGGGGCAGACGGTGACAGGATGGGCGCCGGAGAGCCGGGTGCGGATTCGGGATGAGGCGGCGGACGGCACGCCGTTGACCGGCTCTATCCGCACGCGCATCGGCGCGGCGGCCGACCCACTGACCAGTTTGTACAGTGAAGCGAATGACAACAGTGAGGTGGTAGGACAATTGGCGGCGCAAACGGCCGTTGCCATCGTAGACCAGGTGACGCTAGAAGTGTGGTATCTCGTCCAGGCAGAGCAGGATGGTGAACTGGTCGCCGGTTGGGCGCCGTCGCGCTACATCCAGGTCTTTGGCGAGGGTGAGCGCGGGCGTATTGACCGGGGAGACAGCGGTCAATTAACGACCAAATATATTGAGCGCATGCTCAACGACCGCTTTTTCAAACCGGCGTTGGGGACTACCATTCTGCTGATTTTGATCATCGTCCCCACCCAATTTGTCCTGGCGGTGATCATGGCCCTGGTGGTGCAGGCGCGGCTGAAGGGTAATACCATCTTCCTCTACATCTTTGCCATCCCTCTGGCCGTCTCTGACCTGGCGGTGGGCATTCTCTGGTTCTCTATTTTTACGCAGAGTGGTTACTTAAACACCCTGTTGCAAGCGTTGGGACTGATCACTTCCCCGGCTACCTACCTGGCGGCCGGCTCGCGCCATTGGATCATCGTGGCGATTTGCCTGGCGGAAGTGTGGCGGGCGACATCGCTGGTGATGGTCATTGTCGTCTCCGGCTTGCAGGCCATTTCTGACGAGGTGTTGGAGGCGGCCGAGGTGTTTGGCGCGACGTTGTGGCAGCGGGTACGGCACGTGATTTTGCCCTTGCTGCGCCCCAGTTTGCAAGTGGCCCTGATTTTGCGCACGATTTTGGCGCTGCAAGTGTTCGCCGTGGTCGTGGCCCTCAGCGGCGGCGACGTGGTGACGGTGCTGGCGAATGAGACCTACCGGCAGTACAACGATTTGCGTAATCCGAACGTGGCCGCGGCGTATGCCAGCTTTATCTTGCTGCTCTCGATGGTCAGCGCCATCATTTATTTGCGGATGCTGCGCACGCAGGAGGAGGTGATGGAAGCATGAGTGAACATTCAGGAGTAACGGCCGTTCAAGCCAGCGCCGAAGTCCGGGCCATCCACCGGCGTATGATGCGCCGGCAAAAGCTGAACCGGGGGCTGACCTATCTGGTGGCCATCCTCATCTCTCTCTGGGTGTTAGTCCCCATCTACTTCATCGCTTCGATGGCCCTGACCACGCGAGAAGCGGTGCGCGATTATCCCAAAAGCGTCCTGCCCTTCATCCCTTTCTCTACCGAAACGCTGACTTTCTTTTTGAACTCCGCCGGCATCGTGCCCGGCATCATCAACAGCGTCATTGTCGCCGTCATTACCCTGGCGCTTTCGACGCTTATTGCCGCTCCGGCCGGTTACGCCATCTCCCGTTATATCTTCCCCGGCCGCGACTTCTTCCGTCTTGCCATTTTGGCCGTGCGCGCCTTCCCGGTGGTGATCTTAGCCATCCCCCTGGCCGTTGTCTTCATCAACCTGGGCATTTTTGACAGCGTCTACAGCCTGGCCCTGATGCACACGGCGCTGACCTTGCCCACCACCATCCTGATCATCGGCAGCGTCTTCGCCAGCATCCCGTATGAATTGGAAGAGGCGGCGCAGGTGTTTGGCTGCACGCCTTTCCAGGCGTTTCGCCAGGTGGTGCTGCCCCTGGTGCTGCCGGGCATCGCCGCGGCGGCCATCTTCACCTTCGTCATGTCCTGGAACGAGGTCTTTGCCGCCAGCGTGCTGACCATCCAAAACCGCACCCTGCCCGCGCAGGTGCTGAATGCCCTGGGGCAGTCGTCGGAACCGTATAAGTTTGCCGGAGGCTTCTTTATGCTCCTGCCGTCGGTGATTTTCATCTTTTTCATCCGCCGTTACCTGTTTAATATGTGGGGGCAGATGACGAAATAAGTCGTTGTCCGTATTCCGTAACCCGTATTCCGTTTTACGGAACACGGAACACGGCTAAATGGTGACTCTATGGCTGAGATATTAATCGAGAACGTGACCAAACGCTTTGGCGATTTTGTGGCTATTAATGATGTCTCCTTGACGGTGGAGGACCAGGAGTTTGTGGTGCTGTTGGGGCCGTCGGGCTGTGGCAAGACGACGCTGCTGCGGGCCATCGCCGGGTTGGGCATGGCCGACGAGGGGCGCGTCAGCATTGGCGGCCGGGACGTGACCTACCTGCCGCCCCGCGAACGGCAAATCTCGATGGTTTTCCAGAGCTATGCCATCTTCCCGCACATGAAGGTGTATGACAACATCGCCTTTGGCCTGAAGATGAACAAACTGGATAAAAAGGAAATTGAGCGGCGGGTGGGGCGCGCGGCCGAGCTGCTGCATATCGAAGAGATGCTGGACCGCTACCCAAATAAGATGAGCGGCGGGCAGCGACAGCGCGTGGCCGTGGCGCGGGCCATCGCCATGGAAAGCCAGGTTTTGCTGATGGATGAGCCGTTGAGCAACCTGGATGCGCTGCTGCGGCTGGAGATGCGCGCCGAACTGAAGAAGCTGCTGCGCGAAATCGGGGCGACGACAATTTACGTCACCCACGATCAGATTGAGGCGTTGAGCATGGGCGACCGCATTGCGGTGATGAAGGATGGCCTCATTCAACAGTTCGACCATCCCAACACGGTTTATGACTTGCCCGCCAACTGGTTTGTGGGCAGCTTCATCGGCAATCCGCCGATGAATTTTATGGCGGGACAGGTACAGCGGCATAACGGGTTGGTGCAGGTAAGCATCGGTGATTTCCATCTGACGCCGGAGGCGGCGATGCAGGGCGAACTGGCGCGGCTCGATGGGCAGCGCATCATCCTGGGCATTCGCGCCGAAAATATGGAGACGATGGCCGAGCCGACGGCCGATTCCCTGCCGGTAGAGGTGCTGGTTGTGGAACCGCTCGGCTCGCAAAACCTGCTGACGGTGGAGATTGGCCGGGATACGGTGAAGGTGGCGACGCACCCCACGTTCACGGTCTCGCCCGGCCAAACAGTCTACCTGCGCTTCCCGGCGGACAAGATTCGCTGGGTGGACCCGGAGAGTGAAAGGGTGTTATATGGAGTTGGTTAGTTGCTGGTTCTAGCGTTTTTTGTAGCTGATAGTTATAAAAATTTATTACAAAGACACAAAGAAACAAAGGGACAAAGAATCTCTTTGTTTCTTTGCCCCTTTGTTTCTTTGTAATAAATTCTCAGGTTCTCATGTTAACACTGTTGCAAGAAATTTATGGCGAGGAGGTGGGGCGGGAGACATTTCGGCGAGTAGAGGCGCTGCTGGCGGCGTATCGGGGAAGGCTGCCGGGGGAGGCAACGGCCGTTCTCTCCGCCCAAGACGCCATCCTCATCACCTACGCCGACCAGGTGGGTGAGGCGGGCAAGCCATTCCTTCCCATCCTGACCGACTTCTGCCAGGCGCATTTGCAGGGCGTGGTCAGCGCCATTCACCTGCTGCCCTTTTACCCCTACTCCTCCGACGACGGCTTCTCCGTGATTGATTATCAGCAGGTGCGCCCCGATTTAGGCGATTGGGCGGATGTAGCCCAGCTGGGGCAGCAGTTCCGCCTGATGTTCGACGCCGTGATCAACCACATCTCGGCCGAGAGCGCCTGGTTCCAGGGCTTTTTGCGCGACGATCCCCGTTACCGCGACTATTTCACGGTGGTGGAGCCGACGGCCGACCTGACGGCCGTTTTCCGCCCCCGCGCTTTACCCTTACTGACTGAGGTGGAAACGGCCGTTGGCCGCCAATACGTCTGGACTACCTTCAGCCCCGACCAGATTGACCTGAACTACCGCAACCCCGACGTGCTGCTGGAGGTACTGGAGACACTGCTCTTCTACGTCAGCCGGGGGGCGGCATTCATCCGCCTGGACGCCATCGCCTTCATGTGGAAGGAGATCGGCACCCGCTGCCTGCACCTGCCACAGACCCATCAGATCATCCAACTGATGCGCGCCCTGCTGGATGAGGTGGCCTCCCACGTCATTCTGATCACCGAGACTAACGTGCCTCACGAGGAGAATATCTCTTATTTTGGCGACGGCCGTAACGAGGCGCAAATGGTCTACAACTTCTCCCTGCCACCGCTGACGCTGCACACCTTCTACCAGGGGGACGCCGGCGCCCTCTCCCACTGGGCCGACGGCCTGCGGCTTCCCGGTCCGCGCACCACCTTCTTTAACTTCCTGGCCTCCCACGACGGCATTGGCCTGACCCCGGCGCGCGGCTTCCTCAGTGAGGCGCAAATCGGGGCGCTGGCGGCGCGAGTAGAAGCGTTGGGCGGTTTTGTCTCCTACCGCCAGCAGCCGGACGGCAGCGTTAGCCCGTATGAGTTGAACATCAACTACCTGAATGCCCTGGGCATACCGGGGATGCAGGAAGATGTGGGCCTGGTAGTGCGGCGCTTCATGGCCGCCCAGGCGATCATGCTGGCGCTGCGCGGCGTGCCGGGCATTTATTTCCACAGCCTCTTCGGATCGCGGGGCTGGCCGGAGGGGGTGGCGCAAACGGGGCAGAAACGCACCATCAACCGGCAAAAGCTGGCGCGGGCGGACCTGGAGCGAGAATTGGCCGATCCGCTGTCGCTGCGCGCGCAGGTGTTTCAGCGCTACCGCCACCTGCTGCGGGCGCGGGCGGGGCTGGCTGCTTTTGACCCGGCGGCGGAGCAGCAAATCTTGTTTGTAGACCCGGCCCTGTTTTGCGTGTACCGGGTGGGGAGAAACGGCCGTGAGGCCGCCCTCTGCCTGCATAATGTGACTGATCAGAGGCAGCGTGTCTCAATTGATTTGCGCCCGCTCGAATTGACTGGGCCGTTGTGGGATGTGGTGGGGGGGAAGATGGTAGGGGGTGAGAACGGCCGTTATTTTTCCCTCGAACTAGAACCATACCAGGTTTTCTGGCTGCGGCCGGCATGAGGGATCAAGTAAAACCGGTTATAATAGTCAGAAAACAGGCTTGATGGAGGTTGCGGAATGGAGAGAAGCATTGCTGTTGTGTATGAAAAAGGGATGTTACGACCGTTGTCTCCCTTGAATTTACCAGAACACACGCGACTTGAAATTCAGATTATAGAGGCAGGAGATGAGAGCAAACGCGATGCGGAAAAAGCGTATCGAATCCTGGTACAGGCCGGGTTGGTGCAGCCAGCTATCATCCGTGAACGCGAGCCTGCGCTAATTTCTGATAAAGATAGGCGCGAAGTTGCTGACGCTTATGGCCTGGCCGGTTCATTATCGGATGTCATCATTGCCGAACGAGACGAAGCATGACGACCTATTATCTGGACACCAGCGCCTTAATTAAGCGATACGTCACAGAAACAGGCAGCGAATGGGTGCAGAGCCTCTTCGACTCAAAAGAGGATCATCTTTTCATTACCAGTCGGTTGACGATGCCTGAAGCCTTTAGCGCATTTGCCCGCCGTCTCCGCGACAAATCTGTCACCCTCGCCCAATACAATATAAATGTTGATCTTTTTCGTGATCATAGCAGCAGAACCTACAAATATGTTGAGCTGACGCTAGACGTTATCAATCTGTCTCGACATCTTTTAGAAAAACACCCTTTACGGGCAAACGATGCCGTTCAATTAGCCTCGGCCATACTTACCAATCGTTTGTTGATATTAGCCAATATGCCTCAACTGCGATTTCTGTGTGCAGACAATAATCTGATCTCGGCCGCAACCGCTGAGGGGTTGTTCAGTGAAAACCCGAACGAGAAGACATGAACATTGGCTTTATCTCTTTTCGTTTTGCCGGGACGGATGGCGTCTCGCTGGAAGTGGCTAAGTGGACGGCCGTTTTGGAAGCAATGGGCCACACCTGCACTTACTTCGCCGGGCAGTGCGACCGGCCGGCCGCACGCTCCTTCGTCACCCCCGCCGCCTTCTACCAGGAGCCGGAGATGCTGGCTGCCCACCAGGCGCTCTTCAGCCGCCCTACCCGCACGCCGGAGGAGACTGCCTGGATTCAACAGTGGCGCGCTTACTTCCACGCTCAACTGCATCAATTCGTCCGCGCCTTCAATCTCGATCTGCTCATCCCGCAGAACGTGCTGGCCATCCCGCTCAACATCCCCCTGGCCCTGGCCCTCACCGACTTGATTGCCGAGACAGGCATCCCGACCATCGCCCAACACCACGATCTGGCCTGGGAGCGTAAGCGTTTCCTGGTCAACGGCGTGGGCGACTATCTCAGCGCCGCTTTCCCGCCCGATTTGCCTTCGATTCAGCACGTGGTCATCAACAGCCTGACGCAGCGGCAGTTGGCCTGGCGGCGCGGCCTGAATGCCATGCTCGTGCCCAACGTCATGGATTTTGCCACGCCGCCACCCGCCCTGGATGACTACGCGGCCAATGTGCGCCGCGATTTGGGGCTGGCCGACGATGAACTGCTGATTTTGCAGCCGACGCGGGTCATTTCGCGCAAGGGGATCGAACACGCCATCGAGTTGGTGGCTCGCCTGGGACGCAAAGCGCGGCTGGTCATCTCCCATGCCAGCGGCGACGAGGGGGACGCCTACGAACAGCGGCTGCGCCAATACGCAGAGCTGCTGGGCGCGCCGGTCTTATTCGTCGGCGACATCATTGGCGACGAACAGGGCACGCTGCCCGACGGCCGTTCCCGCTACAGCCTGGCCGACGTCTACCCCCACGCCGATTTTGTCACCTACCCCTCGCTCATCGAAGGCTTCGGCAACGCCTTCCTGGAGGCGATCTACTTCCGCAAGCCGCTGCTGGTGCAGCGCTACGACGTGTACGCGGCGGACATCGGCCCGAAGGGGTTCCGGGTGGTGGAATTTGATGAGTACGTGACGGATGGGGTGGTAACGGCCGTTAACCACCTGTTAGACAATCCCCAAGAGGTGGCGGAAATGGCCGAACACAACTACCATATAGCCTTACACCATTATTCCTATCAGACTTTGCAGCGCTGCCTGCAAGCATTGTTGGGGATGTTTGGTTGAATGAGTCAGTAATCTGACCCATTCAACCAAACAACATCCCCCAAACCACCGGGAGCAAAAATCATGCGCATTGCCATTCCCCAGGACACCGAACGATTCGGCGCTGTCCTCATTCATGGCGTCCAGCACGTTTGGGAACTAGACGCCAGCCTCAAACAGAGAAAAGACGCTTACGACGACTCCAACGTCATCCGCCGCATCTCTTATGAAGAACTACACGACATTGAGCAGCAAATGGCCGTCGTCGTCCCTATGCGCGGCGAGCGGATCAAGCTGGTAGAGGGCGTCCTCTCCGGCATCCCCAATAACTGCCTGGTGATCATAGCCTCGAACAGCCCGCGCCACCCGGTAGATCGTTTTGCCCTGGAGCGGGAAGCATTCGCCCGCTTCTCGCGCTTCACCGGCAAGAAAATCATCGTCGCCCACCAACAAGACAAAGCTATTGCCGCAGCCTTCCGCCAGGCGGGCTACGAAAACATTTTGGACCCCGAAACCGGCCTGGTGCGCAGCGGTAAGGCGGAAGGGATGATCATAGCGACCATGTTGGCGCGGCTGGCCGGTCGTAAATACATCGGTTTCGTGGACGCGGACAACTACTTCCCCGGCGCGGTGCTGGAATATGTGCGCGAATACGCCGCCGGCTTTGTGCTGAGTAAATCCCGCTATGCCATGACGCGCATCGCCTGGCACAGCAAGCCGAAAATCGTGGAAGACACGCTCTTCTTCGCCAAATGGGGGCGCACGTCGCGCAATACCAACCATCTGCTCAACAGCCTGCTTGCCGAATACACCGGCTTCGAGACGGAGATTATCAAAACAGGCAACGCCGGCGAACACGCCCTGACGATGGAACTGGCGATGCAGCTTCGTTATTCCGCCGGCTACTCCATTGAGCCATACCACTTCATCAATTTGTTCGAGCAGTTTGGCGGCCTGCCCGGCTCAACACTGCGCAAGAAACTCATCCAGGAGCACGTGGAAATCTTCCAGATCGCCTCGCGCAACCCGCACATGCACGACACCGACAAGGGAGACGAACACATTGACGAGATGACCCTGGCGGCTATGCAGGTGATCTACCACTCGCCCATTTGCCCGCAAAAGCTGAAAAAAGAACTGCTGGAAAAGATGGGCGAGATGAAGCTGTCCAGCGAGAACAACGAGCCGGATGACACGATCTATTATCCTCCGCTGTGGCAGATAGATTTAGCCGCTTTCCATAACATATTGGCAGAACGGCCGTTTGCCCCTCTCCTTGTCCCCACCGCAAAACACAGATCGCTGCCAAAGATTGGTCCGGCGCTGCCGGAAGTACGTAATCCGTGAACCGTAATTCGTAAACGGTTCACGGTATACGGATTACGGTTCACGAAAAAGGAGTATTCATGCCCAAACCCACCACCATCCACCTGATCACCCACAACCATTGGGACCGCGAATGGATTTTCACCGCCAAATACGCCAACCGCTGGCTGCCCACCTTCTTCACCAACCTGCTCGCCAAACTCGAAGCCGAGCCTGACTATCGCTTCGTCCTCGACGGGCAAACCCTCATCATCGAAGATTACCTCAATCAGTTACCGCCCAACGAAGCGGCCGCCCGCGCCCGCGACATCCGCCGCTATGCCCGGCGCGGCCAACTGCAAATCGGCCCCGCCTACTTGCAGCCCGATTGGAGCCTGGTCAGCGGCGAGGCGTTGGTGCGCAATTTGCTCATCGGCGGCAAAATGGCCGCCAGCTATGGCCCGGTGATGAAGGCGGGCTGGCTGCTAGACAACTTCGGTCAGATCGCCCAGGCGCCGCAAATTTTTCGCGGCTTTGGCATTGAGGGCGCCTTCGTCTGGCGCGGCGTGGAGATGCCCGCAGATGAGCTGAAAACAGAGTTTTGGTGGGAAGCGCCCGACGGCTCGCGCATTTTGGGCGTCTATCTGCTGGACAGTTACCGCAACGCCATGGCCCTGGGCATGACGCGGGAGATCGCCAGAGAGCGTATTGTCAGCCACGCCAATTTGCTGCGCCGCTTCGCCGCCACGCCCAACGTGCTGCTGATGAACGGCTACGAGCAGGTGCCGGAACCGGACGACGTGCTGCCGATCATCGCCGAAGTGAATGAGAAGATTGGGCCGGAGTTAACGGCCGTTCAATCCACCCCACCCGACTACCTCCAGGCCATCCGCGACTGTGATCCCGTTCTGCCCACCCTACGCGGCTATTTTTACAGCGGCCGTTTTGCCCCCATCCTCAAAGGCGTCTACTCCAGCCGCAGTTACCTCAACCAGCAAAACAACGACTGCCAGCGCGAACTGGAGCGCTGGGCGGAGAAGTTCAACGCTTTTGCCTGGGCTTATGGCTTTGATTATCCTGAAGAGCGTTTCGAGAGGGCCTGGAAGACGCTGCTGCTCAACCACACCCACGACGATATGTGCGGCTGCTGTATTGACCCCATCGCCCAGGACATGCAGACGCGCTTCGCCGAGGTAGACCGCATGGCGCAAATAATGTCGTCGGAGAGCTTACGGGCGCTGGTGCAGGCGGTGGATACGTCAAAGAGTGGGGGGGGGACGGCCGTTACCATCTTCAACCCCTCCGCCCACCCCCGCCGCGAACTGGTCGGCCTCACCCTGGAACTACCCGAAGACCTGGACGTTTTCCACATCCATGACAGCCGGGGCAACATCATCCCTTACCAACTGGTCAGCCGCATCGGCCGCAAAGTAGACCTTTACCTCTGGACAACGGAAGTAATTCCGGCCGTCGGTTATCGTACCTACCACATCGCCCCTGGCGAACGCCCCACCGCCGAACATCCCGCCATCACCGCCTTGGCCGCGGACAACAGCATGGAGAACGCTTATTTGCGCGTGCAGATTAATCCCAATGGCACGCTCACTATCCATGAAAAAATCCACGACGACCGCTACGAAAACCTGGGCTATTTTGAAGATGGCGGCGACGTCGGCGACACCTACGACTATTCCCACCCGGCGCATGACCAGGTCATCACCAGCCTGGACAAAATGGCGACGATTAGCCTGGAATTGGCCGGGCCGCTGTTGGCCCGTTTCCGCATTGAACTGAAGCTGAAACTGCCACGTGGCCTGACGGCCGATCGCCAGGCGCGCAGCAGTAAAACCAACACCGTAACAATTGTCTCCTTTGTGGAACTGGCGGCCAACGCCGGGCACGTAGAGATCACCACCACCATCCACAACTGCGTCAAGGATCACCGTCTGCGCGTCATCTTTCCCAGCGGCATCCAGGCTGACGAATCCCTGGCCGGCATGCCTTTCGATGTGGCTCGATTCCCCATTGTTGAGGGCAAGGCCAACGATGTACCGGAGGCGCTGCACGACCTGATGCTGGCCGGCCGTTACACCACCCCGGTGCAGACCCATCCCTTCCAGAACTTCATCGCCCTCGCCGAGGCGGAGCGCAGTCTGAGCGTCTTCAGTCGGGGGCTGAGCGAATACGAAGTCCTGCCGGAGGGAAGCCAGATCGCCCTGACGCTGCTGCGCGGCGTGGGCTGGCTGGCGCGCCCTGACCTGCTCACGCGCGTCGGCGACGTTGGCCCGCACATCTTCACCCCAGAGGCGCAATGCCTGGGGGCACAGACCTTCGAATACGCCATTTATCCGCATGGCGGCGACCTGGCAGCGGCCAACCCCCATTTCGAGTCAGACCGGCACACGCTGAAATTCCGCGCTGTGCAGAGCGACAGCCACCGCGGCCCGCTGCCCGACGAGTTTTCCTTCCTGCGCTGGGTGGAGGAGGCGCATTTTGGCGCGTTTAAGTTGACGGCGCTGAAACAGTCGGAAGACGGCCGTGACCTGATCGTCCGTTTTTACAATGCGCTGGATAAACCAACGTCTGGTCGTCTGCAAGTGGGAGCGGAGGTAACGGCCGTTTGGCGCGCCAACCTCAACGAAGAAAACGAAAGCGCCATCCCCCTACAAGATGGAACTATACCGGTAGCCGCGCGGGGCAAAGAGATCGTCACCCTGCGCGTGCAAATTGAGCCGGTGACGCTGATCGCCGACTTCAACCGCCACCCGGCGCGCGTGCTGCCGCTGTTGGCGCCGGTCACACCTCTGGAAAATGGCGTCCTGGGCAAACTGCCGCGCCTGCTCACCGAAGAAGAAGTCGTTGCCGAAGAGCAGCGCGCCGCCCAGCTTGGCGCGGCGCTGCAAGCCATCCGCAGCGAAGCATACATCTTGCAAGAGCAGTTGGAGCGGCGCGGCGGCGGTGACGTGGCCCAACTGACCCTGCTGCACCGGCTGAAAGGGCGCGAGGCGACGCTGGCCCGGCACTATGACGAGGCGCAAATTTCCGCCTTGCTGAACCGGCAGCTATTCGTCGCCCGACAGGTGGAGAAGGGGCTGACGCGCATCGGCGAATCGCTGAACTGGGCGCGCACCCGCAAGCGCGTCAGCGAATTTCTGATCCATTACTACGAAGGGCTGGAGTAAGACGGAACACGGAGAACACGGAGAAGACGCGGAGGTTCACAGAGAGTATGGCTCTCCGCATATCTCCGGGAAATCCTCTGTGCCTCTCCGTGTTATTGGTTGCCATCTGTAACGTTATAAGTTACTCTTCGGCAAAGATTTACGGTTGAAAGGCTTAGCCGTGTAATGGCGTTGGCCTGATAATGATTTCAGTTGTTGATCAGAACCTTAGGGTTTGCTCGTTTTTAACCTGGCGAGATTGGGCCAATCTCCAAGATTGGCCCAATCTGTAAACTCCAAAGTTATTGCTGAACGAACCC
>JACSRF010000481.1 GCA_014879875.1 Anaerolinea sp.
CCAATCTCTCTGTGAATCTCCGTGTCTCCTCTGTGTTCTCTGTGTAACTGATGACTCAGTGTAACTCTGGAATTCAACCAATCTGGTGTGCGGTATTGGCGCGCGATTCCTCAGGCGGCAGGGCGCTGGCGTAGGTGGGTTTCGATTAATGCAGCTAGCTCGGCGACGGCCGTTTGTCGCGCTTCTTCACCGTTTTGGTCCCATTGGGCGCGGGCGCGCAGGGGCGGGATGGGGTCGTCGGGATAGCCGAGCAGGTGAAAGAGGACGGCCGCGCAGTGGTAACGGACGAGCATCAGATGGTCGCCGCTTTCGCGGCGCAGGACGTTGAGTAGGGTGGGGGCGCATTGGGCCAGGGTCGCTTTTTCGCTCAGGGTGTACCAGATTTGGTAATATGGGTCATACTGCCGCGTCTGGATGAGGCGCAGCAAGCCATCCACGGATTGGGTTGCCAGATCAGCGGCGGTCTGGCTGGCGTACCATTCCCACGCTTCTTGCCAGTTGGAGAATTCGGGTGGTGTAGACATAGGGGTTTTTGTACGGCCGTTTATCTTTTACGTCATGTCCGGCCGCCTGAAAAATGGCCTGGGTTCGTGTACCAAAGTTTTCATCTAGCTTGATTTTCATGCTGTTACCATCGGAATGTCTACGTAGCGCTCGCGGGACATTTCCGCGCCATAAGCAATGGCGGCCAAAATGTCGTTTAATTCCAGATGGGGGTATTCGGCCAGAATTTCTTCGACCGCCATGCCGTTGGCCAGAAAATCAAGAATGAGAGAAACCCAAATGCGCGTGCCGCGAATGGTGGGTTTGCCAAAGCAGATATTTGGGTCAATCGTTATGCGTTCAAGTAAGGGGTTCATAAGTAGACCTTTTTTGTAGGATCAAGTATAGCATAGGGAACGGCCGTTTCTCTGCTTCACATTTCATAAGCGGATTGGGCTTCGGCAATGGCCGTTGCCAACACCTCTTCGCTAATCCCCTGCCGCCGCAAGCTCTCCACCAACCGGGTTAAATCCGCTCTCTGCTCCAGACGCGCCAAGTCGGCCCGCAGCCCCTGCCCAATGTAAGCTCGCATCAACGGTTGATAGCCGGAAAAGCCCAGTAACGGGGCAACCCGTTTCAAATCCTCAACCACGTCTTCCCGCATCCGAATGCTGACCATGACGTTGGGGTGATCTTTTTGTAGTCGTTGTTTCAATTGCTCTGATTTCACGAGTTTGGTTCCATCACGTATTTGTTGCTTGAGATACTTTTATCATCTCCAATGCCCTATCAAAAGCAGTTTCCCATTTTTCTAACAGTTCCTCCACAGAGGAATCTTTTGGATTAAATTCAACAGTCCACATCTCCAAATTATCAGGCACGGGAATACCCGTTGGTATTGACAGTGCAGTGCGTTTCCAAATAACCAACCCTGACTTAACCCCTCCAATATGTGTTCCCCATAACTTCTGGCGTTGTGAATCAGTTAGCTGAGAAAGAACTACCTGAAATTGATAATTCGGATCCAGTAAAACTCCTGAGTCCAAAAACTGTTGTTCACAGTAATCGGGGTCTATTTTTATGTGCAATGTCGTTTGGGGATCATTAATCTTTTGCTTTTTAACCGGTTTGAATACATCTAAGGGCTTGTCAAAAAGAAATGGATCGCTGGAGGCGAGATCAAGGACATCTTCTTGTAAAGCTGCAATATTTCCTGAACTTTGCTCGCTAAATTGGTGAAAGTTTTCCCGAAACCTGATAAAGATTTCATTATTTGGTTGGGTTTCAAGACAATGATAGTAGATAACAGTCAACCATTCATGAGCTTCACTGTAGATCTGTACGGCAGTAGAAGAATTCACGTTACCAAATATACTTACACCAGTTGAGGCAATAGTCTTAATGGTTGTCACTTTCGACAAAGCACTATTGCCTTTTTCATACATTTTTCGTAAGCTCGCTCTTTTTTCCTCCAACAGCTTTTCCCTTTCTCGATTTAGCTGTCTTTGCCACTGTTTATCTTCTGTAATACTGTTAAAAAGCGTATTTGCGCCAGTGACCAATAACGTACCCCCAACGCCAATTAGCACACCTTGTATTGAACTGCTGGTGCGGTTAATGCCGTAACCAATGACGAGTATGGCGATGGCAATAATGATGACATGTAACAAGTAGGGCAAAATTTTGTTGATTCGTTCAAGAGGTTTCATGCGGTATTTCTCTGAATGTGTTTAGGTTTTACTCATTCTATTGTAAGTCACAATCGGTTCGTACATCACATATTCCGCCGGTACTGCCCCCCAACCGCATACAACGCCCCCGTAATCTGCCCCAGCGAACAAGCCATCAAGCAGCCAACGGCAGAGGCGCAACGGCTGTAATCGGAATCAACTCCGTCAGTGAAGGCATATACACCGACACTTGCAAAAAATGGTTAACTGGCTCAGACTGTAACACCTGCATGATCATCTGTCGCGCTTCTTCACTCATCGCCACCAATCCGGTTAATGGAATATGACGCAAGCCAAAATCCGTGCGCTGCGCCAGCAACGAATATTCAAAAATCGTCAGCCCAATTGCCCGTTTCTCTTGCTTATTCAGGCGCAGCAACAGATGGTCATTCAACTCAACGCCCGTCCCTTTCTCGCCCGGCGCAAAGGAAATAGTCAATGTATCGCTCATTTCGTCGTAATTAATAATGGATTCACTCATCACATCACCAGATTTCTTTTTGATAGGCCGTCACGATGTAAATTTTTGGCAACGGCTCGCCAGACACGCCAACGCCATATCCAAACAACACAATTGACACAACATGTGTGTTATCGTCAACCAACCCGGCGAAAGCCTTTGTATAGCGGTATTTTCGTGGGTTCAAAGCGTCTTGCTGGCGACGGCCGTTTCTTATAGTCTCTCGCAGTTGTTCCTCAAAATCATCCATCTCAGGATGGTTAATTGGGTCAATGATATGCTGCCACCGCTCCTGAGTCAGGTAAATCTCATTGCCATAATGGTCAAAAACTGACCAGCGAAAAATGTCATCTTCTATCATTCTATCATGCCTGCCTACATATTCCTTCTATACTGTCCGCCCACCGCATACAACGCCCCCGTAATCTGCCCCAGCGAACAAACCTTCACCGCCTCCATCAGCGCCGTGAACATATTTTCATTGCGGATGGCCGCCAGTTGCAGCGCCCGCAACTGCGCTGCCGCCTGCTCCGGCTGCCGCGCTTGCAGCGCTTGTACCTGCGCAATCTGAAACTCCTTCTCGGCCGTCGTCGAGCGAATCACCTCACGCGGCAAGATCGTCGGCGAGCCTTCATCTGAGAGGAAGGTGTTGACGCCGATGATCGGCAGGTCGCCGCTGTGCTTCAACTGCTCATAATAGAGCGACTCCTCCTGAATTTTTCCCCGTTGATACATCGTTTCCATCGCGCCGAGAACGCCGCCCCGCTCCGTCAGCCGGTCAAACTCCACCAACACCGCCTCCTCCACCAGATCGGTCAGTTCCTCAATGATGAACGAACCTTGCAGCGGATTCTCGTTCTTTGCCAGCCCCAACTCCTTGTTGATGATCATCTGAATCGCCATCGCCCGACGCACCGATTCCTCCGTGGGCGTGGTGATGGCCTCGTCGTAGGCGTTGGTGTGCAGCGAATTGCAGTTGTCGTAGATGGCGTAGAGCGCCTGCAAGGTGGTGCGAATGTCGTTGAAGCCGATTTCCTGCGCGTGCAGCGAACGGCCGCTCGTCTGAATGTGGTACTTCAACTTCTGCGCCCGCTCGTCGGCCCCGTATTTCAACTTCATCGCCTTCGCCCAAATGCGCCGCGCCACCCGGCCGATCACCGCATATTCCGGGTCCATGCCATTGGAAAAGAAGAAGGAGAAATTGGGCGCGAACTCGTTCACATCCATGCCCCGCGCCAGGTAATACTCCACAAACGTGAAGCCGTTCGCCAGGGTGAAGGCCAACTGGCTGATGGGATTGGCCCCCGCCTCGGCGATGTGGTAGCCGGAAATAGAGACGCTGTAGAAGTTGCGCACGCGCTGTTCGATGAAGTATTGCTGGATGTCGCCCATCAGCCGCAGGGCAAATTCGGTGGAGAAGATGCAGGTGTTTTGCGCCTGGTCTTCTTTTAATATATCGGCTTGCACAGTGCCGCGAGTCGTAGACAATGCCCGCGCCTTGATTGCGGCGTACACGTCTGGCGGCAAAACCTGGTCACCGGTGAGGCCGAGCAGCAGCAGCCCTAAACCGTCGTTGCCTTCGGGCAGGTCGCCGTGGTAGGACGGCCGTTCCAACCCCCGCTCGTCATACAATTCCACCAGCTTCTTTTCCACCTCACCTTCCAATCCATGTTCGCGGATGTGTAGCTCGCACTGTTGGTCAACTGCCGTATTCAAAAAAAACGCCAGCATCGTCGGCGCCGGGCCGTTAATCGTCATGCTCACCGACGTGGCCGGGTCGCACAAGTTGAAGCCGCTGTACAGCTTCTTGGCGTCGTCCAGGCTGGCGATGGAGACGCCGGAGTTGCCGATTTTGCCGTAAATGTCGGGGCGGGTGGCCGGGTCTTCGCCGTACAGCGTCACCGAATCGAAAGCCGTTGACAACCGCTTGGCGGGCAGCCCCAACGAGACGTAATGGAACCGTTTGTTGGTGCGCTCCGGGCCGCCTTCCCCGGCAAACATGCGCGTCGGGTCTTCGGCGCTGCGCTTGAACGGGAAGACGCCGGCTGTATACGGAAACTCGCCCGGCGCGTTCTCCTGCAAACTCCAGCGCAAGATGTCGCCCCAGCCCTGGTAGCGCGGCAGCGTCACCTTCGGAATTGGCGTGTGCGAGAGGGATTCGCTTTTTGTGGGCACGCGGATGTCGCGCCCGCGCACGCGGTAGACGTACTCATCCCCGGCGTACTGCGCCTTTTTGTTGTTCCAGCCATCCAGGATTTGCTGATTGTGCCGGTCAAGGTCGAGGCTGAGTTGCGTGTACAACTCCTCTAGCTCCTGCGTTAATTTGTCGCTGTCGGGGCGATTGGCGGATTGAACGGCCGTTATCGCCCCCTTCAACCCATACAACCGATCCGCCAGATTGGCCTGTTCGTCGGCCCAACGGCCGTATCCCCGAATCGTCTCCCCAATCTCGCTCAGGTAGCGCACACGGGCGGGCGGGATGATGAACACCTTCTCTGACATCTCATCGCTGGCCGTCAGATGGGGTTCCAGGTCGGCGTTGGTTTTGTGGGCGACGGCGCGCATAACGGCCGTGTACAACCGATTCGTGCCCGGATCATTAAACTGGCTGGCGATGGTTCCGTAAACCGGCATCTCCTCCAGCGGCCTGTCCCATAATTGATGGTTGCGCTGGACCTGCTTTTGTACGTCGCGCTGGGCATCCAGCGCGCCGCGCTTGTCGAATTTGTTCAAGGCGATCACGTCGGCGAAGTCGAGCATATCTATCTTCTCTAACTGGCTCGCTGCGCCATATTCCGGCGTCATCACATACAGCGTCACATCGGCAAAATCCACGATCTCCGTGTCCGCCTGCCCAATGCCGGAAGTTTCCAGGATGATCAGGTCAAATTGGGCCGCCTGCAAAATCGTCAGCACCTCGCGGATGTGGCGCGACAGGGCCAGGTTGCTCTGCCGCGTCGCCAGCGAACGCATGTAGACGCGCTCGTTGTAGACCGAATTCATGCGGATGCGGTCGCCCAACAGCGCGCCACCGGTGCGCCGCTTGGACGGGTCTACGCTGACGATGGCGATCTCCTTCTCCGGGAAGTCGAGCAAAAAGCGGCGCACCAGTTCATCCACCAGCGACGATTTGCCCGCGCCCCCTGTGCCGGTGATGCCGAGGACGGGCACGGCCGTTAACCCTGCCAACCGCCGATGTACCTCATCCATAATCGGCTGCACCAACTCCGGCTCATTCTCCACCGCCGAAATCAGCCGCGCCAACGCCCGGTTTGTCACCCATTTTTTAATTGACGATTGACGATTGGCGGTTGACGATTGGAAGCCCTCATACGCTTCGGCGATGGCTTCGCGCCATTTGTCCACGTGGAGTTTGCCGGTGGGGAAATCGGCTTGTCGCAGCAGGTCGTTGATCATCCCTTGCAAGCCGAGGGAACGGCCGTCGTCGGGCGAGTAGATGCGCGTAACGCCGTAGGCGTGCAGTTCGGCCGCTTCGTCGGGCAAAATCGTGCCGCCACCACCGCCGAAAATTTTGATGTGGCCGCAGCCCCGCTCGTGGAGCAGGTCGTGGATGTACTTGAAGAATTCGATATGGCCGCCCTGATAGCTGGTGATGGCAATGGCCTGGGCATCTTCTTGAACGGCCGTGTTTACAATCTCCTGCGCACTGCGGTTATGGCCCAGGTGGATCACCTCGCCGCCGGAGCTTTGCAGGATGCGGCGCATGATGTTGATGGCCGCGTCATGGCCGTCAAACAGGCTGCCGGCGGTGACAATACGGATTTTGTTGGTGGGGGAATAGGGGGTTATCGCTTGCATAATTCTCCTGAAAGAAAAGGGGCGCAGAGTTGCGCAGAGAAAACGCAGAGATTCGCAGAGAGAAGAATGAGGGGAACACTGGTTATCTGCGTCATCCATGCCCTATGGTAATTCTGTTTGGATGTGCGCTAGTATAGCACAAGGGGGGAGGAGGGGGAGGAAGGAGAACGGCCGTTACTATGGCAACTGCTCTAAATCATTCAAATCTTTGTAACGACCACTGGCTTTCTTGTTTTCTTTGAGCCTTTCCAGGCTAATCAGATTAACCTGAATGTCATCAATCACATCTACAACACGCTCATGAAAACAATCCGCAAACTCAACACCAGAGATACTCGTTAAAATTTCCAGTCGCATGGGTGGCACGCCCATACGAATCACCTTGTTTTCTTGCAGGAAAATTGTCTCTTCTACTTCTGGCAAATCAAAGCCAAATTCTTTAAGCGCCATCACAACCCGCCGGGCATTGTCAGGGTGAATGGCAACCCAGATATTCATATCCACTGTAGCTCGCGGATATCCATGATACCCCACAGCATAACCGCCAATGAGCAAATAGCGAACGGCTATGTACGTTCAGTAATTGTAAGAACTCTTTGAAGTCGGGTGGTAAATGTGTCGTAGCCATAGATGATCTGCCGCATTTGTTCGAGCGCGAGCAAACGCTTTTGGGGGGATTGGCTTAGCCAGTAAGCGCGTTCATCAGCGTCATCATCTAACGCAGTAATCAGCAGCCGGGTTTTATCCATTTGCATTGTCGAATGTTGATATTGCATGCTCGTATTATACCAGATGGCCTCAATCTCCTACACACTGCGGTTATGGCCCAGGTGGATCACCTCGCCGCCGGAGCTTTGCATGATGTTGATGGCCGCGTCGTGACCGTCAAACAGGCTGCCGACGGTGACAATACGGATTTTGTTGGTGGGG
This sequence comes from Anaerolinea sp., assembly GCA_014879875.1. Taxonomy (GTDB): domain Bacteria; phylum Chloroflexota; class Anaerolineae; order Promineifilales; family Promineifilaceae; genus JACSRF01. Next base: position 7,423 of record JACSRF010000481.1, read on the forward strand.
GAATAGGGGGAATGGGATTCATATTCGCCTCCAACAATGATCGCCTACGTTTGGTTAAGCGACCTGTATGCCTTTGGTCAAAATTTCATAGGCAAATGGATTTGCGAGAGTGAAATCTGCCTTATCAAAAGGATGTGGTTCGATGCGCAAATCGAATTTTCGGCTTAACTTCATCAGTTGAACCTGCATGGTGAAGCTGTTAGGGACATCGTTCATGACAATCGCCAGGTCAATGTCACTATCTTCATGAAACCGTCCACTGGCATACGAGCCAAAAATATATGCCTCATGGATATTGAATTGATTGTTTTTTAAGTGGGCGATGTATCTTCTGACGATTTCAAAAGCGGTTTCTTTATCCATTCTCTGAACCCTGTAATTTCGTTAAGCCAGATCGTTGTGTACTCTCTTGTGCAGGTCTTATAAAACGCCATCTTGTAATCATCGTAACGGGCGCGAATGTTAAATGCCGTGATCGTTACCAGGCTGTCTTTTTGTTGCTCGTTGAGTTCCAGTTTTGACTTTTTTGCTAACAGCAACAGATTATGGGTAAACGGGGGTTGGTCGCCGACATTTTTGACATAATACGCTTTCAGGAGCTTTTCAATGAGCAGATGTCCGATGAACAAAGCCCAATGATAATCCTCTTTCTCAAACAAGTGCATCATTGTTAGGAAATCTCTGTCTGAGCTTTCGAGCCAGTAGCGTATCAGGTCGTCCTTGTCCATGGCATTTTAACCCTCTAACTCATAATCACAGTATAGCACAAGGGGGGAGGAGGGGGAGGAAGGAGAACGGCCGTTAAGCTAACTCACCCGCCAGTTCCAGCACACGGGCAACCAGTTCTGTATCAAAATACATGCCACCGGCTTGCAGTTGTTTGATGAGGGGGGAAACGGCCGTAATCAATCCCCTCTCCTTTGCCAACAGCAGTATACCCAATGTTCCGGTAAGCGGTAAACTTAATCGTTGAGCATAACGCCGCCCGCGACGTTCATCCATAATCACCAGGCGCGCCGATTGTTCTAAAGCCAACGCCAAAACTTCGGACTCGCCACGATCTAAACCAACATAAATACGGGCTTGCTGCGGATTTGCTAACTGGCGGGTTTGAATCCAAGAAGCTTTGACTATCGCTTCCTGTCGAGCGACTGATTCAATTGCTAGAAATTCATACCTGACGGCCGTTGGGATTGCAACCTCGCCAAATAGATCACGCAGCCATGGCAGGCCATCTAGCAGCCAGAATGCGACCAGCGGCGTGTTATTCAGAATGACTGGCCCGGCGGGCATGGATCAAATCATCCTCTAATTCTTCAGGGGTTTCACCAAAGGGGGAGAGAGCATAGCGACCAAGTTCATATAAGAATGCGCTGCGCGGTATTCCGGCAACTTGCGCCGCCAACCCGGTGCTGAGTTTACCGATTTCGTACAACTTCAGCGCCAACAGCAGGCGCGCTTCCGCTGCGAACTCTTCTGGCTCTTGCTGCAAAGCCCAGAGTAATTCATCAGAATATTCAATGGTTAACGCATTTTTATGAGGTACTTGGGTGATCATAACTCCATTGTAACATGTTTGCCTGGATTGGCGTTTACAATTTCATGCGCGCTGATGATGGGTTATTCTGTTTGGATGTGCGTTAGTATAGTACAAGGGGGAAGAGGAGGAGGAAGGGGAACGGCCGTCCCCACCTTCGTTCACCACCGAGCGAAAGTGTAATGCGTCAGAATGTTTATGTCTTTTGACAATAAGATGTCATCATGTACGGCCGCATTCGCCACAATCAAACGGTCAAAGGGATCACGTGTCCAGGACATTGCCAATGCCAAATTGATAATTGAGTTGAAATTCTTGTCATAAACCTGCAAACCTATACGCTGCGACAAGTCGGCAATGATGGCGTCACTATCGGCCGTCACCCGTTCTATCTCATGCAAATAAGCCAGCTCCAGACGCACAATCGGCGAAATGAAGAGTTCGTGGTCATTAATCAATGTCCCGGCTGTTTCGCTGAACTTGTTCGTTAGTCCGGCATACAACCAAACGACGACGTGAGTATCAAGGTAAATCAAGATTCACCTCCGCTTCCCAATTGAGCGCGACTAATTCTTCAGGATCGCCCCGAATCACCTCTGGCCTGGGTATTAAGTTTTGGAGTTTGTCGGTCTTCTCCACAGGGGTAATTCTCAGCCGCCGGTCCCCTTTTTTGATTTCGAGAGGCACGCCAGTTTGCAACACTTCTTCAAGCAAATTGTAGATATTCATCCGCAGTTCTGTTGGTGTTATCGTTTTCATAAACCCTCACACACGAAACGAACGTACATATTACCAATAATTGTGCGTACATGATAAATTGTAAACAAAAGCCTGTCAATTATCAAACGCACACACGCCTCCCATTCCCTTTCTAACCAGGGCGCAGGTTGATGCACGGCCGTTCCCCTCAATCTACCCCACAACCAACCGCTCCACCGCCGGAACCTGCTGCGTCATATCCACCCGCAGCAGCCCCTCCGCCGTGCGGCTGACCGCCACGTGCGGCAACGCTTGCACAGCCGGGCCTTGGATAACGCTGCCATCAGGACGGAAGCGGCTGCCGTGGCAGGGGCAGGCAAACTCACCCGCTTCGTGGTTAACCAGGCAGCCCAGGTGGGTGCATACGGCCGTTACCGCATACACCCCCGCTTCATCTCGCACCACCCAACAATGACCGCCAGGAACGGCCGTCACGCTCCCCACCGCATACGCCTCCGGCGCGTCCAGCGTCAACTGCCGCGCCTGCGCCGCTGGTTCCTGATACCCCAAAAACTTACGCACGCTGTTTAAGAGCAGCAGCCCAGACAAAGAGAGGCTAACCTGCAACACCTTTCGCCGCGAAATGGTCACTCGTTTCACATCGTCCCCCACAAAATAAGCCCCAAAACAAAAACCATAATCAAGAACGCCAACCACTGCGCCGCCCGCCCTTCACGATTAAACCAGACACCCGCCCCTTCGCTGCGGCGGTCTACTGCGTAGGGCAGCAGCGCCAACGCCGCCAACAGCGCCAGCGGCGCCACCACGCCCATCAGCAGCGGCGGCCCATAACGCAAAAGCTGCTGCACCCAGAGGAAAAACCAGGGAGCGGTGGCTTCTGTTGGCATATGACCGAAATCGGCCGCCGGCCCCAACGCAGGTGGGAACAGCAGCGCCACCACCAGCAGCAAAATGGAAACCGAGAGCGCGCCAATGGCCTCGCGCCGCACCAATTCATCCCGCTGAATCACCGCCCCGCGCGGTTTTGCCCGCGAAATGCCGCCATCGCGGCGCACGCGGAAAATGTGCCAGCAGGCAAAAAAGAACGCCGGCAGCATTAAACCAAAGAGGTGCCAGCCGTAGAGGCGCGCCACCGTAGCCGCGCCAATTTCGCTGCCGCCAACCACCATGCCGTACAAACCCGACCCCACCAGCGGAATACTGCGCAGCAGGTTCGTGCCCACCATCAGCGCCCAGGCGATGTCGCTGTCCCAGCGCAGGGCATAGCCGGTGAAGTTGAGCAATAAAAGCAGCGCCAACAGGCTCAACCCCAACAGCCAGTTGAAGCGGCGCGGTGGCTTGTATGCGCCGGTGAAGACGACCCGCAGCAGGTGCAGCACGCTGACGACAACCAGTCCCTGGGCGGCCCAGTAATGCAGGCTGCGCACCAGCCAGCCGTAGGGAACCAGGGTGATCATCGCTTGTAAAGATCGGTTGGCTTCGGCGGCGCTGGGGATGTAGTAAAACACTTCTAATGCGCCGGTGAGCGCCAGGATGACAAACAGGTAAACGGCCGTTCCCCCCAGCCCAAAGGTGTAGCGCCAGCGCGCCTCCCGGTCCGGAATGTGCGGTGGGTGCAGATGGTGGAAGAAGCCGGGTCGTTTAGCCACGATTTGTTTTCACCAAAACGGCCGTTGCCACCAGCAGCAGAGCCAGCAAGCCAAAAATCGTCGGCTGCACATTTTCCTGCGGACTATAAGCCACATGCAGACGAAACACCGGCGCGTTACGCTCGTCCAGCGTCACACCTTGCCCCAATTCGCCCCGCGCCGTCATCAGAAACGCTGTAATCGCCCAAGACTCTTCCTCATTGATAAAGCCAGGGTTCCACCAGGGCATCGTTTGCCAAATAACCTGCTGCAATTCGGCGGCGTTATGAATGCGCGCCATATCGCCAGTTTTAGACAAGGCGGGCACGACCTGCGGTAGTTCAAAGCCATCATCCGGGTGGTTTGAGGCATGGCAGCGGGACTGCCAACAGCTGCCATCTTCCCCCCACTGCGCCCGCCATTCCGGCGTCAGCCCTTGTCCCCAATCACCGTGGCAGGCCATGCACACCTGCCGGTACTTTTCCGCCCCCAGTTCACTTTGCGACATGGTGGGGGAGTCAGCAAAAATTTCGCCTGTATTGACCGACAACAGCGCGTAACCCTGGCTCAGCAACCGCCCTTCGTAGCTATCAGGTCTGTAAGCGGGCGTGACAACCGGTGGTGGGGAAGCGGTGCAGCCTGCCAACAAAAGAGTGATCAGCGCCACACCCCAAAACCATCTCTCGTGTGGAATCGTGTCGGAAATTGCCCTGGTTTTTTGTGTCAGCGCCCTCATCTGCCAGTTCCTGCGCATGAATACCTCTCTTTCCCGCCCATTGTCTGAGAGGCGACAGGGATGGTCTAGTGGCAAACGTCACGAACCTGAGCGCAGAAAGTCATAGGCTGAAAATGGAAAAGGAGCGACTTCAAACTTTGCCTGGCAAATAAATCCCTGGATTATTCCTCCACCCGTAACGTTTCCTGAATGCGTCGCTCCAGGCGATCCAGGTCCCAATGTCCCTGCTCCCGCACAATGGTGCGCAGCATCGGTTCAATTTCTTGCACCGTCTCCAGGATGTCTACCAAAAGCTGGTACTGTTCCTGGGCGCGAGTGACTTCTTGGGGCTGTGTCACCATATCGCGCAAAATCGTGCCTTCAGTACGCGAGGCAATGCGTGGTTCGGGTACGCCCTGGATGTAAACCCAGGTACGCTGGCCTGGACCGCGCCCACCTTCTTCTTCGATGGGTTCCAGGCCCACGATGCTGTCAGAACGGAAATATTTGCCATACCCCACGGCGACCATCAGACCCTTTTCAATGCGCATGGAAAGCTCCTTTTGCTGCCAGCAAGGGCTGCCGCTCACGGCCACAGCCCATATCCTCAGCAGGCGAAAAATATACAGCCAGGATGTTAACGTTGAGATGCTATTGCACGTTGCGGAAGTTAGCAACGGCCGTCCACGGATCCATCTGCGCAGTGAGGCCATCGGCCGCCACGCGGCGGCTCTGTTTGCCCCCACCATGCAGCAGTTCCAGGGCCGCGACAGTCAGCCATTCGTCATCGCTGAGCGCGGGCTGCGGGTTCCAGCCGGCCATATTTTCCGCCAGGTAATTGGTGCTGGTATGGCCGCCGCGAAACGTCTCCTCGCCCAAAATGGCTAACAAATACGGGATATTCGTCGTCACCCCCAACACCACCATCTCGCGCAGCGCCTGCGTCATCTTACGCAGCGCCTCGGCGCGGTCGTACCCCCAGGTGATGACCTTCGCCAGCATGGGGTCATAATAAGGCGTTATCTCGCTGCCCTGCTCAATGCCATCATCCACACGCACGCCAGGGCCAGACGGCCGTTGATACTGCGTAATCTTCCCCATAGACGGCAAAAAATGATGCGCCGGGTCTTCCGCATACACGCGGCACTCAATGGCGTGGCCGCGCTGGCGCAGCTCCGCCTGCGTGAAGGGCAGCGCTTCACCCTGGGCAATGCGGATTTGCCACGCCGCCAAATCCAGCCCTGTTACCAGTTCCGTCACCGGATGCTCCACTTGCAGCCGCGTGTTCATCTCCAGGAAATAGAATTTCCCCTCGCCATCCACAACAAACTCCACCGTGCCCGCGCTGACGTACTGCGCCGACCGCGCCAGAGAAACGGCCGCTGCCGCCATCGCCTCCCGCAGCGCCTGGCTGCGCACGACCGGCGCCGGGCTTTCCTCAATAATCTTCTGGTGACGTCGCTGCACCGAACATTCCCGCTCAAACAGGTGCAGCACATTCCCCTGCTGGTCGGCTAAAATCTGGATTTCGACGTGATGAATTTCCGTGAAATATTTCTCCACCAGCACGTGATCATCGCCAAAAGCGGAGAGCGCCTCTTGCCGCGCCGCCTGCACAGCGTCCATAAACTCCGCCTCTGACCAGACGACGCGCATCCCTTTGCCGCCGCCGCCGGCGCTGGCTTTGATCAACACCGGGTAGCCAATGGCCGTCGCCGCCGTGCGTAGTTCCGTCTCCGTCTTTCCCGCGCCATCCACGCCCGGCACAACCGGCACGCCGGCGCGCTGCGCCAGAATGCGCGCGGCGGCCTTGCTGCCCATCATGTCCATCGCTTCCGCGCCGGGGCCAATGAAGGCGATGCCGCGCGCCGTGCAGGCGCGGACAAACGCCGCATTCTCGCTGAGGAAGCCATATCCCGGATGAATGGCCTCTGCGCCGCACAACTGCGCCACACCGAGCACTTTTTGCTGATTCAGGTAAGAGTCGGCGGCCGTGATGCCCCCCAACGGGTAACTTTCATCCGCCAGGCGCAGCCACGGCGCGTTGGCGTCGGCGTCGGAGTAGATGGCGACAGAGCGCACTCCCAATTCACGGCAGGCCAGAAAGAGACGGCGGGCGATTTCACCCCGGTTTGCTACAAGAATTTTCTGAAACATAAGATGCCCCACATCTGTTGGCGTATGCGTAACGTAAACGCACATCGGGGGGAATTATACCTCAGGCATGGGGCCAAACCAGTAACAGTAGATCGAAATGGAGCGCGGACAGCCCTGTCCGCACTGAGCGGGTAAGCTGCCCGCGCTCCACATGACTTCGATCTACTGAGTAAAATAGGGGCGATAGCCTTCTGAAAACTATCGCCCCTACCCGCCCCTGAATCGGACAAAGCGCTTAACGGTTTCGTAATTCGGTCACATTTCCTCTGCACCCTATCGTTATAATCGTGTCGGACCCTGTAATCGTCTGCCCATCAAAAGTTTGACCAATGAGTGAGGCGGATGTGTCACCACATTGAATCCCGCTTTCAATCGGGAAGAAAGCCAGTATCAGGTCCAGATCCCCATCAAAGTCGATATCATAGAAGATATAATGTCCTTTCACTGTCCTCGCTCCGGCCGGGCCAAAGGCGACGGACAGGGGATCAACGGTGGCGGCGTCAAAGGCAGGTGTGGTCAGGATGGCCACACCTACGGCCTTATAACTGTAAGGATTAATCCTGTTAATGGGTGTTTTGGGGAGAATGTCAATGGCCACCGTTATCGTGGTAACTTGCACAAAGTTAACCTCTGTTACTTCACCCACGCTAACGGGTATCGTCACATTGAAGCCATCGGTAATATATTCGCCATTCACCCAGATTTGCCAGGGTTCGTAGGGCGGGCCGGCGTCAATGGTGATGACGTAATTGCCACTATTCACTACTGTCAGACGATAAGCGCCATTGCTGTCCGTGAGGTCGCTATTAATCCCACTGATGAAAACATTGACGTTGGGAGTGGGCAAGCCATCGATTGTAACCGTTCCACGCACAACACCGGCAGGCTCGAAGGATTGCCAGGTGTAAGCGTTGGTTGTATACACATCAATAAAGGCAAAAGATTGGCTACCGGTGTAGATGGAGAGATTTTTAACATCGTAGGGGCCATCAACGCCATTACCGTAGATGTAACGGCCGTTAAAGCGCAACAATATACTCTGCACACCAGGCGTTAAGTAAGCGGAACTGGCTGCCCAAACAATTTCTTCGCCGTTGGCGTCCACCAGGCGGGCATTGAAGTAGTACAAATTAGCCTGGGCTACCACCAATTCGATGGTTACTACCAGATTGTCGTACAGGCCGTCACCATCCAGGTCTTCGCCATAATCGGCGAAATTTCCGGTAAGCACCAGGGCTGATGGCTGGAACTCAGGGTAAGCGTAAGGGCCGGTTTCATAGGCGTCGAGGAGGCTGTCCACATAGCTAACCCCTACCTGTGTCAGCGCCAAGGCGCGCAGGTTGTACGGGCCGTCAACGCCATGCGCATTGATCGCTGCGCCATCAAAGTTAAGGCTGATGGTTTGCGCGCCAGCATTCAGGTATGCCTCTGTGAGGGCGCCATCTATGAATGCGCCGCTGTCGTCGTGCAGCGAGCCGTCAACCCGGTAAACGCCGGCAACAGCCACCTCCACACCTATATCAATGCGCAGGAAGTTGTAAAAGGCGTCGCCGTCCGTGTCTACGCCGCTATCCGCAAAGATGTCATTGAACGATGCCGCCGGGCTTTCAAAATCTGTGTAGGCGTAAGGCATTGTGGTGTATGGGAAGTTCATCAGGTCGTTGCCGGCCGCATCGGTCAACGACAGCAGCGCCTGATAAGGGCCATCAGTGGCATGGTTATAAATCGCCAGGCCACTGAAAGATAACTGGACGACCTGGGGTACGCCATCGAGCAGCGCCGTCACGGCTGCAGCGCCAATAAAAGCGCCACTGCCATCTTGCAGAATGCCATGTACGGTGTAGCTGTCCGGCACAAAAGCGCCGACCTCAACAGCCACGAGCAGTTCTTCATACAACCCGTTGCCGTTGGCGTCATTGCCAATATCGGCCACGTTGCCGGTGAAAAAGGCAGCCGGCAACTGGAAGTCAGTGTAACTATACGGCGTGGTCGTGTGGACGGCGTCGGTGGCGTAATAGGCGTCCTGGAAGCTGAGATAAACCGTATATGGGCCGTCCGTGCCGCTCGCGGCAATGGCTTCGCCAGGGAAGTCCAGGTTGATGGTTTGCATACCGGCGCTCAGGCTGGCGACGGCCGTAGCGTCGGCCAGGTAGCTGCCACCGGCGAAGAGTTGTCCCTGGATAAAGGCATCGCCGGCTGCCAGGGCGTTGATATCCACAGCCACCCGCAGCAATTCATAGCCGGGCTGACCATCGGCATCCAGGCCACTGTCGCTGGCGCTGAGAAATTCGATTAATGCGCCCTGGAATTCCTGGTAGCTGTAGGTGGTTGTCGTGAAGCTGGCCGAACCAAGCAACAACCCTGCACTGTCATAAAGCGAGATGTTGGCGGTATATGGCCCGTCGGCGACAGAGGCGCGGACGCTAAAGCCACTAAAGTAAATTGGGATGGTCTGAATGCCTGGATTGAGGGTAGCGCCGGTGAGCGGAACGCTGCGGAAAATGTCTGGATCCAGGCTGCCAATGGCAATTCCATTACCGGCGCTGTCTGTGAGCGTTGCCAGGATGCCGTAGTCATCTGTGGTTGACACGTCTAATTCCACGTTAAGGCGCAGGTGCTCGAAGAGGCCGTTGCCATCCATGTCGTAGCCGCTGTCGCTACTGCTGCCGGTGAAAACGGCCGTTTCCGGGGCGCGCGGGATGGGGGCAGGTGCAGTAAACGTCTGGTATTCCATAATTCCCCAGCCATTGTTGGCCGGAGGGAAGGCAACATATGTTAACGTGGCAAAGGTGGGCGGTGGACTTAAAACGTCGCACAAGCCGGTTGTTGCGCTCACTTTGCAGAAGATGTTGCCCTCCTTTCCACCTCCGATCAGGCCAAAGGTGGGATCGTAAAGCGTACCGCCAAAGGTACCAAACGCGTGGCTGCCAAAGACCCAGCGGTCGCGTGTGCCGGTTGCCTGATTACGGCCGTTGGCCGACGCATTGCCATCCAAAGCCGAACGGGTTGACGTCATAAAGCCATTGCCATAATGGTAAGAATCTTGTCCAGTGCTCACTCCCAGGCTGGCAGCCAAAATCCGCCATACGTCACGGAAATTGTAGCAGTCGCCATTTTGACCGGCGCCGCTCTCGATAAGCGTGACAGGAGCAACGTTTGGGTAGCCATATTCCCAGCCAAGCGGGTTACTACCGCCGCCATATTCGCTGTTATTGAGTGCATTGAGGATATTGACTTCCGTATTCTGACCGCTGGCCCAGTCGGTAGCCACGTCTAGCCAGGCAGTCCGCGGCTGACCTGTGCTCACAGAAGCGACAGAGCCGACAGGGGTGTTGTAAATCGCGTACAAAGTATGGCTGCGCGTCTCTGTACGTAGTAATTCATCCTGATGGTAAATCTTCAATGTGACTTCCAGGGTGTATTTGCCGACTGTACCGGGAATAGTCACTTTGAACTCATTTTCCCACCCGTTCTGATCCTGAAAACCGCCTGAACTCTGGCCCGTTCCCGGAATCTCCCACGAATACGATACTTTGGGTTGCCAGGAAGGTGTAGCTCCGGTAGGCCAGGTGTCAATTTTGTACTTGTATTTGAATTCCCGCGCACCCCAATTGAAGAACCAGGAACCTTTGATTTTGTCGGCAATGGGATCATCCGGGTTAGCCGGCGTGACTATCTCGCCGGCAGCGTCAAAGCTGGTTTGCCAGATGGGATCCGTAATAGCAATGTCAGTTTTATCTCGCTTGATGGCGATGTCATCCAGGGCGCTGGCCTCCAGTTGGGCAATGTTAAAAGGGATTTCGATCTCTGCCCAATCTACCGCCACTGCCCAACAGGACCCGGTCAAAACGTCAATGTCTACCCAAAAGTGATTGGCCCCATCGTTCAAGACGCCCGCCGGAATCGAGAAGGTGACATTGCTCCACTGGCTGTCAGCCCCCGTCAGGTCTCCCAGGTAAGCGCCATTGACATACACTTTGTCTACCTCTACCAGACATTGGGGGAAGCCGGGCGCACCATTCTGGTCAACGTCCCAGACACGCAGCGTTACCTGGGTTGGGTCAGTCGGGTGAGGCTTAAAGCCCTGGAGATCAATATAGAAATCTAACGGGCTGGAATTGGCAAAGAGATATTGGTCCAGATCCCACCCATCGTTTACCTTGAATTTCACTTTCCCATTGGTGGTGACTTCATAGGTGATGATCGTTTCGCCCGCTGTGGGCTGTAAGGGGGTCGGTGGGTGCATTGGGGCAGAGTCTGGGGTGTCAGGAGCGGCGGGTTTTGCCTGGAGCATTTGTGGGGAATCAGTACGGGTAAGTGGGGTTGCGGCTGATGGCTGTGCCAGCACAAACAAAACCATCAGCGCTATCATAAACATAAAATACACAGTTGACCGACGCATGTTTATCTCCTATTTTTCAAATTGGTCAAATAACCCAGAGGTGGCACGGTCAGAAACCGGCCACAACCAGTACAGCAATACGGCCGTTTGCACTTCCAGATGTTCTCGTTGTCAGCGTTGCCTTGTCATCAAGGGGCAGTGGCGCTCTCAAACTCGGATGAACGATAAGCAGCCGTGATAAATTCCACGTTGTTGACGTAGTTGGCATCGGCAATGGTCAGATAGACAGTGTAAGGTCCGTCCAGGTTACTGGCTGCAATGGCTTCCCCAGGGAAATCCAGTTCGACGAGATGGTCGCCTGCGGCTGGTGTTAAAGTGGTAGACGAATCTGTCAAAAAAGTGTCACCGGCGAAAAGTTGGCCCTCTATGGTGATTTGACCGGCGGCCAGGGCATTGAGATGCACAGTCACGCGAAGCAGATTGAAGCCGGGGCGGTTATTGGTATCCAGGGCTGCGTCACGCGCACCGAGAAATCCGGCCAAAAGCTCCTGAAAATCGCGGGTGTCGTAAGCGGCTGTGGTGAACCGGGACGTCTCCAGCAAGACGCCGTTTTCGCTGTAAAGGCTGATCGCTACGGTGTACGGACCATTGATTTGTACCTGGCGCAGATCACGGCCGTTAAAGTAGACGGTTATCTGCTGCTGACCAACGTCCAACAAGGCGCCCATGGCCGGAATATTGCGTTGAATGTCTGGGGTGAGGCTGCCCATGGTGAGGCGCCGGTCATTGCGGTCAAGAAGCAGCGCCACAACGCCATAATTACCAGCCTGATGCACGTCCACGCCAATGTCAACCTGTAACTGCTCAAACAAGCCGTTCCCGTCAGCGTCATAACCTGTGTCGGTTCTTTGACCGGTGAAGGAGATCATTGTATGGGCAGGTACGGCCGTTGCTGAAGCGTCAATCGGCTCAATAATCATCGTTGCTGTAGCGTCCGGCAGATTTGTTGATTGGCAACCGATAATAGCCAGGATCAGGCAAACAAAGAGCAATCCAACAAACTTAAGCATTTATTTATGGGCAAACGTCACAAATACAAATGTGGCTATCAATTGTCGGCAATGGTTGGAAGATGTGAACAGCTTTGGCAAGGAGGTTTGGCTTTTTTGGTTTGTCTGGCATATATCTTGTAGAAGAATGTCGCCGACGACAAGTGACAATCTTCATAGATTAGTCATGATCATTGTCATATGTTACAAACGGATCAATCTTTTATATCATCGCCACGCTTCGGCAAAGTCAACGGCCGTGCGCTGCGCAAAAAGGCGACAAACGGCCGATCCCACCGGCCCCATCTGGACGGCGCCCGTTTCTGCAAAGGCGGCCCCAATCTCCTATGTAATGTAAAGCGAACATCCCTGTTCGCTGTCCGCACGAGGATGTTCGGACTACAGATGTAAAGCGAACATCCCTGTTCGCTGTCCGCACAAGGATGTCCGAACAAG
>JACSRF010000294.1 GCA_014879875.1 Anaerolinea sp.
TGAGAACAAGTTTGCAGGCAAGCAGGTCAGGAGCTATTCATCGTCTCGCGCTCATGTAGATAAGCGTAATAGGATGAACTAATTAAAAAACCTCGAAAAATATAAGCGAAATTACAGTATATGTGCTTAACGTAGGTTTTCGTCCATCTACTCCCCAAACCCCCTTCTACGCAAATTGCCGCCGCGATTTTCTTTGCCTTGCACGCCTGGCAACGCATTGTTTCCAGGGACGGTGCATAATTTCGCAAAGGATTACTCCTTTTTACATTCCCTTGCGCCTAAGATCACTCATTTTCCCCTCTTTGTGCCAAACGTGGCGGATAGAAATATACAAATTTTCTGGCTAATCTTCTCGTATGGAGACGAGAAGTCGGGTCTTTCTGATTGGTGATTCTCTATTTACCGAATCTCTGGTGCAGTTGTTATCTGAGGCGGAGAATTTGCTTGTGGTGGGCACGGCCGTTTCCACCACCATCGCAGTAACGGCCGTTGCCAAAGCCTTTCCCCACATCATTATCGTTGCCAACGCCAGCGAAAACACGCAAACCAATCTCCAGCCCCTTCTCTCCATCTTTCCAACCATCCCCATCATTCATACCGATCTGAACCGGGACTACGTTCAGATCATCACCAGCCGCCGCGTCAGCGCCCGTCGCACTGACTTGTTAGCAGCCATAGGTGAATTATCAAACCAGGATAAAGATTAATATTGGAGTACACTCATGAGCATATCCCGTCGAGACTTCCTCAAAATGAGCGGCGCCGTTAGTGGTGTTGCCCTGGCCAGGTACCTGCACTTGCAGCTTCTGGAGCCAGTTAACGTACAAAACCCCCTGGCCGACTATCCCGACCGGGGCTGGGAAGAAATCTACCGCAACCAGTACGCCTACGACTCTTCCTTTACCTACGTTTGCTCGCCCAACGACACCCACGCTTGCCGCCTGCGTGCCTTTGTACGCAACGGTGTTATCCTGCGCTCCGAAACCAACTATGATGTAGGCAGCTACAGTGACCTGTACGGCAACACTGCCACCGCCCACTGGAATCCGCGCGGCTGCAAAAAGGGACAAACCTTCCACCGCCGCGTCTATGGCCCACACCGGCTGAAGGGGCCGATCATGCGCCAGGGCTGGAAGGACTGGGCCGACGACGGCTACCCCTACCTGGATGCCGCCAACCGGGACAAATACAAATTCACCGCTCGCGGCGACGACGTGATGATCCCTACCTCTTGGGAAGAAGCCTACAGATACATTGCCCGCGGCATGATCGCCATTGCTACCCACTACTCTGGGGAAGAAGGAGCAGCCCGCTTGCAAGCCGACGGTTATCCAGAAGAGATGATCGCGGCTATGCAGGGGGCCGGTACACGCACCATGAAATGTCGCGGCGGCATGGGACTGCTGGGCGTAATTGGTAAATACGGCATGTATCGCTTCAGCAACACCCTGGCCCTGCTAGACACCCACGTGCGCGGCACGGACGCAGAAACAGCCCTGGGCGGCCGCCGCTGGTCAAACTACACCTGGCATGGCGACCAGGCCCCCGGTCATCCCTTCACCACCGGCCTGCAAGCCTCCGACTGCGACTTTAACGACCTGCGCAATACCCGGCTGCATATTCAATGCGGTAAGAACCTGGTGGAAAACAAGATGGCCGAATCCCACTTTTTCATCGAGACGATGGAACGGGGCGGCAAAATTTACACCATCACGCCGGAGTATTCGCCGCCGGCCACCAAAGCTGACACCTGGATTCCGATACGGCCGTCTACCGACACCGCCCTCTTCCTCGGCGTCACCAAATGGATCATGGACAATGAGCGGTACAACGAACCCTTTGTCAAGCAGTTCACCGACTTCCCCCTGGTGGTACGGATGGACACCCTCAAACGACTGCATCCCCACGAAATTTTCCCCGACTACGAACCTGGTCTAACAGAAGATGGCCCCAGCTTCAAACTGCACGGCCTCAGCCAGGAACAGTACGACACGCTCGGCGACTACGTCGTCTTTGATGAGGCCACGCGCAAGCTGGTTCCCCTCACCCGCGACGACGTGGGCGAACGCATGGCCGGCAAACGCATCAACCCCCGCCTTTCCTGGTCGGGCAAAGTCACCCTGCTGCCCACCGAAGAAGGGGCCGAAGGGGAAGAAATCGAAGTAATGACGCTGTGGGCCATGTATGAGGAGCATTTGCAGGAGTATGACCTGGACACCGTGGCCGACATCACCCACGCCCCCAAACATCTCATCGAGCAGATGGCCGAAGATATTGTGACGATGAGTCCGGTCGCCATCCACATTGGCGAGGGTATCAACCACTGGTTCCATGCCACGCTGGCCAACCGCGCCCAATTCCTGCCCGTCATGTTAACGGGCGACATCGGCAAGCCGGGCGCTGGCTGCTACACTTGGGCCGGTAACTACAAGGCAGCGCTCTTCCAGGGGTCGCCCTGGACGGGACCGGGTTTCAAGGGCTGGATTGCCGAAGACCCGTTCAACCCCGACTTGAGCGATACGCTGGACGGCAAAGATGTACATGCCCACAGCTATGCCCAGGATGAGGAACCGGCGTACTGGAATCATGGCGATCGGCCGTTGATTGTGGAGACGCCCAAATACGGCCGTCGCAACTTCACCGGCGCCACGCACATGCCCACCCCCAGCAAGGTGTTATTCCACTCCAACGTCAATCTGCTCAACAACGCCAAGCATCATTACGACATGATTAAAAACGTCAATCCACTCATTGACCTGATCATCGCCGTAGATATTGAAATGACCGCCAGTGTGGAATACGCCGATTTTGGCCTGGCGGCCAACTCCTGGGCTGAATTTGAGACGCCGGAAATCACCGGTTCCTGCTCCAACCCATTCCTGCAAATCTGGAAAGGAGGCATCCCGCCGCTGTACGACACCAAAGACGACGTGATGATTTTGGGCGAACTGGCGGCGGCGATAGGCGATGAACTGAACGACCAGCGTTTCCGTGACTACTGGAAATTTGTCCTGGAAGGACGGCCGGAAGTATACATTCAACGCTTGCTGGACATGTCCGTACCCACCCGTGGCTACACTTACGACGACATTATGAGCGGCAAGTACGGTGAGCCGGGGGCGGCGCTGATGCTCTTCCGCACTTACCCGCGCATCCCGTTTTGGGAGCAGGTCAATGACTCGGAGCCGTTTTTCACCGACTGCGGTCGGTTGGCAGCTTACTGCGACATCCCCGAAGCGATTGAATATGGCGAAAACATCATCAGCCACCGCGAAGGGCCGGAAGGAACGCCCTACCTGCCTAACGTCATCGTCAGCAGCAGCCGTTTTATTCGCCCCGACGATTACGGCATCCCCGAAGATGAGATGGGATGGGAGGAGCGCACCGTGCGCAATATCGCCAAGCCGTGGACGCAGGTGAAAAACACGACCAATCCGCTGTGGGAACAAGGCTTCCATTTTTACTGCCTGACGCCCAAAACGCGCCACCGCGTTCACTCTTCCTGGAGTACAGTAGACTGGACGATTATTCTGGACAGCAACTTTGGCGACCCATACCGGGTGGATAAGCGGCTGCCGGGCGTGGGCGACCACCAACTGCACATGCACCCGCAGGCGGCCAAAGATTTAGGCATTGAGGATGGGGATTACGTCTACGTAGACGCTAACCCGGCGGATCGGCCGTATCGCGGCTGGAAACCGGATGATCCCTTCTACAAAGTCGCCCGGCTGATGCTGCGCGTGAAATACAACCCGGCTTATCCGTATCACATCATCATGCTCAAACATGGACCGTTCATGGCCACGGAAAAATCGGTACGTGCCCATGAGACGCGCCCCGACGGGCTGGCCAAGTCCGAAGGCACAGGCTATCAGGCGAATCTGCGTTACGGTTCGCAGCAATCCATTACCCGCGATTGGTCTATGCCCATGCACCAGACGGATACGCTGTTCCACAAGCAGAAGGTGTTTACCGGCTTCATGTTTGGTGGTGAGGCGGATAACCACGCCGTGAACACTGTGCCGAAGGAAACGCTGGTGAAGGTGGAAAAGGCGGAAAATGGCGGTTTGAATGGTGTGGGCGTTTGGGAACCGGTTAAATCTGGTTTTACGCCGGGCCATGAGAGCGATTTTATGGAGAAATATATGGCGGGAGATGTGACCACTGTCTCCGGCAAGGATGAGACTTAAAGATCATGACAATACAAACTAGACCCAAATCCTGTTTTAACTGTAACCGGACAGAGTATGAGATTCCGGTGGTGCTATGGACGTATCAGGAACGGCCGTTACCCGTCTGTTCTGCCTGTATCCCCACCCTTATCCACAAATGGGAGCAGATCGTGACCGCACTCAACGCGCAGGTCGCCGGTGAAAACCATGAATAGCATCCCGCTATCCATGATTGACCAGCCAGTAGACCTCGGCGTCCCTCTGCCCGCCCACGAAGAAGACCCCTACGAACTGGTAGGCATGGTCATCCCCGGCGAAGCCGGGCAAACCGAAGCAATGGCCCAGGCGGTCGTCGAGGAGTTCATCCTGCTCGGTTGGAACGAAAAACAGCTCATGACCCTCTTCACCAGCCCACTTTACCTGGGTACGCACCGCATCTACCTGGAAAAGGGAGCGGCTTGGGTGCAAGATTTGATTGCAGAGACATGCGCCAAATGGGGCATAGGTACGAAGGAGTAATAAAACATGGCAGTAGTCTATAACTGGCAGTTAGGCCGGCCGATGGAATATGTATATGAAGAAGCACACCCCAACAGGCAGTTTGCCGCGATTTTCAATATCAATCGCTGCATCGGCTGCCAGACCTGTACTGGGGCGTGTAAAGCCACCTGGACCTTTTCCAAAGGTCAGGAATATATGTGGTGGAACAATGTGGAAAGCAAGCCCTACGGCAGCTACCCCAAATATTGGGATGTGAAAATTTTGCAGCAGTTGGATGAGGCGCATCAGGCAGTGGGCAAATCGGCAGAATGGGATCCCACACAAACGGGCGAGCAGTCTCCCTATGGTGTTTACAATGGCATGACGATTACGGAAGCGGCAACGGCCGTTAACAATGGCAACCAGGCGCTCGGCTATCTGCCCCAAGACAACGAGTGGAGCGCCCCCAACTTCTACGAAGATACCGCCACCAAATACCAGGGCGACCGGCTGGGCATTTCTACTGAAGGGGCAGCGCTACCCGTCCACCAGACCTGGTTCTTTTACTTGCAGCGTATCTGCAACCACTGCACCTATCCCGCCTGCGCCGCCGCCTGCCCGCGTAAAGCGATCTACAAACGGGAAGAAGACGGCATTGTACTCATTGACCAGAGCCGCTGCCGGGGTTACCGCAAATGCGTGGAGCAGTGTCCGTACAAGAAATCCATGTATCGCGGCACCACCCATACCAGTGAAAAATGCGTCGGCTGCTATCCCCGTGTGGAAGGCAAGGACCCGTTGAGCGAAGGTGTACCGATGGAAACGCGCTGCATGGCCGTTTGCCCCGGTAAGATTCGGCTGAATGGGCTGGTAGATATTGACGAAAGCGGGGCCTGGATAGAAAACCCGCAAAGCCCGCTCTACCACCTGATTCGCGTGGAACAGATTGCCCTGCCACTGTATCCGCAGTTTGGCACGGAACCAAATATCTATTACATCCCGCCGCGCTGGGCGCCACGGCCGTATCTGCGGCAGATGTTTGGCCCTGGCGTAGACCAGGCCATTGAGCGCTACAGCGCTCCCTCGCGCACCACCCTGGCGCTGATGCAGCTCTTCCGCGCCACGCAAAAGATGGTCTTCAAATTCGAGATTGAAGAAGGGCCACTGGTGCGCGAGATTGAACGCAACGGGCAGGCGTGGCAAATGTATGATGACACGGTGATTGGCTTTGACGTGAATGGCAAGGAAGTAGCGCGTTTAAGCGTAGTGGAGCCGCTGCACGAACGGCCGAAAGAGCGGCTGAACTCCATTTAGAGATTGGAGACTGGAGACTGGAAATTGAAATGAACAATGACAATGCTATCCGTCGGGCGCAGGTGTATGGCTTTTTGGCCGAAGCTTTTTTGTATCCGCGTGATAACTGGACAGAAGATATTGGCCTGGTGACAGACATCGTGCGGGCGCTGGGTTGGATTGATGTGAGATTGGCGCTGCCAGCGGCCTCCTTTACTGAATTGCAGGCCGCTTTCCGCCACACCTTTGGCATCGCTGGCTCCCTCTGTTACGAAACAGAGTATGGCCTGCCCCACGAATACCGCCAGAGCCAGGAAATGGCCGACATCGCCGGGTTTTACCGCGCCTTTGGCTTCCAGGTGGGCGGGCAGCGGCGTGAACGGCCGGATCACGTGGCTGTGGAACTGGAATTTGTGCATGCTCTGGCCCTTAAAGAAGCGTATGCCCTGGAAACCGGCATTCCTGAACAGCTGGAAATTTGCCAGGCAGCCCAAAGCAAATTCCTGCAAGATCACTTGGGGCGCTGGATCGCCCTCTTTGCTCAAAGCGTCGCCCATAATGCGCCCGATTCGCTGTATGCGGCACTGGCTCAATTTACCGCCGACTTTGTGCAGGCTGACGCCGAGCGGCTGGGTGTGTCACTGGATGCGCCCCAGTTGAGCGACGTGCAGCATACACCCTTCGACCCGGATTTCTCCTGCGCCGACTGTGCGGTGGCCGGGTTGGGGGAGCAGGGGTTTATTCGGGCGGCGGATATCGGTTAGAGATTGGAGATTGGAGACTAGAGGTTGGAGAATTAAGAAAAATCTCCAATCCCCAATCTCTCAATCCCCTCTGATGGAGTAAATTATGATCACACGATCTCGATTTTTATTGCTTACCCTGTTGGCGTTGGCCGGGGTGTTGACGTTTTTGAAGATTCCATTGGCCAGCAGCCAGGGGGTAACGATTGCTGCGTCAAAGGTGGACGGCGCTTTGCCTCTGGATGATGTAACGGCGGCGTTGTGGGATGAGGCAACGGCCGTTTCCATTCCTCTCAGCGCCCAAATTGTGGCCCGCCCCGTTTTTCCCCAGGCCAACGTCAAAGCAGTAGAGGTACGCGCCCTCTACAACGATGAGCAAATTGCCTTTTTAGTGACGTGGGAAGATGAGACGATGGATGATTCGGCCGTGCGCGTGCAGGATTTTGCAGATGCCGTGGCTATCCAATTCCCGCTGGTGGAAGGGCAACCCTTCTTTTGCATGGGCCAACAGGGCGGTAACGTAAATATCTGGCATTGGAAGGCGGACTGGCAGGCAGGGCTGACTGCCAGGCAAGACGTGAACGACATCTACCCAGATATGTACGTAGATGGCTACACCTTTGCCGATACCGAAGCGGGCGCGGCTGCACCAGTCTCCTCCTATGAGGACATCAACTATGTACCAGCTATGGCCGCCGATAACCTGTTTGCCAGTGCTTCCTATGTCTCTCCCGTGGAAGATTTGATTGCGGGCAGTTTTGGCTCGCTTACCTCGCAGCCAGCTGAGATGCAAAACGTGCTGGGGCATGGTGAATTTGCCGACGGCAAATGGCGCGTCATCTTTGCCCGCGATTTGCAGTCGTCCGCAGCGGAAGACGCTCAATTTGAAAATAATCAGGTTTACCAGCTGGCGTTTGCGGCTTGGGATGGGGCCAACGAAGAGCGCAACGGGCAGAAATCAACCTCACAGTGGATTTCGCTGCAGCTTGGCGAAATGGCGGCAGGGAGCGGCCGCGCCGGCGCGGCCGCTCGCGACGGTGGCGGTGCAGACGGTAGACAACCTTCCGCGAACGCGCTGGAGGGCCTGCCTTACATGTTTGTGCCAATGGCGGTTGTGTTTGGCGCAGCGGTTGCTTTGGCAATTGGCCTCTGGTTGTTCTCTAAGCTACCAGACCCAAGAAGTGATCATCATGAGTAATCAGCACATGTTTTACAAATGGTTGGCGGTGGCGGCAGTGGTGGAGTGGCTGCTGGTGCGCACAATGACGCGGGCGGCGATTCATGTACCCAAGTCTTCGTTGGTTATTTGGGTATATACGGCCGTTAATCAGATTGGTCTGATTTCGGCTGCATTTGTTGCTTTGCTGGCATTCGTCCTTTTGCTGTGGCTGGTCTGGGAAACCCGGCAGACCATTATGCTGCCGTTAGCCTTGGTAGGGCTGTCTGGTTTAAGCGCGTTGCTTTTATTCGTTGCGCCACCGGCATGGTTGGCGGTGACTTATCAACTTTTTGCGATCATGGCGGTCCTCTTGCTCGTTGGCAGCAGTTATTGGCAGGGGGTGGCGGAACCGGGGTGGAAGAGGAGATGGCGGGGTACGGCCGTCGTGCTGTTCCCTGCCTGCGCCCTGTTGGCCGGGCTGGCAGTGCAGCTATTGCCCAACTTGTACAGGCTGCTCGGCTGGCCGGGGCCACCGCCATTCACCACAGTTTTGTATAATCTTGGCGAGATGTTTGTAGTCGGCAGTGTATTGGTCTGGTGGTGGGAATACGGCCGTAGCCGTCCCTGGCAGCATTGGTTGTTGGCTGTCATGCCGGCTTTGCTTTTCGCCCTCAGTTTCTGGCACGATCCAGCCATGACCGGCATCCTCACCATTTGGTCAACGGGATTGACGCTCTTTTTACCCTGGCTGGTGTATGTATTGGCGTTGTGGCTGGCGGGGGTGACGGTGTTGGTTAACTGGCAAGCGCGGCCGGCATTGGCCTATGCCATCTTGCTTCTCATTGCGGCAGGGTATGCACCACAGTTGAGTTCGCAGTTGTTCTGTGCCTTGATTGCCTTGTGGCTGTTGGCGCAGCCGTTACCCGGCGTGCAAAAACAAACCAGTAGCGTCTGGCAGCAAGATGAGTCAGGAATAGCAGCCACACTGCTAACCGATAACCGCTAACCGATGACTGATCCCCTGGCTCAACTTCTGGAACAATCGGTTGCTCTACACCACCACCTCTGCCCCCGGCAGGTGTTGGGGGTGCGCATGGGGATGCTGGCTGGCAAACTCCTGTCCCTGCAACTACCCCAGACGAACAAACGGTTGCTCACCATTGTAGAGACGGATGGCTGTTTTACCGATGGCGTTTCGGTAGCCACCAATTGTTGGGTGGGGCGGCGTACCATGCGCGTGGAAGATTTTGGCAAGGTGGCAGCCACGTTTGTAGACACGCGCACGGAAACGGCCGTGCGCCTCTTCCCCTCCCCCCATGCCCGCCAACTGGCCCCGACTTATGCCCCCGAAGCCAAAAACCGGTGGCAAGGCTACCTGCTAGGCTACCAACGGGTACCGGATGAAAACCTCTTGATGATGCAGCAGGTGCAGCTCAACGTACCGGTCAGCCAGCTCCTCAGCCGCGCCGGGGCGTGCGCCATGTGTACCTGGTGTGGCGAAGAAATCATCATATGCCCATACTTTGCGCTATTGCAAAGACGGCCGTCAGCTGCTCTGCCACAATATCAGCATGACATCGCACACCTGGAGGCAAACCCTGATGACACGAAAATGGGCAATGATTTTTGTTCTGCCGGGCGGACTGGGGCTGGTCTGGCTCGTTTTTCTGGCGCTGGCCAGTCGCACCCAGGCGGGCGCGGGCAGTACAGCCTTTTTACCGCTCATCTTTTCCCCTTTGAATTATGACATCTTGTTAGACGGGGCCGCCTTTACGCCCCATGTACTGGCCGTGGAAACCGGCACGGCCGTCACCTGGAAAAATGGCGAGTCCACCCCACAATCCATCACTGCCGGTTGGGGTGCATTTAATTCGCCAGAACTGCCGCCACACGGTCTGTTTAACTGGCCGGCTAACACTCCTGGCATTTACACCTACACTACCGCCGCCGATAGCTCGATTGAGGGCGCGCTGGTGGTTTCCGAAAATGGGGCGGCTGACTGGTTTAACGGCCGTACCCCCGCCCAGGCGTATGCTGACTCCTGCGCCGGCTGTCATGGCGCTGACCGGGCCGGCGGCATTGGCCCCGCCCTGCTGCCCGGCGCCCTCACCGAAAACGACGCTTTTTACGTGGATACCATCAAAAATGGCCGCCCCGGGACCATCATGCCCGGCTGGGGTAATTTAGGGCTGCGCGACGAAGAAATCTGGTTGTTGTTCGGCTATTTACGCACAGAACCGGAGGGGGCAGATGTCCTGTGGACAATGGCTGACATCCAGGCCAGCCACACCATCCTGATTGATGAAAGCACGCTGCCCATCACCCCCACCCACAGCGGCAACCTGGATAACCTGATGCTGGTCACCGAGCGCGAAGCGGAGCGAATCGCCGTTTTTGATGGTGACACGCATACTCTGTTGGGGCGCATCAACACCAGTTACCGGGCACACGGTTACGCCTTTGACCCCACCAATGACCGTTGGGCTTATAACATCGGCCGAGATGGCTGGCTGTTTAAGATGGATTTGTATACCTTGCAACCGGTGACCAAAGTGCGCGTCGGGTTAGATTCGCGTGGGCTGGCGATTTCTGATGATGGCCATTATCTGATTGCCGGGAATTTTGCCCCGTACACGGCCGTCATCCTGGACGCGCATACCCTGCAACCGCTCAAAGTGATTGACACCGAGGGGTATGACCCGGACGGCCGTTGGGTACAATCTCGCGTGGCCATCACCAGCGACGTAGCCCCTGGTCTGGTTGGCCCCTACTTCATCATCGCCCTCAAAGAAGCCGGGCAGGTGTGGCGCATTGATTTCAGCCAGCCAGACTTCCCTATCACCAAACTGACAAATGTGGGTCGAATACTGCACGATGGTTTTCTCAGCCCAGACAACGGCCGTTTCTATTTAGCCTCGCAAGAAGATAACTCGATGGCCGTCATTGATGTTACCAACTGGACGCTCGTCGCCCAAATCGCCACCGGCGATACGCCCCATCCCGGCTCCGGCGCGGTTTGGGAAGCCAATGGGCAGACGTATGGCGCCACCACCCACGCCGGTGAAGGACTGGTCACCATCTGGAACCTGGCCGACAACCAGATCGCCGCTCAAATCCCCACCAGCGGCCCCGGTCTGTTTATCCGCGCCCATGAACAAAACCCCTACATCTGGGCAGATACGATGTTCGCCTCATCACCCAACCAGATTTACGTGATTGACAAGGAAACATTCACCGTGACCCATGTCATCACCGATGGGCTGATGACACTGCACCCAGAACTGACCAACGATGGGCAGTTTGTCTACATCAGTGATTGGCAGGGGGAGGTGGTGCGCGTCTACAATGCTCAAACCTTTGCCCTGGTAGCCGAATTACCCGATCTGATAACACCCACCGGCATCTTCAACACATCGCGACGTTATGAAATGTTAGGCCATTAAATTATGTTATCATAGTGTCATGCACAATGGTTCATTACAGACTCAATTAAACGCTGTTTTCCTCGGTTTTTTGTTATTAGTTACCAGTTCGGTAGCCGTCACGTTCGGGCTGGTACAAACGCAGCAGCATGACGCCGCCATCATCAACCTGTCCGGTCGTCAGCGCATGTTGGCGCAGCAAATGATCCGGCTGGCGCTAACCGATCCGGCAAACCCCGAACTGCCTGAAACCAGCGCCCACTTTGAGCAAACCCTGTCGGCGCTGGCTGAAGGGGGCAAGGTGATGGATGGTAACGGCCGTTTTCTCACCCTTTCGCCGCCTACCCACCCCACCATTCAGTCCGAGCTAACGGCCGTTACCACACGCTGGTCCACTTTCAAGAACCACTTGCAGCCGCCCATAGACAGCGCCGTTTTGCAAACCGAATTTACCACCCTTCTCACCCAACTCGATGAAGTCGTCAGCGCCTACGAAGCGCAGGCGCGAGCCAAAATCACCCGGCTGCGCTGGGCGCAGTTTGCCTTTTTGACTGCCGCTTTTCTGATATTAACCTGGGGCTACCGCCTGGTTCACCACCAGCTTCTACAACCACTGGTTGCTCTGGGCAGCGCAGCACAAAAGATTGGTGCGGGCAATCTGGGCGACCCTGTACCCGTTCTGCCTGGCGCGGAACTAGGACAACTGGGGCAGACAATGGAAACGATGCGCGGCGAGATTGCCCGCTACCAAACCTCGCTGGAACAACAGATAGCGCAGCGCACTCAAGAACTGACGGCCGCTTTTGAATTCAGCCAGGAAATTGTGCGCCAGCTTGATACGGATGCCCTGTTACAGTCAGTGGTGCAGCGTGCCCGTGACCTGATGCAAGGTGCGGCGGCTTCCGTGTGTGTATTAGATAAGGACGGCCGTGTCCTGGAACTTGTCGCCAGCAGTGGCGCGGGCAAGAACCATCTCGGCCTGCGCCAATCCACAGAGCGCGGCATTGCCCTGCCCGTCATCCAACAGCAGAAAACCGTCATCGCCGAAGGTGACTGTACCAACTGTAGTTTTCTACACCATTTTCCCGGCACGATGTGCATAGCCGCGCCCTTACAGGTGGGGGAACAGTCGTTGGGCGCTCTATGTGTCGTTCGGCCACAACGCCCCTTTGATGCCGATGAAATCCGCGCCTTGACACTGTTAGCCAATGCCGCCGCCGTCGGGCTGGAAAACACCCGGTTGATAGCCGCCGGTAAAAGTCAGACAGCGGAAAACGCCTCGTTGTCTGAGCGGCAGCGATTGGCAGCCGAATTGCACGATAATCTGGCACAAACATTGGGAGCCATTAACCTGAAAGCTGGTTTAACCGCTGAATACATCCAAAGAGGAAAAAATGATACGGCCGTCACTCATCTGAAAGAGATGCAAACCAGACTTGAAAGCGCCTATACCCAGGTACGGATGGCCCTGACCGGGCTGCATGATCGCCTGCCGGAAACAGGAGACCTGCTCCCAGAGGTGCAAACGCTGCTGGCTGATTTTGAAGCCCAATCTGGTTTGCCAGCCCGGTTGGTCATCGAAAAGAAAGGGGAGGTGATATTAACGGCCGTTGCCCAAAAACAAGCCCTGCACATCCTGCGCGAAGCCCTCATCAACATTCGCCGCCATGCCCAGGCCTCCCAGGTAACAGTCAGCCTGACGCCAACAGACGACGCCATCACCCTCACCGTCACCGATGATGGCATCGGCTTTACTCTCAACCGGGTTGATGCACAACACCACCTGGGACTGACCATCATGCGTACCCGCGCCGAACGCAGCCGCGGAGAACTGAGTATCGACTCGGCGCCGGGGGAAGGAACGCGGATTACAGCCGTATTCCCCGCCACGCCGATCAACCAACCCCAACTGGAGAGCGCCTGATGCCCGATTCCCCTGCCCGCATCCTGCTCGTTGACGACCATGAACTTTTCCGCGAAGGGCTGGCGGGGCTGATTAACGTCCAGCCTGACTTAACCGTCGTCGGGCAGGCTGGGGATGGCCTGGAAGCATTGATGCTCGCCCGCGATTTGCAGCCAGACTTGATTGTGATGGACATCAACATGCCCATCAGTGATGGGCTGGAAGCAACCCGGCTCATCCGGCAGACGCTGCCCGACGTGCGTATTGTCATGCTCACCGTGCATGACCAGGACGAAAAATTGTTTGCGGCCATCAAGGCTGGAGCCAACGGCTATATGCTCAAAGATACCAATTCAGCCAATTTTCTCCAGGGAGTGCGTGGCGCATTGGGCGGTGAAGCAAACTTGCCCCCCCGGTTGGCTTCCAGCCTGCTGCAAGCGTATGCGCGGATGGTCAGACAGCCCGACCACGCACCCGACATTGAAGACAACCCCGACCTGACAACCCGTGAGTTGGAGGTGCTGAACCTCATTGCTACCGGCGCGTCTAATCAGGAAATCGCCGACCAGCTTTCTATCAGCCTGCATACCACCAAGAGCCACGTGCGCAACATTCTTGGCAAACTTCATGCCGTCAATCGTCGCCACGCCGCCCGCTTGGCGGCGCAGCGCGGCCTGCTGGGAACGGCCGAACACCCTTCTAAACCCTATCCGGCGGCAGGCGGCTGGTCAGAATAAAATCTTCCAGTTTCTCTTTGAGGACGGGCCAGGGCTGGGGGACGGCCGTTTCCCCCAACCCAAACCGCCCACACAGAGCCGCCACCTCTTCCTGCCATGCGGCGGTCAGTGTAAAATAGCGCCTTAGCCCCGCCACCAACTCCTCTGCCAACGGCCGTTGCCCCAACAAAGCCAGCCACTCCATCCACGCAATCAGGCAAACCGTTTGTAACCCCACTTCCTGCAAGCTGTCTGCCAGTGCCAGCGCCTCCTGAAAACAGACGGCCGCTTGCTGGCGCTGCCCCGTGTATTCTGAAGCCAACGCCAAAGTCAGCAAAACCTGTCCCAGCCGCCAGCGATCCCCGGCCAACCGCGCCGTTTGCACGGCCGTTTCTCCCATCTGCACCGCCTCCGCCCACCGCCTCTGCTTCAACGCCAGATGCGCCATCATCCCCTGCACCGTCCCGGTCAAAGTTGGGTCGCCCACCGCCCGATTCAGGCTATCCGCCTCCGCAAACAACGCCCCGGCCGCCGCCCAATCCCCCTGAGCATACACAATGAAGCCTTGCAGTTGGCGGGAATTCGCCCGATGGTAGGGAAAAGGATGCTCACCCAGCGCCGCCCACGATGCCTTGATATAACTTTCTGCCTCGTCCAGCTTGCTTTGACGCAAAGCCAACTGCGCCAGCACGTAGTTGGCCGTCCAGATGGAGGGCGGATGCCCCATGCGGGTGCTGGTCGTCAGGGCCAATTGGCCGTAGTGGGTGCCCTCTTCCAGCCGATTCACCAGCGATGCCAGATTGCACAACTGATTTGCCAGCGAACTGGTCAGCCACAAATCCTCTTCCGGGTGGATTAACCCCAGTCCGGCTTCGGTTGTTTCCCATGCGGCGGCAAATTGGCTACTGCGGCGCAAGGCCACGCCCTGCTGAAGGCAGGCGTAAGCAGCTTCACGCGGGTCGTTGGCTAATTGGGCGGCCGTGAACGCTTCTAAAAGTAGCTCAAGAGTAACGGCCGTATCCACCGCCAAGAAGTTCCGTAGGGACGCTAACCGGTTTTGCCAACGATAGGCGATGGGGCTATCGGCACAGACCGCCAACGCCGCCGTTACCATCTCCACCCCCTGCTCATATTGGCTGTTGTTTTGCCAATAGGCCGTCGCCACCCCCACCGTTTGGGCAAAAAAGGCACAATCGGCCGTTTCCACCGCCCATTGCCACGCCGCATTTAGATTATCCGCTTCGGGCTGGATGGTTTGCAGGGCGGAGATGGCTTGGGCGCTACTCATCAGCGGCGCTTGCGCGGTAAGGAGGTCGGCGTAATACCGGGCATGTTGCTGACGGGCAGCATCCCTTTCGCCACTGGCAATCAAAGCGGTCGCCGCATAGTGGCGCGCCAGTTCGTGCAGGGAATAGCGGGGGGAGCGCTGGGCGGTGACGGTCATTTGCACCAATGACCGGCTGACGACGGTTTTTAGAATAGGCAGGGTTGCTTCGGCGATTTGCTCAACGGCCGTTCGGGTTCCCCCTCCGGCAAAAACCGCCATCCGATTCACGGTACGCCGCTCGGCGTCACTGAGCCGCGCCCATGATTGGTGCATGATTTGGCCGATACTGGCATGGCGCAGCGGCCTCTGCCCAGCGCTGTCGTGCAAAAGCGTCAACCCGTTGGCAATTTCGGCGGCAATCTCCCGACAAGAAAGCGTATCTACCCAACTGGCCGCCAGTTCCAGCGCCAGCGGATGCCCTTCCACCAGCCGGCAAATCTGCGCCACAAACGGTTCGGCGACCACCGAGAGGGGGAAATCGGGGCGCGCCATCCGCGCCTGCTGAAAAAAGAGGCGCGCCGCTTCATACTGCTCCGGTTGCCGGCTGTCGGTTGTCGCGGGATAAGCCAGCGGCGGCACTGGCAAAAGCCATTCACCGGGCACACCCAACGGCTGGCGCGACGTGACCACACATTGCACCCCCGGCGCATCGGCCAGCAACGCCAGCAGGTGGTCAGCCAGCGGGAGCAGATGTTCAAAGTTGTCGCACAGCAGGAGCAAATGACGCTGGCGCAGGTAGTTGGCGAGTTGCTGGCGCAAAGGGGCGCTGCTGGCGGGGGTGAAGGGCAAGGCGGCGCTAATCGCCGCAGAGAGTTGTTCACGGCTGCTTTGGCTGGGCAGGCTGTCGAGATTGACCAGCCAGACGCCATCGGCAAAGCGGCTTTGCAGGTGGCGGGCCAGTTGTACCGCCAGCCGCGTTTTACCAATGCCGCCCAATCCGTTGAGCGTGAGCAACCGGCAGGCGGGGTCGGAAAGGCAGCCGGCGGCCTGTTCCAGCAATAGTTCGCGGCCAATGAAGGGGGTGAGATCAACGGGCAGGTTGTGTGACAGCGGCGAGGGTGCAAGGGGCACGGCCGCTGGTCGCGGTTCATCCTCTTGCCGAATCTGCTCATACAGGGCGACTGTTTCCGGCGTAGGCGGCACGCCCAATTCCTGCCACAAAACGGCGCGGCATTGCTCAAACAAGGCCAGCGCGGCGGTGCGCTCTCCCTGCGCCGCCAATGCCCACATCAACTGCCGGTAACTTTCTTCCCGCCACGAATCGAGCGCAATTTGACGGCTGGCAATCTGCCCGGCCGTTGCCCATTGCTGGTTGGCCGTCGCCGCCTCAATCAGCCGTGTCAGGGCGGCCATCACCCGCTGGTGGAGTTGTTCCCGCTTGATGAGAAGCCACTCTTCAAAGCCCAGCCCGGCTTGCAAAGCGGCATCGGCCAGCAGGGGGCCGGTGTAAAGATTCAGCACACTTTCCGGCGGGATGGGTTGGCCGCTTGCCAGTTGATCGAGAACGGCCGTTAACTGCCAGACATCCACCACTGTTTCCGCCATCCACACCGGGTTCCATTGCACGGTCTGGTTGTTGACGAGCAGATAGGGCGGGTCGCGTTGGTCGTCGTGTAGCGCGCGGCGCAATTTGAAAAGGGTTTGGCGCAGATTGTTGCGGGCATCTTTTTCTGCATGGTCAGGCCAGAAGAGGCTGGCTAGATGCGCTCGCCGGTGGGCGTGGGGCGCTTCCAAAACGAGGTAGACGAGCAGGGCGCGGGCGTTATCCGACTCAAACCGGTGCAGAGAACGGCCGTTGAGCGCGGCGTGAAAGCGGCTGAAAAAAGTTAGGTTGAGCGCGGTGGAATTGATCATAACCTGTTCATCTATTGCCGTGAAAGTTTACCATATGATACCCGTTGCTGACGATGCTCAAGTAGTAACGCTTTCCTAACGGTACGGTTGGTATGCTAACGAAATGAAACGACGTGAACGGCCGTATCACTCTTACTTGCTCCGCTTATGGCGGGAAGACGACAACTCCGAAAGTTGGCGAGCATCCCTACAAGATGTGCCCACTGGCGGCCACAGAGGCTTTGGCTCGTTGGCGGAGTTGACCGCTTTTTTGCAGGAAATTGCGGTGCAGGAACAGGAACGGCCGTTATCCCATACCAACTCAAGGAGCGACATATGAAAACCCTGAAGTCAATAAAGTTAACCCCTATTCTTTTTGCCAGTCTGCTTTTGCTGCTGGCGGCTTGTGGCGGTAAGGAGATCAGCTTCAGCACGGCCAACATTGCCGAGGCGCAGTTAGCCAAAGATGAAGCGGGCACGCAGACAACCACAACCTTTAACCCTGAAGATACCTTTTACCTGATTGTGGAGCTGGCAAACGCGCCGGATGGGACGAAGGTGAAGGCCTCGTGGACGGCCGTAAACGTCGCCGCCGCCGACCCCAACACCCACCTGGATGACGTGGAACTGACCGCCGGCAGCGGTACCCTCACCTTTGACCTGGCGAACGATGGCCCCTGGCCAGCCGGCGATTATAAAGTGGAACTCTACCTCAACGGTGAATTAGACCGCACATTAGATTTCAAAGTATCGGGTGGCCTGGTGCAAAGCGCCCCGGCCGAGGACGTCGCTGATGAACCGACCGCCGCGCCAACTGTAGACACGGCCGTGGCCTCTGGCGCAGTCAATACATTAGAAGCGGTGAAAACGGCTGCCATTCAAATTGAAGCACAGGGCACCTTCCGCGACCCCGAAGTCGGCGTCATGTACAACGCGGCCGGGCGCGGCTCCGGCTTCATCATTGACCCCTCCGGCATTGCCGTCACCAACAACCACGTCGTCACCGGCGCGGCCTTGATCAAAGTGTGGGTGGGCGGTGAGAGCCGGCCGCGCAACGCCCGCATCCTCGGCGTCTCTGAATGCGCCGACCTGGCCGTCATTGACATTGACGGCGACGGTTTCCCCTACCTGGAATGGTACACGGGCAGCGTGGATGTGGGCCTGGATGTCTACGCCGCCGGTTTCCCCCTGGGCGACCCGGAATACACCCTGACGCGCGGCATCATCGCCAAAGCCAACGCCAACGGCGAAACTAGTTGGGCCTCGGTAGATGGCGTGGTGCAGCACGACGCCACCATTAACCCCGGCAATTCTGGCGGCGCGTTGATCACAACCGATGGCAAAGTAGTAGCTGTCAATTATGCGGGCGCGGGCAGCATAGACAATTACTTCGCCATCAAACAAGAGCAGGCGCTGCCGGTGATTGAGCAGTTGCGACAGGGGAATGATTACCTTTCCATTGGCGTCAACGGCCGTGCCGTCAACAATGGCCAAGGGCTGTCTGGCATCTGGGTCTCCTCCGTCAAATCTGGCTCCCCGGCTGACCAGGTAGGCATGAAGGCGGGCGACATCATCACCCGCCTGGAAGGATTGGTGTTGGCGACCGATGGCACAATGAGCGATTACTGCGACATCTTGCGCTCGCGCAACCCGGAAGACACGATGGCTGTTGAGGTTTTGCGCTTTGATACGCAAGAGGTGTTGGAAGGGCAGCTAAACGGTCGTGCGCTGGAACAAGCCCTCTCCTTCGCCCAGGAAGTGGCCGCCGAAGCGGGCAGCGCCCCGGCCACCAGCAGCAGCGCCTATTCTGGCTATGTGACCATCAGCGATGACACTGGGGCTATGCAGATGAGCGTGCCGGTGGAGTGGCAGCAGATAGATGGCACTAGCTGGCAATGGGAAGGCCAGGAGGCTGGCCCCTCGTTGACGGCCGCGCCAGACATCAACGCCTTGTTCAACAGTTGGAGCGTGCCCGGCGTCTTCTTTGGCGCTACCAACCAGCTAAACATGACCGTTGAGGAGCTGCTAAACAGCGTAGATTACACCGGGCAATGCACCTACGACGGCCGTTCCCCCTACCAGGATGAAGTGTACACCGGTCAATATGACTTCTGGTATGGCTGTGGCGATGAGAGCGCCATGATTCTGATATTGGCCGTGCAGCCTGCCGATGGCAGCTACACCGCGTTGGTTCTCATTCAGATGCTCACCCAGGCTGACCTGGAAGCGGCCGACCAGATTCTGGCCAGCTTCATTGTCCAATAGTGACGACTTTAGCCGTCTGGACTGCTAAAGCGGTTACCACAAACCTAAAACGGGAAGTTGTTTTTTGACGCTCACTGAGGTAAGTAGCTATGTTTGACCAACCGGTTCGTCCTGCGTTCCCTTCAAAATTTCTGTTTAGTTTATTCTCTGGCATTATGTTGCTACTGCTGTGGGGCAGTTCGCCAACGGCCGCCACACCCCACACCCCAACGAGCTGGCAATGGACGGCCGGGCCAAACCTGAACGTTCCCCGTTACAACCACACCGCCAATCGTTTACCCGACGGCCGGGTTGTCGTCATCGGCGGCATTTCCGATGTCGGTAACGCTACTCGGCTCAATTCGGCCGAAGTTTACGACCCGGCAACCAATAGTTGGACGCTCTATCCCAATACTTCTAATAGTTATCGCAACCAGCACACCGCCACCTTGCTACAAGACGGCCGTATTCTCGTCATTGGCGGCGATGCTAACTTTGGCGGCGTGGTCAACAGCGTGGAGATTTTCGACCCGATAGCCGGCACATGGACGGCCGTTACCTCATTTGGACCCATCGCAGCGCATACGGCCGTTTTGCTCAACGATGGCTCCGTGTTGGTTTTTGGCGGCATTTACGGCTACATTGGCGGTTCGCCAGATTACAATCTCGACGCCTGGCGCTACAACGTCGCCGCCAACACATGGAGCTACGTCGGACACCCCGAACTGTACGAAGCGACCGGCGCCAAACTGGGGGATGGGCGAGTATTGGGCATGGCGCGGGGATGGGGCGGCTTCAAGGTGTATAACCCGGCCGACAATAGTTGGACGATAACGTCTGGCCCCGGTACCAATTGGGATTCCCCCTGGGGCGTTTCCCTAACCTCGCATGGCGGCGGCGTCTATATTGCCGGGTATGGCGAGGCAATCACCTATAACGGCGGTTGGAGCGGCATCTCCTCTATGTTGCATGACCGTATGTACCATACCGGCACATCGGTTGCCGGCGGCGTACTGCTCATCGGCGGCTGGCTCTCCGATTACAGCGCCAAGCTGGCCGAAGCGGAAATAAACGGGGCATCGGCCGGCACGCTCCAGGTTGCCCGCACATGGCACACCGCAACCGCTCTGCAAGACGGCCGTGTTCTTGTCGTCGGCGGGCAAGGGGCAGGAACCACCGTCTTAGCCAGCTCCGAGATTGGCACGCCACCGGGCGGCGGCACGGCCACCCCCACCATGACTCCTACCCCCACCGCCACGCCTACTTTAACACCCACGCCTACTTTAACGCCTACTCCCACTTTAACGCCCACGCCTACTACCCCTCCGCCCACCGGCGGGGTCATACGTGGACGGGTCTGGCTAGACGATGGCTGGTTGTTATCCAGTCAAGGCGCTTATGGCCCCAACATCTGGGGTATTAGGGAAATCGGCGAACCCGGAATTGGCGGCGTTACCGTGATCTTAGACACACCGGGAGCCGATGGGGATTGGGGTACGCATGGCGACAATATCAGCTACCAACAGATTACCAATGCCAGTGGTGAATATGCTTTCACCGATCTGTTCATAAGCAAGTCAAACGGCGATCCGATGCCTTACGCTGTTCAGTTCGAGCCAGCGCCGGGATACCGTTTTGTGGATGCCAACGTGGGCAATGATGATCAGATAGATAGTGATGCTGAAAATGAAGCGCAAGTTGCGCTTGACCGGTGGGTGGCCGGCTTGCAAACTTTCCTTTCGCCGGCAACGCCCGCTCAAAACCATGTTGATGCCGGCCTGTTTCGTAATTCTGTCAGCGGCCGTGTCTGGCTAGATGCAAATGGTAACGGCATCCAAGACCCAGATGAAACCGGGGTGGGAAATTTGGGAGTTGGTCTCGTTCGCGGAGATGTGTCAGGGGGCGCTCCGGTGGCAACGGCGACGACTGATAGCGACGGCCGTTTCACCTTTACCCACATCCGGCCAGAAAACCATCTGCTTATCATCCGTCTCCCCAATTATGCCCCATCGCCGGCCAATCAGGGCGACAATGACGAGTTGGACAGCAACGGTGTGCCGTCTGATTGTCAGACCACGCCCCACTGCCCTATCGTTATTCCGATTCGGCCGGCCAGCAATCAAATCGTTACGGCGCAAGATTTTGGCCTCATTCCGCAAGGGAAAATCGCCACGCAGGTTGCCCAAGTGACTTTGACGAGTGGTATCGAGCAGATACAGCCCCACGCCGGAATCACGCTGACCCTGCTGGGCGGCTATCCCAGTACGCCCATGTCGCCGATTGGTACAAAAACCAGCAACAGCAACGGCATTGTCCAGTTTACCCAACTCGATAGCCGTAATTACCAGCAATTTGGGCAACGGCCGAATGGCTTTCTCATGTATCCCAGCGATTTCTACCCTTATGGTAATAGACAAATGGCACAAACCAATACACGGGTTATAGACCTAAACTCAACTGCTAAACATCTGATAGAAATAGAGCTACGCTTTTTCTTCTATCAACCGGAGGCCAGCAGTACGGCTACCCCGGCCGAGGGCGGTTCAGTCAGTACGGGCAGCCATTTGCGGGGGGCAACGGCCGTTACTGCCAACCCGATCACCCTCTCCCTGCCACCGGGGGCGATCACCGAAACCATCACCCTGCACCTCACCCAAGTCGCCGTCAACACCAGCTATCTACCTGACGTGAATGGGTATTTCTCTACCGGCTTTGGCGCCTTGTGGGATGTGACAGTCGGCGACGCGCAGCGACATGTCTACGCCCTGCAAGCGCCTGCCACGCTCACTCTGCCCTTTGACACAACCAGTTTCCTCTGGGGTGAAGATGCCGACCTGCACCTGCTGTGGTGGAATGCCGCCGCCGGGCAATGGGAACCCCCCTCCACTGCCTGTGGCGCAAACCCCACCGTGATCAACCTGCAAACCGGCTTACTCACCGCCCAACTGTGTCGGGCAGGGCAATACGGGCTGTTCCAGACCGGTTGGCAAACCTTCTTGCCCATGGTTGATTAATTATGAGGCCATTACCTTTTTCAGAAATTGAACGTATCTTCTCAATATTTCGGGGCTGTGGCCGGTCTCCTGACCGTGCCACCAGTGGCGCGGTCAGGAGACCGGCCACAGCTACCCCAGGTTATTGAGAAAATACAATTGAACTTCTAATAA
This sequence comes from Anaerolinea sp., assembly GCA_014879875.1. Taxonomy (GTDB): domain Bacteria; phylum Chloroflexota; class Anaerolineae; order Promineifilales; family Promineifilaceae; genus JACSRF01. The sequence continues at coordinate 22,460 of JACSRF010000294.1, forward strand.
CCCAAACCAGTTTCAGGATAATACGATGTATACACGCTTAGTTTTGTTACTTTCTATACTGACCTTGATGGTTATCACCGGGCAGGCACAGTTGGCTACGGCCGTAGCCAGCCAGACCCCAGCCGCCACCCCACCCCCGGTTACCATGCAAATGGTCAAAGACATTATGCCCGGCGCTTCTGGCAGTGATCCCGACGATTTCTTCAACGTCAACGGCATCCTCTACTTCAGCGCCTTTGATGACGCGCATGGCTTTGAATTGTGGCGTAGCGACGGCACACCCACCGGCACCTACATGGTCGCCGACATCAACCCCGGCCTCGACCACTCCCATCCCACAGGCATGGTCGCCTACAGCGGCTACTTCAACGACAGCGACTTTTACTTCCTGGCCCGAACCGACAGCTCCCAGCCGCACCAGATATGGAAGAGCGATGGCACGGCCGCCGGTACGGTACAGGCCGTTGCGCCCGTAGATACCCCGCGCAGCCTCACGGTGGTGGGGGATACGCTTTACTTTTTTGCCAATGACCCGCTCTACGGCGTGGAATTGTGGGCCAATAATGGCACATATGGCGGTAGTTGGCTGGTAAAAGATATTAACCCAGGCTCGGCCAACGGCGCCGACATCACGCAAAGACCGGTGGCTTTGGGCAACAAGCTGCTGTTTATCGCCAATGACGGCGTGCATGGCATCGAACTGTGGATCAGCGATGGTACCACCGCCGGTACCCACCTGGTGAAAGATATTTACCCCGATTCTTCGAACATCGGGGCGTGGGGGTATTTTGTGGTGTGGGGTGGGCTGGCCTACTTCAACGGTAACGACAACCAGTTTGGCGGCGAATTGTGGCAAACGGATGGCACGTCGGCGGGAACGGTGCGCGTGGCGGCCGTCAGTTCCAGCACGGGCACGCCGATAGACATTCTCGGCGTATCGGGTGGACTGCTTTACTTTTTGGGCAACAGCCCGGCGCAGTTGTGGGTGGCAGATGGCACAGACAGCGGTACGCGCATGGTGCATGATTTTAGCATCCAGGTGCAGTATGGCAGTTCCCTTGGCGCGACGCCTTTCAACAACGGCTATTGCTTTTCCTATATTGGCAACCGCTATGATACGGGATCGTTCCGTGAGCTATGGTGCAGCGATGGGCAAACGGCCGTGCAACTGGACATTATCCCCGCCAGCGACGAGGAAATCTGGTCAGCGCCGGCCGTACTCAACGACATCCTATACTTTGCCGTTGAAGATGACGTGCATGGGGTGGAGTTGTGGCAAAGCGATGGCGCCGTCGCCGGTTCGCAGATGGTGCAAGATATAAACCCGGCCCAGTATGTGGGTTCGGTACCCGGAGACCTGACGGTGGTTAACGGCCGTCTCTTTTTTGTGGCCGATGATGGCACGCACGGCCGTGAACTCTGGCTGCTCTCCCCCTCGATCCAGCCACCCGGCCAGACGAACGCTTATCTGCCCATGATCATCCGCTAATCACTCACGCCCGGCGTTCATTTCCCGCGCCCCGGCATAAGAAAAAAGTCCGGCCATTTTATTTCAATCGGAGGTTTTACTGACATGCGCAAAAGAATAACCATCCTGCTTCTCCTCGTCCTGATCACCGTTCTACCCCTGTTGTTAATAGGCGTAGCCAGGGCCGCGCCGCAATTAGCCACCCGTTACGTGGCCACCACCGGCACGGACAGCGGCAATTGCAGCAGCCCGGCCACCCCTTGCGCCACCATCCAATACGCTCACAATCAGGCCACCGCCGGCGACACCATCCAGATCGCCGCCGGGACGTATGTGGGCAGCGTCATCCTCAACCGCAGCATTATCCTGCAAGGGGCCGGCGCCGAGACAACGGTTGTAGATGGCAATGGCAACGAGAGCGCCGTGCAACTGTTCGATACGGCCAGTTCACTCACCATTCGCCGCCTGACCATTCGCAACGGCGGCGCGTATGGCATCTCCAGCGGCGGTACGACCCTGATTGAAGAGTCCATCATCCGCGACAACCAGCCCCCGGCAGGCAATCACGGCAGCGGTGTGCGCGTGTGGGGGCCAACCACCATTCGCCACACCAGCATCTACGCCAATACCGGCTTATATGGCGGCGGCATCTACGTCAGCAGCCCACTTACTGTTACGCACAGCGTTATTTATGGCAACGTGGTTGGACAAAACGGCGGCGGCGTCCACCTGGGCGGCGGTGCAGTGGTGCTGCTGGAAAACAGCACCATCAGCGGCAATCAATCTGCTGCTGCTGGCGGCGGCATTTACCTGGGTGCGCCGGGGGCGCAGTTGACGCTGCGCAACGTCACGTTGACGGCAAATGTGGCCAGCGGCAGCAACACGGTCGGCGGCATTAGCAGCGCCAACGGCACAACTATCACCCTGTACCAGAGTATCATCGCCAACAATTCGGGCGACCATGAATGTAGTCAGTTCAATGGCGCGTGGCAATCGTTGGGTTACAACATCGGCTCAGACAGCACCTGCCACCTGACGGCTACCGGCGACCAGCCCAATACCAATCCACTGCTGATTTCATTGGCCGACAACGGCGGCGATACGCTGACGCACGCGCTGGCAGCGGGCAGCCCGGCCATAGACACCGGCAACAACGCCGATTGCCCCGCGACCGATCAGCGTGAACGGATACGGCCGTATGATGGCGACGGTGATAGCACACCCACCTGCGACATTGGCGCGTTTGAGTCCGGCTCCACCGACACGCCGCCCCCGCCCCAATCCACCCGCTACGTGGCGACCACCGGCAATGACAGCGGCAACACCTGCCTGAACCAGGCCAGCCCTTGCGCCACCATTCAATATGCCATCAACCAGGCGTTTGGCAGCGAAACGGTACAAATTGCCGCCGGAACCTATACCGAGATTTTGAGCATTGACAAAGACCTCACCCTGCAAGGGGCAGACGCCGCCACAACGATTGTGGATGGCAACCAGGCGGGGCGGGTCATTCAGATGGCCTTTGTCCCCGCCTATGATGTCACTATTCGTAACCTGTCGCTGCGCAACGGCAAGGGGGGCATTCTCGCCAGCAGCGGGGCGTTGGTTGTGGAAAACTGCCGCATTTACGAGAACGATGCCACCGGCGAGGGTTATGATGATGGCGGTGGCCTGTACTTGTGGGGGGCGGCGGTGGTCTCGAACACGGCCGTTTACCACAACAGCGGGCAGTATGGCGGCGGCATATACGCCACCCAACCGCTCACCGTAACCGGCAGCGCCATCTTCGGCAACAGCGCCAGTGAAAGCGGCGGCGGCATTTCGGCCGCCATCAACAGCGGCGGTGATGTCATCGTGCAAAACAGCACCATCAGCGGTAACCAGGCAGTAAGCAATGGCGGCGGTATTCATGTGGACGGCAGTGGGACGCAATTGCTTTTGCAGCATGTGACCGTTGCCCACAATCAAATTAGCGCGGCCAACAGCACGGCGGGGGTCTTTGCCGGCAGCGCCAGCGTCACGCTGCGCAACAGCCTGATTGCCGACAATACCGGTGGGCAGCAATGCAATGACGACACGGCTGCCTTTACCTCTGAAGGCAACAATCTGGCCTCGGACAATAGCTGTGGCCTGACCCAGCCCGGCGACCTGCCCAGTGCCAGCCCGCTGCTGGGGACATTGCAGGACAATGGGGGAGCCACCTGGACGCACGGCCTGCTGGCAGGCAGCCCGGCGGTGGATGCGGCGAATGGGGCGCATTGTCTGGCAATGGATCAACGGGGGGAGCAACGGCCGTCTGGTTCCACTTGTGACATCGGCGCATACGAAGCAGACGGCACAGAGCCGCCGCCCGGCAGCAGTTATGCTGTTTATTTACCCATGATTATTCGGTAACAGACCTGACAGGTTTTTGAGCAGCCATGTTTCAGGTTGAACTGGTGAGGAACCTGTCAGGTATGAACGCAAATTAATAATCCACACTACATTTTCAGAGGAAATTTCATTATGAAACATTTTTATCGTTTGTTTGTTCCCTTTTTTGCTTTGCTGCTGGCTTTGGTTGTGTCCATACCGGCCAATGCCGCTACTGGCCCGCGCTGCTATGTAGACGCCGGCGCTGGCGGCGTGAATGATGGCGACTCATGGACCAATGCCTACCTCGATCTACAAACCGCTTTGTCTGATCCCAATTGTACAGAAATTTGGGTGGCGGACGGTGTGTATAAACCCGGCGCAGTCGGTAACCGCAGCGCCACCTTCCAGCTAAAAAACAGCGTGGCGGTGTACGGCGGTTTTAATGGTACGGAGACCGCGCTCAGCCAGCGAAACTGGACGACCAACGTCACCATTCTCAGCGGTGATATTGATAACAACGATACCAACACCGACGGCAACAATATCGCCGAATCAGTCACGGATATTGTGGGTGCTAATAGCTACCATGTTGTCACCGGCAGTGGGACAAACAGCACCGCTCTTTTAGATGGCTTTGTCATCACTGCTGGACAGGCGAATGGGAGTATTCCTGATTATAATGGCGGCGGAATGTACACCTACAACGGCAGCCCGACGTTGACGGGCATCACCTTCTCTGGCAACACGGCTGCTAACTCCGGCGGCGCGATGTTCACCGAAGACAGCAGCCCGACGTTGACGGGCATCACCTTCTCCGGTAACACGGCTGCTAACTCCGGTGGCGCGATGTTCAACTTCAACGGCAGCCCGACGCTGATGGACGTCACCTTCTCCGGTAACACGGCTGCTAACTCCGGCGGCGGGATATTCACCGAAGACAGTAGTCCGATGTTGACGGGCATCACCTTCTCCGGCAACGCGGCGGACAACGGCGGCGGGATGTTCAACTTCAATAGCAGTTCGACGCTGACGGACGTCACCTTCTCCGGCAACACGGCTACTAACTTCGGCGGCGGGATGTTCAGCCACTACAACAACCCGACGACGCTGACGGGCGTCACCTTCTCCGGCAACACGGCGGACTACGGCGGCGGAATGTACAACGAAACTAGCAGCCCGACGATGACGAACATCACCTTTTCCGGCAACACGGCTAATGAATCCGGCGGCGGGATGCTCAACTACTACTTCAGCAGCCCGACGCTGATGAACGTCACCTTCTCTGGCAACACGGCTAATAACTCCGGCGGCGGGATGTTCACCTTTAGCGGCAGCAACCCGACGCTAACCAACATCACCTTCTCCGGCAACACGGCTACTAACTTCGGCGGCGGGATGTACAATCAGGACTTGAGCAGCAGCCCGACGCTGACGAATGTCATAGTGTGGGGCAATACTGCCACTACCGGCACGGGTATCTATAATAACTCCAGTACGCCTACCATTTCCTACAGCGATATCCAGAGCTGCGGCGGTTCCGGCAGTTGGGTTTTAGCCTGCGGCTCAAACGGCGGCAACAATATTGACGCCGACCCACTTTTCGTAGATGCCAACGGGGCAGACAACACTTATGGCACCCCCGACGACAACCTGCGCCTGCAACTGACATCCCCGGCAATTGATGCGGGCAACAACGCCGCCGTGCCATTCGGCGTCACCACCGACCTCGACGGTAAACCCCGCTTTTGGGACATTCCATTGGTGAGCGATACCGGCAGCGGCACCCCTCCTATTGTGGATATGGGCGCCTACGAAACGGTGCACATTCTTTATGCTGCGCCGACGGCACAAGGCAGCGGCAATTGCTATACCTGGGTAGATGCCTGCACCTTGCAAACCGCGTTCACCAACGCTGTCAGTGGCAATGAAATTTGGGTGGCAGCTGGCGTGCATAAACCCGGCGCAGTCGAAGGCGCTTCTTTTCCACTTAAAGATGGCGTAGCCGTGTATGGCGGCTTTGCCGGAGGCGAACTGTTCCTGAGTGAGCGTGATTGGACGACCAATGTCACCATCCTCAGCGGTGATATTGATAACAACGATACCAACACCGACGGCAACAATATCGCCGAATCAGTCGCGGATATTGTGGGCGATAATAGCTACCATGTTGTCGTTGGTAGTGGAACGGATAGCACCGCCCTTTTAGATGGCTTCATTATTACTGCCGGACAGGCGAACGGGACATCATTTCCTCATTGGTTCGGCGGGGGAATGTATAACGCTAGCGGCGATCCTACACTCAACAATCTTATTTTTAGCGGCAATTTTGCTAACTCTGGCGGCGGCGGCGCAATGTATAACACCGGCAGCGACCCCAGCATTACAAACAGCGCGTTTCTGAGCAATGCCACAACTAGTTATGGCGGCGCAATTAGCAACTATGCTTACAGCGATCCCCCGCTGACCAACGTCGTCTTTAGCGGCAATACGGCTGGCGTAGATGGCGGCGCTATACGCAACTACGATAGTTGGCCCACGCTTGTCAATGTAACCTTTAGCGACAATTCGGCCGACGGAGATGGCGGCGCCATTTATAATGACAGCACAGGTACGATTACGCTCAAAAATGCGGTCATTTGGGGCAATGCGGCCGTCAGCGACGGGGACAATATCTACAACTACGGCTCGGTTACGGTAAATATTTCCTACAGCAATATTGAGGGCTGTGGCGGTTCCGGTGGTAGTTGGGTTCCAGCCTGCGGCACGGATGGTGGCGGTAACATAGACAGCGACCCCCTGTTCATAGATGCTGACGGCGCGGATAACATCACCGGTACGCGCGATGACAATCTACGCTTGAACTTTGGGTCTCCCTCTATCGAAACAGGCACAAACACAGACTGTCCTCCTACCGATTTAGATGGTTTGCCGCGCCCGGCAGATGCCGACGCCGACGCAACCGCCACGTGTGATATGGGCGCTTATGAAGCCGGTTCGATGGTGTGCGGCATCGCATTAGGCCCTTATACCTTTAATACCCAATCGAACGTAGAAATTATCGTGGACAATCTCGGATCCAACCTTGCCTGTTTGTACGTGGATGAAATGGGCATCAACCATCCGAACGCCACCGGTTCGCCGGGCAATAATGGCACTGCCACGGGCCGATATTGGCTGATTCGCGGCTTGCAAAGCAACAAGCTTACCGATGCTACCAGCGACTTCGTCGTGACGCTCACCTTGCCCCACGACTACCTGCCAAACCCCGAAGTTTGCAAGTATCCCGGCGGGTTGGGAGGCGCAGGTTGGGATTGTGATGCAACAATCCCTATGGCCACTACCGTTACCCGTTCGGGCATCAGCTCGTTTTCTGACTGGGCAGTGGGCAGTAATGTTGAGCCAACGGCCGTTAACCTGGTTTCGTTTACAGAAGCACAAACGACTCCTTTGGGTAACGCGCTGATTGGCGGCTTGCTGTTCGCTTTCTGTTTGTTCGCCAGCTTGTTGCTTATGCGACGACGCGCTTAATCTGCCGCGCAGTTTCGCTTACCGTATAGCCGCGCAGGGGGCAAGGGGGTCGCCTGCGCGGCTGGGAGAGGTTATTGGCGCAAATTAGTTGTTTGCTATTCAAAAAGGAGCGTATCATGTTCAAAAAATTATCTGCTTTACTAATTGTGTTCATCCTGGCCGCGCTGCCGGTCTGGTGGCTGACGGCCGTAACAACCACGGCCGTAGCCGCCCCTCAGGCCACCACCCGCTACGTAGCTGTTGGCGGCACTGATGGGGCCAATGATTGCGCCAACGCCAACAACCCGTGTGGCAGCGTGGGCCATGCCGCGCTGCAAACCGACGCGGGCGATACCGTGCTGATCGCCGCCGGCCAGTACACCGAAACAGACACCATCCGCCTTTTCCGCGATATGACCATTCAGGGGGAGGGGCTGGACAGGACGATTGTGGGCGTAGAAGCGAACCCGGACATCCATCAGGTTTTCCAGGTGTATGGCAACCTGAATGCGACCATTTCCCACCTTTCGATGCACAATGCCGAACGTTCCGGGGTGCAAAATTTGGGCAACCTGACGCTGGCGCATGTAAGCATCTTTAACAACCGGGGTATTTTGGGCGGCGGCGGTATTAACAATACCAGCAATGCCGTCATAACGGTGACGGACAGCATCATCGGCAACAATGGCTTTGGCGTTGACGTGGCTGCAGGGATGATGAATTTTGGCACGGCGACGCTGCGCCGGGTGCTGTTTGCCGGCAACAAGGCCAGCAGTTATGGCGGCGGGCTGCACAATCAGGGCACACTGCTGCTGGAGAATGTGACATTTGCGTTGAATGAGGCGCAGGGGGGCACGGCCGTTTCCAATGGCGGCGACGGCGAAATCAGCATGATCAATGTGACCATTGCCCGCAATACGCGCACCCTGCCCAACCCTCCCGATGCGTCGGCGGTGAGCAATTATGGGGTGAGTATGACGGCCGTGAACACCCTCATCGCCGACAATGGCCCCAACCAGCAGTGCGGCGGCGATGTGCCGCTCATCTCGCTGGGGCACAACCTGGACGGGCACAACGGCTGCAACTTCAACCAACCCACCGATTTGACCTTTACTGACCCGCTGCTGGACACATTTGCCCAGGTGACAGGTACGCCGAACTGGGTGCCACCCCTGACATTTTTTGCCAGCAGCTCGGCGCTGGATGCGGGCAGCAGCGCCCAATGCCCGGCGACGGATGCCCGGGGTGTAACGCGGCCCCAAGGGAACGGCTGCGACATTGGCGCCTATGAGTTTGATAATTACAGGATTTATCTACCGGTCATCGTGCGATAATAAGACGGGCGGCGTATGGTGTTATCTACCCGAACCGCCATACGCCGCTCCGTCGCTGGCGTAACACATCACATAGATGGCCGGGCAGGTGTTGTGCCGCACTTGCGCCGGTGGGGGATATAATGCGTTGGTCGGGGTCCCCCACTACTAAAACTGGCAACGGCCGTTATAATCGTGCCATCATGACAAATCACCCGGCATTGGCGCAGATTATTCAGCAAATAGGCAAAATCCCCCTCTTTACAGAACTGGATGAGGGCATGTTGCGCGAACTGGCGCAGGCATCACGCTGGCGTACATATGAAGCCGGTGAAATCGTGGTCCTGGAAGGCGAAGCTCATCCTGGTCTGTATTATCTGCAATATGGCTGGCTCAAAGTCGTTAAAGTTTCTCCCGCTGGCCGGGAACAAATCTTGCGCTTTCTGGAACCAGGCGATACCTTCAACGAAATTGGAGTTTTCACCAGCCAGCCCAATCCGGCAACGGCCGTTGCTTTGGAATCGGCTGGCGTCTGGCTCGTCCCCCGCCCGGCCCTGCTGCGCCTGCTCAGGGAACAGCCTGATTTTGCCCAACAGATCATCGCCAAAATGGCCGACCGCATGTTGCATCTGGTCACATTGGTTACCGACCTCTCGTTGCGTCCGGTGACAGGTCGCCTGGCCCGGCTGCTGCTCCAGGACGCGGTAGGCGATGTGCTGGAGCGGCCGCACTGGTTTACGCAGGCTGAACTGGCCGCCCGCCTGGGTACGGTCCCAGATGTCGTCCAGCGCGCCCTACGCAGTTTGGAGAATGATGGCTTGATCCGGGTAGATCGTCACCAGATTCATCTCCTGAATCGGTCGGCTCTGGAAAAAATCGCTCTGTAATCACTCATTCAAATCTGCTAAACCCGACATAAGTCGGCGACATCGAATGGCTCACCCGATACACTCAGGCTATCAGGTGAGCCATTTGTTATAGGGAGCAAAAAGCCCCGAAAAGGAGCAGATGAGATGACGACAATCAACGTGCTGGAGGGCACATCGCTTGATCGAGGACAATGGGTGCGCATCGGAGTGGTTACGGCCGTAGCCAGCATCATCGCCGTTCTTATCGTACAGGCAGTGGCAATTGCCATCTGGCCCGATATTGCCCTCTTTAAGCCGCTGGACAGCTACCCCCGCACAGCTTTGTTTACGTTGATACCGGCAGTTGGGGCCACGGCCCTGCTTGCCTGGCTGTCCCGTCGCAAACCAGACCCGGTTCCCACCTTCCTCAAAATCTCGGCGGTGGTGCTGGTACTCAGCATCATCCCCGATTACCTGCTGCCGGTGGCGTATAAGTCCTTTCTGGCCAGCAGCGTCACCGCCTTTATGCATGTGGTGGCAGCGGCCGTTACCGTATCCGTTCTGGTTATCAGCTACCGGCGGCAGTCCGGCGCTTAACGAGCCAGGAAACATGGTGAATATCATGACGACATCTTCAATGCGGCTGTTGGTATCTGGCCAGACTGACCTGACAGGGGGCGAAGTAGCCCGCGGGATGCCGGTGCTGGATCGAGATGGCAGCAGGGTTGGTGCGGTTGCCGCCGTGGTGCAGACCGGGACGGCCAAGACCATTACCCATCTGTTGTTGGGGCAGGTCCCGCCAACGGCCGTTTACCGCCTTGTTCCCCTTGATTTATTGGACCGGCTGGATGGAGAATGCATCTGGCTGCGCGCATCCCACCAACAGATCGCCGCGCTGCCTATCCACCAGCCGGATTGCTATAGATGTTCAGAAAAACATTTTGGGTCTGGTTTGTAGTAACGACTTTAGTCGTCCAGCATGGGACCGCTAAAGCGGTTACTACAAACCCAAAATCTTTTTCTTGAAAGCTATAATAAAACGAAGGCGCGCTAACCAAAATAATTAATCTCATCATCTGAGATTGGAGAATATGGATATACAAATGACGAAATTTTTTAACAAATGGACACGCATATTTCATCGCTGGGTAGCCATACCAACGATCATCATCATTCCTATTGCTGTTATCACAAAATTAACCGGAGATGCGATCGGACATCTACCACCCCAATTAGAGCAATTCCAATCTATCTTGATGCTGCTGCTGGCTATCAGTGGAACTTATCTCTACTTGATTCCCTATATTGCCAAATGGCAGCGCAGCCAGCGGGCAAAAGCGAGGGATGCCGCCCAGAATACAACCGTAAACGAAACCAACAGTGCTAAAGAGCTGTAATCATGGAACACATAAAGGAGCAATAACATGACACAAACCACCCTCTACGCCGATTGGCGTGAAAAAGTGATTTACTCAGCCGAAGGTCCCCAACCGCAGCCGCTGATGGCCGACGAAAAAGTCAAAAGTGGCCGATGAGCAGCTTCACGCCCAATTCCTGGCTAATAAAATCGTTGCTTTGGGCGGCGAACCCACCACAACGCCGCGCCCCGTGCCATCGGCGAAGTCCAACCGGGAAATGCTGGAAGCGGTGTTGGCTGCTGAACGACAGGCCACGGTCGATTATACGCAGCGCGCCCGCGAAGCTGAAGAATTTAACGATAAAGGGTTAGCCGTGCAGTTGGAAGATATAGTCCGCGACGAAAGCGGCCATTCCGAAGAGACAGAACGTATTCTGCGCGACTGGCCGCTTTAGATGTTTACTTAGATTGATCCAATCTGAAAAAGGAATACAGATGATGAATCTTTACTTGTTGATGACGGCGATCTTTGTGCTGATGGCAGCTTTGATGGCTGCTGATGCGTCGTTGGCCAGCTTTACGCTTGTGCCCTGGTTTAATGGGCTGCGCTGGCTGCGGGTGCATCTGATTACGCTGGGAGTGATGACGGAAACGATCTTCGGGCTGCTGCCGGCCATTGTGGCCATCCACGCCGGGCGGCCGCGCCCAAAATTCCGTTGGGACATCTGGTTGACCTTAAATATCGGCTTGCTGACGCTGCTAATTGGCATTCCCATCATCAATCAGGCGCTTATTTTTGTGGGCGGTACGCTCATTTTTATTGCGACAACGCTGCTAATTATCCAGTTACGCGGGATGTATACGCTAAAACAGGCAGGCGCGGTCAAGGAAAACGGCCGTATCCGCCACGGCCGTAAATTCTACATCGCCGGCCTGAGCTACTTTTTGCTGGGCATCATCGTCGGTACCGGTTTGTGGCTGGGCTGGAGCAACTGGTTAAGAATCAAGACGCCAGTTGAAGTGCATATCCACGCCAACAATTGGGGTTTTCTGACGCTGGTTTTTGCCGGGCTGCTGGTAGATATGTACCCGACGTGGGCGAAACGGCCGTTAGCCTGGCCACGCAGCATCACGCCCATCTTCTGGATGCTGACCATTGGCGCGTTAGGTTTGGTGATTGGCCCCTGGGTCAAATCCAACTATTTTTCCGTGCCCGGCATCATCCTCTTTCTGACGGCCACTTTCTGGCTGCTGCTGAACGTCATCAAACCGTTGTGGGGCGATAGGGTCGCCTGGTTACAGCCGGGCATCTGGCATCTGGTAACGGCCTACTTCTGGATTTTGGCTCCGGTGCTGGTGGCGCCGTTGATCATTTTGGGCGTGCCTGGCTTCCCCGGCGCGGGCATTGAACAAAACGCGCCACAGGCCCTTGTCTACGGTTGGGCGCTGCAATTTGGTTATGCCTTCATCCCCTTCTTTTTCTACCGCTTGTTCCTGCCGCATAAGCCGGCTCGATTGGGTGGTAGTTGGTTTAGCCTGGTCACCGTTAATCTAGGCGGTTTCTTCTTGTGGGCCAGCATTTTCCTGGCTGATTACCAGGCGCTGCTGCACGGTACGGCTTATCTTTTGTGGACGCTCTCCATCATTCCGATTGCCCTGACGTTGTGGCGCATTGCGCGTGACGGGTTGACCGGTTTGGATGACGGGACGGTTTTGTTGGAAAGCGCGGCTGCAATAGATTAGCGCGAGAAGTGAAACATGAATACAAAACTCCCTAAAGATGTACCATGCCTGGTTCAAAGCAGTGACGTTAACGGTCATTTTGTGGCGCCAGCCCAATATCAAGGGCGGCGACTTCTAGCGTGATCAGGAATCGGGATTCGGAGATAGCATAGGACGCAGATTTTTACTCTTTAGCTGGGCAAATTTGCATCCTTTTTTCATCTGTCTTAGGGGCATCAGGCCAGCGCTGGTTCCAAAAGGTGAACCAGGTCAAATTCGTCCACCAACTGCCACACCCAGTCCGTGATTTTTCCTGGCGTCTTTTCACTCTCGTTTTCATCGTCAAGAGCCAATCCCATAAACATCTCCCCCGCCACACCTCCTGAGTGGGTAAATTCATAGCCGTCGGTGGGGGTGAAGCCAACCAACTCTGCACCCTGGGCGATGAACTTACGCCCCAAAATGCCAATGGCATCGCAAAAGCTTTCGGGATAGCCATATTGATCGCCCAGGCCAAAGATGGCAATCTTTTTGCTGGTCAGTTCAAGATCGTCCAGATTAAGAAACTGATCGTCCCAATCATCTTGCAACTGCCCTACATTCCAGGTGGGGCAGCCGACGATCAGGTAATTGTAAGCCAGCATGTTGGCGATGGGTTCATCGGCAACATCGTGAATGGTCAGCAGATCGGGCGCAACGGCGTCAAATTCTTTCACCATCAGGTCGGTGACAATTCTGGTAAAGCCGGTATCTGTGCCGTAAAACAAGCCGATGGGGGTCATCTCGTCTCTCCTTACGCAGCAGTTCAACTTCTTCAAGATGTTGGACTGTTGATAATCATTGAATCATATTTTTAGGATAGCAAGGTAGAACACGGCCGTATATGATCCATATCAAGTGCGTTCCCAGCAGCGGTAAAACAACAGAGGCTCTTGATCTATATCAAGGGCGGCCGTTCCCCATTCCGTTACATTGGTGAAATAGAAACACACACCATCTGGCTTCCCCTCATTGATGAGGCGGTTTGTACCGCGCCAGGGGTTGACTAACTTGTTTACAAAACGCATTAACCATTCTTACCAATTCGGAGAAAACAAACCATGAGCAACGAAATTGTAATCGATATCCGCCCCATTCCCCCGGCGCAGCGCCATCCGCTTATCTTCAACCAGTTTGAGGAGTTGATCGCGGGTGAAAGTTTTGTACTGGTCAATGATCACAACCCAAAGCCGCTTTATTACCAGTTCCAGGCCGAACTAACCGATCAATTCACCTGGGAGTACCTGGAAGAAGGGCCAGAAGCGTGGCGGGTGCGCATCGGCCGCGCATAATGGCAAACAGCACATGAGCCGACCAATTCCCCCACAAACCCGCCGCCGTTATTGGCAGCGTGTACCGCTAATGGGACTGGCGGCTTTTGCCTTGCTGGCCGGGCTGCTGCGCCTGGACTGGCAGCTGCCACCGCTTTCGCTGCGGCTGCCGGCCCAGCACGGCCCACTGATGGTTTCCGGCTTTCTGGGCACGCTGATTAGCCTGGAACGAGCGGTGGCCTTGAGCCAGAATCAGGGAGGCCGCCGCCGTTACTATCTGGCGCCTTCACTGGTCGGGTTAGGCGCGGTGTCACTATTTTTGACACTGCCCGCAGCTGTACCCCGCGGCCTGAGTACGCTGGGAGCGATGGGGCTGGCGCTCATCTTTGTGGTCATTTATCGTTTGCAGCCAACGACAGACCATGCCGTGATGGGGGTGGGGGCGCTGTTGTGGCTGGTGGGCAATGGGCTGTGGCTCGTTGGCTGGCCGATCTTCCGGGTAGCGCCCTGGTGGGCTGGCTTTCTCATTTTGACGATTGCTGGTGAACGGTTGGAGTTGACGCGGGTTCTGCCACATAAAAAGTCTACGCGGCAAGTTTTTAATGAGGTGGCGGTGCTGCTGTTTTTGCTGGTAACGGCCGTTGTTGCCATACGCGGCAAGCGAAAAACCCGACCCCAGGAGTAACTATGCCCACCCTGACCCGTTGGTACATTAAATCTGCTCTCGTCTACCTGGCAGCGGCCTTGCTGCTGTCGTTTGTGTTGGCGCTGCCCACCAGCATCAACCTGCCCCTCTTCATCCGCTACATGAACCCCGCTTACTTCCACCTTTTCCTGGTGGGCTGGGTAACGCAGATGATTTTCGGTGTGATCTACTGGATGTTCCCCATTATCACCCGTGCCCAACCGCGGGGCAATGAGCGGTTGGGCTGGGCCAGCTACGCCTTGTTAAACGCCGGCCTGCTGCTGCGCGTGGTCGGCGAACCGTTGATCGGCGTCCGCCCGGAGGCCAGGCTTGGCTGGTTGCTGGCTCTCTCGGCCTGGCTGCAATGGTTAGCGGCGGTCATCTTTGTTGTGCTGGCCTGGCCGCGCGTCAAAGAAAAGTATCGAGGAGGCTGAGATGCCGCGTTTGAGCCAATGGTTTATCCGCGCCGCGTTTATCTACCTGCTTTTGGGGTTCACCATCGGGGCGCTGCTGCTGACACACAAGGGGCTGCCCCTGCATCCGGCCCTGTGGAGCTGGCTACCAACGCATATTGAGTTTTTGCTGTTTGGCTGGGTGGTGCAGGTCACGATGGGCATGGCTTTTTGGATTTTGCCTCGTTACTGGCAAAAGCCGCGCCGCCCTAAAGAAGGGTATACCCAAATCGCCTTTATTCTGCTCAATTTGGGCATTTGGTTGGTGGTCGCCGGGACGACCTTCCGCGCCGGACAGTGGTTTTTATTGGCCGGTCGCGCCACAGAAGTTAGCGCGGTTGTTTTATTCGCCCTTCACGCCCGGAAGCGCATTGTTTCCAGAGAAGGCGCATAGATTTCAAACCGGTAAGCCGGTAAAGGCGTTTTTGGAGCAAAAGGACGAAAACGCACGTTAAGGCTCAGTCAGATCGCAGTGGACGCAGACCAGATGGGGCCAGATCATCACCTAGATTGAAGCGGAACTTACCATACTGATTGATGTGCTTGAAGCGTACAGGTGATAAATGCACAAAGTCAGCTTCGTTAATAGAATGGCCTCGCCTTCTTAACTCCTCAATAGCCGCCTGCATGTAAACGCATCACCGGTTGTTATGGGGCATTGGGATCGGCTTTTTCTTGCTGGCTGTGGGAATTTTTGGGCTGAGCGCTGCGCCTGATTTACTGGTTTTTAGCCTGGCGACGTTGATACGGACTATTGGGTCTGGCGCACTTTGGGTTTTCTCCGCTGCTCTGTTGCAGATGCTGGTCCCGGATCAATTTCGGGGACGGGTATTTGCTTTTGAATTTGCGGTTTTAACGTTAGCGCAATCTATTTCGATTTTTGCTGCGGGTTCGTTACAGGATAGTTGGGGTCTGAGTGTACGACAGACAACGGCCGTTTTCGGCTGGCTTGGTGTTGTGATGCCTGTTATCTGGCTGGCTTTTCTTCTGGTCGCTTTACCGCGAATACGTAATATTTGACCAGAGAGTGTTGTATTTCGCGTATCCCATTACTTTTTACCTAAGCAGATGTACCGATAAGGACTTGAATAGTTTGGCCGATGGCTGTAATATATTGCCATAGTTTTATGTCATGCTGTTTAGAATCATGCATTTATTTGCTGGTAAAGAGGTTTCTCATGTTGCAATTACGTAAAATCAGTTTAGTTGGGTTAGTCTTTGTTTATTGGCTGTGGGTAGGATTATGGCAGGTGATGGCGCAAACACCGAGGCCGACGCCCACGATTGATCCGGGGATTGACGCAACATCAACGCCAAGCCCGACGCCCACGATTGATCCAGGAATTGACGCAACATCAACGCCAAGCCCGACGCCCGATGCTCGATATACACCGACGCCTGTCGTCGTTCCCACTGTGTCACCACCACCACCGGCAGGCCAGTCCCCCTCTGGAGGATTGGGTACAATTCGTGGCCTGGTTTACCAGGATAGCAATGGTGATGGCAAATGTATCAATACGGGAACAGCCGGAGAGGGGCCAGTAGCCGGGATCACTGTCGAATTTGTGAGCAGTGATGAGCAAACAGTTATTAATTTGCAAACGGGGCCAGATGGTATTTATGGGCTAACGGCCGCAGGATATAGTTATTGGGCTGTCTCAGCTAGACCCGGTTCTGCTTGGGTTGTTACGTCAGAGAAAACCCGCTACGTGCCGATTTTTGAGGATAGCCTGGTAGCAACGGATGTCAATTTCTGTGTGCAAAAGGCGGGCGCGGCGACGGTTCTGCTGCCGGCGTCTGGCGCGTTTGTCGGAACTTTTTGGCTGACTTTGGCGCTGGCTGTGGGTATTTTCCTGATTGGTTTGGGAATGCGTTTACAGCATCACTTTCGTGCATCTGGAACGCGGTAAGTTAATCGTTCGCAATTAACTTACCGATTTGCTGTGGTCGGTCTTTTGACCGCGCCACCCAAGAAATAAAAAGAGGCTGGTCATCTGATGACCAGCCTCTTTTTGATTTAGGGCTGTGGTGTGGGTACTGGCGTTGCTGTTGGGAGGATAAAAACTCCTGGTGGCGGGGCGACCGGGTTGCCAGGAGGGGCAGGTATGGGGATAACCATGCTGCTGCTGCCAAATCCCGGTGTTGGCGTGTAGCGGGGCAGGTTTTCAGGTATGCCGGGCTGCACATTCTGGTTCACCCCCATGCCGGTGGCATTAATGGTTATGCCGAGGACGTTGTTGTTCTCAAAGGGACATTCATTGACGGTATTATCGGTGTCAACCTGTGCCCAGACCTGGTGTGAACCACTGCCAAATACAAAGCTGCCGGTAAACGTGGCGCTTTCCCCTGCTCCTACGTCCGTTGCCTGAACGCCCCAAACAAGATCCCCTACCAATAGATAAGTCGGCGTGCGATCTACGTAGAAGTCAAGGTAGAAGTTATTGCCATAGGTGACGGCAACGGTCCCCTGATTGCGGATGGTAATGGAGACGGCCGCTGCCTGGCCGGCAACTGGCGCACTGGGTTCAACCGTAATGCCTGTCACGACAAGATCGACACCGGTATTGACGCCTGGCGGACACCATGGTTGCTGCTTGAAGATGACGGGCAGGTAAATGGTGGCGCCTTCGGGAACTTCGCCGGTAGCCATGGTGGTGTCGGTAGCGGAAGCGGTCACGGCCGTTTCTGGCGTTGTTGTTGAGACGGTGACAGTTGTGACGTCGGTTGTGTTTGCCACCGCGTTCACCGGAATGGTAACAGTGACGGTCACCGTATCGCTCTGGTTGGGCGTGAGGATAATCGTGTTGGGCGTCACCGAGTTCGGCCAGCCCTGGTTTGACACAGTGGACAGCGTGAACGTTTCCGTGACGTTGCCGGTGTTGGTGACCGTGTGCGTGTACACGTGGGTTTCGCCAGGAGCGCCGCTCCCCGTGTTATTGGGGGTGATGCTCACATTGTACACAGCCGGCAGCACGCTGGTTGTGTTGATGACAATACCCGTCGCGCCCAGCACGTCGTTGGCCGCGACAGTCGTTACGTCCTGACTGCCGCGTAGGGCGTTCGCCGGAATCATGACGGTCACTGTCACCGGGCGCGCTGCGCCAACGGGTAGATCGGCGATGGTTGGCGGGTCAACTTCCACGTTCCAGTTTTGGCTGGATTGCGCAGTCAGCGAAATGCTGCGCAGCATCACATCGCTGGTGTTGGTCAAGGTATGGTGGTAAACGAGTACATCACCGGGATCCCCATCGCTCTCTCTGTCAGGTTCAAAGCTCAACCCAACGTCGCCCAGATTGGCGATGGTTGTATCGTTGGCGCTGGCGGTGATGGATGGGTCGCTGAGGGAAACGGCCGTGACCATCGCCGTATCCATCTCCCCATTGCCAACCCCGCTCGGAACTGTCACGCCGACCACCAGCGACACGCCCGCTCCCGGCGCTAACAAGGGCGTATTGTTCATGGAGAGATCTGTCGGCCAGGTAGCGGTGAAGACAAGCTGGTAACTATCGCTAATGTCGCCGGTGTTGGTGATGCGGTGCGTGTAGGTTACCGTCTCGCCGGCCGCACCCATACCTGTCTGGTAAGTGGGGGTGATGAGGACGCCGCGCCGCACGCCGCTGCTGACTGTGGTGGTGTTTACGGCCGTATCCGTCGCTGTGCTGCCCAGGTCTGTCACCGTCACGGAGGTGACATCTACTGTGTTTGTGGCCGCTGTTGGTGGAATGTTCACCGTTACGGTGACGCCACTGCTGGCTCCGGCGACCAGATTGAGGGTTGTAGGTATAACTGCGACGACCCAACTTTGATCGGACACGGCCGTTAGCGTGAACGATCCGGGGATGTCGCCCGTATTGGTGACGGTGTGGTGATAGGTAACGGTTTCTCCCGCTGTCCCTGAACCATCGTTGTCTGGCGCAATCACCACCGATAATTGGCCCTGACCGCCAGTGACAGTCGTTGTGTTGACGGCCGTTGCCGTGACCGCCACATCCTGCGACTGCGCTGTAATCGTGGCGACGTGGATTTGCCCCTCGGTTCCCGGCGGTACGATCACCGTCACTTCAACCTCCGTTGACGCGCCTGGAGCCAGGTTAGTGACGACAGGCGGATTAACGGTAACATCCCAGGCTGGCATAGACGTGTAGGTAAGCGTAACCGTGTCTGCGATGTTGCCGACGTTGGTGAGGGTGTGGGTGTAAACGGCCGTGCTGCCCGCCGGCACATCGCTGGTGTTATTGGGCGCTAATGTCAGGCCGTAAGCCGCCGTGACTGTCGTGATGTCGGTCAACGTGTCGGTCGTAGCCGGATTGAGCAGCGCATACGCCTCAATCTCTACGGTATGGATCGTGGCAGCCGGAGTTCCGGCGGGGATGGCAACTGTCACCGTGAAGGTGGTGGTTTCACCCGCGTCCAGAAGCGCTGTTTGCGTTGGCTGAATGGTCACTGTCCAATCGGTGGGGTTGGCGGTGGTCACGCGCAGGCCAAACTGCGCCAGGTCGCCGGTGTTCGTCAATGTGTGCATGTAGGATATAGACGTATTGGGCGCACCGCTGCCACTGCGTGACGGGCCAATATCCACGCCAAACGTGCCGCTGATGGTGGTGGTGTCCACCACACTGCGCGGTGTGGCGTTCGAGGCAGGTGTGGCGAGAATGGTGGTCGTGTCCACGTCATTGGGCGTCGTACCGGTGACGACCAGCGTCACCATGGCCGATTCACCAATACCCAGTGTCACCTCTGCCGGCGTCAGGCTGTGAGTCCAGCCAGCGCCGGTGAGCGAACTGCTGCTGCGCGTGAAGGTGTACGTGTCGGCCTCGTCGCCGACGTTGGTGATGGTGTGCGTGTAGACGTGCGGCGTGTCGGGATCAATGGTCGCCGTGCGCGTCGGTGGCGCAAAGGTGAAAGCCATGAGCAGCACACGTTCGTCTGCGCCGATGTCGTAGCCAAACCCTTGCGGCCGTTCGTCCAGCTCAAAGTCCACCTGACTGGCGCTGCTAACGACATTCGTACCCGCATCTTTAGCGGCCGAAGTGGCGGCGATATGATAATACTCGTCAATAAAGTGCGGGTCGCCCGCTACATCATGCGCGCCGGTGGGGAAGTTGGTTTGTACATTACCCGGCGATCCGCTGTTTTCGTGATACAGGTTGTAATCATTGGCAACGGCGCTGCTGCCACCGTAGAAAACGGTAATGACGGAGCCGAAGGGCGCGCGTTTTTCGTTATTGGCAAAGATGTTGTTATACAAAGTCAACACGCCATCTGCCTGATACACAGCCGCGCCATCGCCCAGATCGTCCGGTGAATCTGGCTGGCGGCTGGAATCAACGACGATGTTGCCGGCAAAGGTGTTGTTTTCCAATAATACAGAGCCGGTGATAACATAAATGCCAGCGCCATTGCCCGGCGCTCCGGCTGCATTGACGGTGACGCCATGCGCAAAGACGGAACTGTGGACAGAGAGATCGCCGCCAACATGGTACAAACCAGACCCAAATCGGGCGCTGTTAGACAAGACCCAGGTCGCGGTGATGGTCAGATTGGCGCCGAGGTTGTAAATACCCGCGCCCGTGCCATCTGCTTCGTCAATATACCCATCCTGGATGAAGAGGCCGCTGAGAGTGACGGTGACGCCGTCGCTGATGTACAGCACGCGCCGCGCGCTTTCCCCGTTCAGGGTGACGGCGTTGGTGATGGGGGCCATGGTGGTAAAGGGTGGCGCTTCGTTGACGCTGTAGCCGCCGCGAATGGCGACGGATTTGTCAATGAAGACATTTTGCGTGAAGGTGTCCGGACCGATGACGCGCTCGCTGAAGTCGGTGTACAGCCCGGCCGCCACCAGGATGGTATCACCGGCTACCGCCTGATCAACGGCGCGTTGGATGGTGGCGCACGGTTCCTGCGCCACCAGACAGTTGTTGCCGGCATCATCCCCACCAGGGGCGACGTGGCGTGTGCCGCTGACGGCGTTGACGGTGATGCTGTTAATGACTTCGCCGCGATTGGTGGCGTCGCTGGTGTCGAGGGCGATGAGGCCGGGATTGGCGATTTCACGGGCAGCGGCCGTTTCCAGAATGGTGACGCGCAGCAGCGCCGTGATCGTCTGTCCGCTGTTGATGGTCACCGTTTCGCTAATAGGCACGCCATTGTCGTCAACGACAACGGCCGTTGACAACCCCGCCGCGCCCGCATTGGGAACAAGCAGCGCCTCCACGTTGCCGTTGCCATTGTTGGTGATGGTGTGGGTGAAGGTCAGCACAGCGCCGGGGTCGGCGTTGGTGAAGTAGGACGGCCCTACTTCGAGGGCGCTGACCAGGCCGACATTGGTGCGGAAAACGGCCGTCGCCGTCCGCGAGGGCAGCGATGCTGACTGGCAGCGCACGGTTGTCGCTTCCTGCGTGCCCAGAGTCGCTGTACTCGGCACAGTCACCGTCAACACCAGCGATACCCGGTCATCGCCGTTGCCATCATAATCCCGATAATCCAGGACATATTGCTGGCTGACGCCATCTTCCAGTTCAGACCAACCCTGCGTCTGGCTGGCCAACGTGATCGAAATGGTGTCGGTGTACCCATGTGAAATGACGTTGGGTATCAGTTTGGAGGGGAAGCCAACGTTGATAACCTGCACCGTGTAGGTGACGACATCCCCAGGGAAGACCGTCGCCGTATTTTGTGCTTCAGGCACCGGCAGCGCCGCGCAGCCAAACTCCTTCCAATACTCATCCATGCCTACATCGCTGGCATAGCCATGAATGGGGTTCAAGTCAGCGTAGGTCGGATGGACGTCGGGGCGGAACCAGTTGCTGGCGTCAAAGTCAATACCACCATCAGGCCAGACACCGCCATCATCCTCATCGAGTAGTAAGATCGGATCGGCTGCGTCAATGTTGCGTGATGTTTGTCTCAAGATGAAACCACCCCCCCCCAGCCCCGGTTCACCGATAATGGGGTTGTTACCGACACCCACGTTGCTTTCATCGGGTAGGTTGGCGTTGAAGTTGTTGTGCGTGAGCGTGCCGCCAGATGTGCTGTGCAAACCGCCGCCGCCGCTGCCACTGGTATTGGCATAGATGATGCTGCTGTTAAGAATCAGCGTGCCCGCATTATGGATACCACCGCCGCTGCCCAGGGCTTCATTATCCCGCAGCGTGTTGTGGTACAGCGCCAATTCGCCGCTGTTATAAATGCCGCCGCCGTTGTTGGTTGCGCTGTTCCAGCCAAAGCCACCGTTGATGATGCGCAGTTGCCCGGCATTAAAGAGGCCGCCGCCATGCTGCGCCGCTTCGTTGTACACAATGGCATGATTGACAATATCCAGGGTCGCGCCACTGGCGACATAATGCGCCCCGCCGTTGTTCGCGGAGTTCGGGATGCTAATCCAGAAGGGTGGGAAAGATGGCCCGCCAAACCAATCCCAGCCCGTTAGCTCCTCTGTGCGCGGGTTGAAAAGCGCCTGCTCACAGAAACCGGTACCGGCGCCGGATATATAGGCGCTAGACCCGGCGCCGCCATAATATGCGCCGCCATTTTCAGCGGTACTCTGGCATGTTTCTACCAATCTGAAAAGGAGGTGTCCTGGGCCGGGGTGATATGTCCCGCCACCGTTATTGCCGCCTCCGGCCGCGTAAGCGTCGCCGTTGACGAGAATGACTTGCGAGACGGTGACGGTGGCCCCAGGGGCAATGTACAGCGCGCGCCCTTCGCCTTGCGCGTCAATGAGCGTGCTGAGGGCGAGGATGTCAGGGTTATGGTAGTCATCGGGGTCGCTGAAGTCGCTGCGGCGCAGTGAGCCGATGAGGGTCAAATTGCGGCTGATGTAGGCCACCTGATTGACGCCGCTGCGGGTGAAGACGCCGCGACAGGAGCCGCGCGCGATTTTGACATCAGGGAAGGGGCCGGGGGCGAAGCTTTCGGCATAATTAATGGCGTCTTGCAGCACGCCAAAGATTTGGTCGTCTACCTGCACCAGGCAGGAGTTGTATTCGTCGGCGCCCATGTCGGGACCGCCGTTGGTGGGGCGCAGGTCGTTGTCGTAGTCGTTGAAGATGCCAACGGCCGTTAAATTCGGATCGCCCACATCCACCCCAGGGGACTCTTCGAGTAGGTGATAATCCCGGTTGGCGGGGTCCATGTAAAGCGGCGCTTGTGAGATGGACCCGGGGCCAGCGACGGCCGTTCCTGCATAGTTCGGCGCATTGTTGTAGGCGTTGTTGTAGGCGATGTCCGGGTTGGCGTTGGTGGTGTGAATGCCCGCGCCCGCGTTGCTGTCCAGGATGTTGCTGTGAATGCTGGCGCTGCCGCTGCTGTAGATACCGCTGCCCATATTGCCGACAAAGGTGTTGTGCCAGACGCGCACGGCCGTATCCAGGTTGAACAAACCACCGCCCAGATTGCTCAGCGCAGCATTGCCATAGATGAAGTTGTTGCGCACATCCAGCGTATCCCCACTGTTAACCAGGTACAGCGCGCCGCCATTCCCGTTGGCGATGTTGTCGTATAACTGGTTCCCATCCAGGAACAGGATGCCATCGTTCTGGTAAATACCGCCGCCGTTTTGCGTGGCGCTATTATTGCCAAAGCGGTTGCCGCCGGTGAGGCGCGCCTCACCCGAACCGACAATGCTGTTATACAGGCCGCCGCCGTTGGCCGCCTGGTTGTACATCAGGCGCGAATTTGTCATTGTCAAAACGCCATCGTTGTACAGACCGCCGCCCAACTGCGCCGCGCTGCTGAGGATGTGCGTTTGCTGCAAGATGAGCGCGCCATCATTCCAGACGCCGCCGCCGCTGCCATTGCTGCCCCCGGCCGTCGCCGCATTCCCGTGCTGCAAAACGATGCGCGTGAGGGTGACGGTGACGCCGCTGTCAATGTACACAACCCGGCCACGCGACACGGCGTCCAGGGTGGCGGTGATATTGGTGCGATAGTTCCAAAAGCCGTCAATGGTCAGGTCTTTGTTTACAAATAGGGTTTGTGTGACGTCATCCACGCTGTTGCTGCGTGTGTGAACGCCGAAACAAACGCCATCTACCTGTACGGTGTCCCCGACGGGGGCGACATCTACGGCTTGCTGCACACTGCCGTAGATGACATCGGGCGCGCTGAGGACGCGGGCGAAACAGCCGCCCACTTCATCTGCGCCCATGTCGTACCCCTGGTGCGACGGCCGTATATCTTCTTCAAAGTCGGCCGTGGTGGCGACGGCCGTACCCCGGTCTACCACCGGCGAAATGTAAGGCAGGCTGAAGTCCAGCGCCGCCAGGTCCGTGAATTGGGGATCCACGTTGAGGTGGCCGGCCCCGCCGTTGACAATGGTCCCGCCAAAGTCCACCGCCTGGCCGTAAAAGTCATTGTAACGCACGACAGGCGTAGACCCCGGCGCGCCATATGCCCCGCCGACAGCGGTCGCCGTGTTGCTGATGACGATGTTGTTGATCAGACTGGGGTTATTGGCGGCCACATAGAACGCGCCGCCCGTATTGCTGGCCGTGTTCCTGTAAATGGTGTTGTGGAAGAAGTTGTTGGCGCCGGCGGCATTGTAGAAGGCGCCGCCGTTGACGGCCGTATTCATATACACAAAGTTGTTTTGCACGGTAGTCACCGCGCCAGACGTATTGGCGACATAGACGGCCGCGCCGCTGGTCGCCGTGTTGGAATAGACTCGATTGCCGCCATCAATGACGGCCGTGCTGTTGAGGCTGTAAATCGCGCCGCCATTGGTTGCTGTATGGCTGTAAATCTCGTTGTTGATAATGGTCGGTGTGGCATGGTCAATACAAATGCCCGCCCCATTGCCGTTGCTGCCACTGACCAGGCCGTTGATGATGTGGAAGCTGTCAACGGTTGCGGTGATGCCTGGGCCAACGTAGATGACCCGCCCCAGCCCGCGTGCGTCAAGGGTTGTGACGTCCTCTTGTTCGGTGAAGAGCGGGTCCCAGCCCCCTTGCAGCGTCACCGATTTGGTGAGGTGGACCGTCACCAGGATGTTCCCGGTGTCGCCGCCGCAGCCGCCGCCGCTGCCGGTGTTGTAAGGATGGACGCCGCTGCATGTGCCCGCCACGCGCAGCAGATCGCCCGGCACGGCCACGTCTAAAGCCGCCTGGATGCTGCCATAGATGACGCCGTTCAGGGAGACGAGGCAGCCGACGACCTCATCCGCGCCCATGTCTGGCCCCTGGTTGGAGGGGCGGGGGTCGTTGTCGAAGTCACGGGTGACGGGGGACGCCGGATCGCCCAGGTCAATGGCGTTGGCGGTGTTGGAGAGGTGGAAGTTGCCGCCGGGGGCGTCGGTGAAGCCGGGGGGGATGGGGCCGCTGTAGGAGTTAGCGCCCGGAGCGACGCCGACAACGGCCGTTCCCAAGTGCCCATAATAGTAGTTGTAATCAACATTTGGTGTGCTGCCGCTGACGGCAAAAATAGCCGGGCCAGAGGCGGCGCGGTTGTTGTCGAAAATGGTGTTGCGCAGCGCCGACGCGCCGGCGGCATTGTAGAAACCGCCGCCGTTAAGCCCGGCCGTGTTGCTGTAAACGGTGAGGTGTTGGAACGTCGCCAGGGGCGCACTGTTGTAGACGCCGCCGCCGTGTCCGCTGGCCGTATTGACGTAAACGACGGCGTTGGTGACGACGGCGCTCCCCAGGTTGTTGTAGAGACCGCCGCCGGAAACGGCCGTGTTGCTGTAAATTCGCGTGCTGCCCATGTACAGCGCACCCGCATGGTTGTAGACGCCGCCGCCGGCCGTAGTCGCCGTGTTGTTGGCAATGTGCGTGAAGGGCGACAGCGCGCGCTCGGTGGCCCCCACAGGCGTAGAGGAGCGGAAGGTGGGCGCGCCGGTATGATTGTAGAAACCGCCGCCCAACGCAGCTGTACTGCTGAGAATGCGCACGTCTACAAAAATGGCGCTGCTGTCGGCATTGTACACCGCGCCGCCGGCGTCTTCGCCCGCCGGACCACCGCCAAGACCGGACGCATCCCCATGGACAATGGTCAGCTCCTCAAGCACGGGCGCAATGGCGCCGCTGATATAAAAGGCGCGCCCGCTCTCTTCCGGATCAATGATGGTGGGCACGTCGCTGCGCGCCGTGAAGTCATTGTTCCAGCCGCCCTGGATGGTGAAGCTCTGTGTGATGAAGACGGTTTGCTGGATGGGCTGCCCGTTGACTTCATACGTATTCACGCCGCGACAAATGCCGGTGACGCGAATGAGCGTGCTGGAGGCGGTGGCGGCCATGGCGTCTTGAATGCTGCCAAAGGGTTGGAGGATGCCGTCGCGTTGGGCGCGGCAGCCGGCCAATTCGTCGTACCCCATGTCATAGCCGTTGTCGGCGGGGCGGGGGTCGTCCTCGAAGTCAACGGTGACGGGGGTGTTGGGCGCGCCGACGTCTAACGCCGGGGAACCACGCTGCAAGCGGAACAGCATATCGGCGAACAAGGGGTTTTGCTGGATGTTGCCTGTGCCCAGGGTGACGCCGTTCAGCTCTGGGGCGCTGTTTTGCCAATAGTCGCTGTAACTGAGGGTGAGGGAGCCGCCGTTGACGTGAACAGCGCCGCCGGAAACGGCCGTGTTTTCAATGAGCAAGGTGTTGGCGACGACAACGCCATTAGCGGCCTGGTTGTAAATTGCGCCGCCATTACCCCCGGCCGTGTTCTGCACAAAGGTGTTGTTCCAAACGCTGATTTGCCCGCTGCCCAGATACAGCGCGCCGCCGTGGCTGTTGGCCGCATTGTTGTGGAACAAATTGTTCTCGGCCGACAAGAAGCCGTTGTTCATGAAGAGTGCGCCGCCTTGCCCATTGGCAGATGGCGCGGAGTTGGCGTGGAAGCTGTTCTGCGCCAGGACGACGGTACTGTTTTGCACGTAGATAGCGCCACCGTTGATCGTCGCCGTGTTGGTATAGAACCAGCTCTGGCGCACGGTGAGCAGCGCGCTTTGCCCGGCATAGATGGCCCCGCCTTGCGTCCCCTGATTGTTCTGGAAGATGACGTTGGTGAAGGATGGCTGTGCCGAGTTGCCGACCAGGACGGCCCCGCCTGGCCCGGCGTTGTTCCCATTTTGCAAGGTCAGGTTGGCGATGGTGGGGCGCACGGCCACGCCGGGGGCTACGTTAAAGATGAACGTGCTGCCGTTGGCGTCTATGACAGTGAGATCGGGTTCTCCCTGGGCGAGGAAGTTGGTCGTCCAGCCGCCGCTGAGGTGAATGGTGTCGTTGAGGGGGATGCCGGACTCGGTATACGTGCCGCGCGCGATGGAGACGGCATCGTTAAACGATGCCTGCCCGACGGCGTGCGCGACCGTGCGGCAGGGGAGGTTGATTTGGGTGCAGTTGTTGTTGGTATCGTCGCCGGCGGTGGTGACATAGCGCGCGCCGACGGTGGGTCTGGCGGTGATGTTGTCGGTGACGGTGGCGAAAACGGCCGTGTCATACCCCGAAGTCGCTCGAATTCGGGTGATGTCGGAGAGACCGGCCGGGGCGAATTCCGGTACGGTGACGCGCACGCGCACCAGGCGGCTAGACCCGGACGGGACGGTGAGTTGGAAGTTGTTCGACGGGAGCAGCTCCGCCCAAGTGCCGGTGCCGGGGACCAGAGAAATGGTGAAGGTGTCCACGGCGTCGCCGGTGTTGGTGAGGACGTGGGTGAGGGTGATGGTGTCGCCGGGCAGGACGGTTTGCGAATAGTTGGGGGTGAAGTTGAGGCCCGGCCGCGGGTTGACGGTAGAGTCTACGATGACGCGGCGGAACGTGGTGCTGCTGAAGGTGGAGGTGGCGGTGATGATGGT
The DNA here is from genome assembly GCA_014879875.1 of Anaerolinea sp. Lineage (GTDB taxonomy): Bacteria > Chloroflexota > Anaerolineae > Promineifilales > Promineifilaceae > JACSRF01. The sequence continues at coordinate 50,255 of JACSRF010000294.1, forward strand.
GCGGCCGACGCTGAGGGCGGGGGCCGATTCGGGGACGAAGATGGTGGTTTGCACGCTGGCGCTGCCGCCGACCGGCAGGCTGGTGGCGGGCGGGCACGTGACCATCAGCCAGGCGGGGTCGGTGGCGCAGGTGAAGGTGTAGGTGTCGGCGACGGTTCCCTGGTTGCGCAGCGTGTGGATGAAGGTCGCGTTGCTGTTGCGCTCGACTATGTTGTTGAGGGCGGCCGGGGTCAGGTCGAAGGCGGCGAAGTCGGGGTAATACTCATCCGCGCCCACGTCCATGGCGCTGCCTGCATAGGGACGTGTTTGCCCTTCAAAGTCTATGTTGACGGCGGCAGGGGTAGAAGGGCTGCCGGCGTCACGGTTGGGGCTGTCGAAGGTGATGCGGTAGTTGTCGTCTGCCCGGTTGACAAATTGGGGATCCCCCATGATGGGGTCGGTGAAGACGACGCTGCCGCTGACGCTGTCTTCAATGTTGTTGTAGCCGCCGGTGACCGCGCCGTTAGAGACGAAGATGCCGTTCATCCCGCCGCCACTGTTGAAGGCGACGATGGTGTTGTTGATGCTGCTGTTGGCGTAGATGGCGATGCCGCCGCCGTTGGTCGTGGCGCTGTTGTCGGCGATGGTGTTGTTCCAGAGGGTGCTGCTGCCGACGAGGACGAGGCCACCGCCGATGACGCTGGCCTGATTTTCGTAAAACAGGTTGCTGTAAAGGGTGACGGAATTAAATCCACCGAGGACATAGAGACCGCCACCATTGGCTGCCTGGTTGTTGTAAATTGTGTTGGCGTTGAGAACGGCCGTACCTCCATTACGGAGTACAATGCCCCCCCCTAAGCTCGCTGGGGCGGCATTGTTGTAAATCTGGTTCAGTTCTAGGGTGACGTTAATACTGCTGCCGACGCCACCGTCAACGGCAATGCCCCCCCCTTGCCACCCACTGCTTGTCTGGTTGTTGTAGATGTCATTGCCGATGATGGTTGCGCCGCCGCCGTCAAAAATGCCGCCGCCATAGTTGTCGGCGTGGTTGTCGTAGATGGCATTGTTGCGAATCAGGGGGGAGCCGCTGCCATTGTAGATACCGCCTCCCTGACCGTTGACGGCCGCTCCTGCGCGCCCATTGGTGATGTGGAAGTTTTCGATGGCGGGGTTGATCGCGCCCAAAATGCGCACAACCTGCGCGGCGTCCTGGCCGTCGAGAATGGTCTGGTTGGCGTCGCGGTCGGGCGGGTCGGCCCAGTTGGCGAGGTTGTAGCCGCCCCTGAGGGTGATGGCGGCGCTGACGGTGACGACGGCCGTTGCGCCAGCGCCGGCCCGCGTGTAGGTCCCGGCGGCGACGCGCACTTCGTCCCCATCCGTTGAGAGGTTAACGGCCGTGCGCAGCGGGCAAGGCGCGGCTGTGGTACAAGCAGTCCCACTGCCCCCTACGGTGACGTAGCGGATGGCCGTTTGCGCCTGGGAGGGGACGGCCGTTAAGAGCCAAAACAACAATACCAACCCGGTCATCGCTAATAAGGAGACAAGGCTGACAAACTGAATCCGCCGGCCAACGCCGTGATTCGCTTTGATGAATGTAGGGGACTGCTTGAGTAATTGCATGATACGACACCTTTTTTGAGAAAACTGGACAAAACTCAGAGGCGACTGCCTGATAAAAAACAAGGGTTTTTGAGGGTTTGTATGGTCTACAACCCGTGAAACGTGAAACGTGAAGCGTGACCAGAGATACATCACGTTTCACGTTTCACGCCAGCGTTATGGCGTCACGCGGTAGCTAAAACCGGTGTTGCCAATGGTTAACGTGCCAGGGCAGGTCATGCCATTAACGCTCGAACTGAGGCCAGACACAATTCCCAAATTGTTCGTTGTGCCTGACATAGCCGCACCACCGGACACGGCAATGCTGCCGGAGCTGGTGTTTTGAGCGACTGCGCCGTCTTGGGCGACGAATACGGTGGCGTTGGTGATGGTGACGTTGCAGGCGCCTGGTCCGGCGGCCGTAACGTCAATTTCTGCCTGTAAGACCAGGTGTTCTGTGCCACTGTCAGTCAAAGATTGCCCATTGAAACCCCCGACCACCTCGGCATAGACTTTAACAACGGCCGTGCCTAAAATGGTAAGGATGATAATGATGGCAACTGCAACCAACACCAGGACAAGCGCATATTCTACAAGCCCTTGTCCCTCTTCCTTTTTTTGCTGCAAAAATTTTTTCATGTAATGACTCCATTGATCAATTGAGAAACAAAATAACCCCTTTTAAGAAAAAGTTGTATAGAATGTAAAAGATTTATGAGGGATTGTAAAGTGACTTTAGTCACTTGTCCACTTGTTGTAGATAGTAGATTACTTTGGGAATTTGCAGAATGTGTGGTTTAATGAGGATTCCCGCCCCACGCCTATGCTGGGGGGAGATTTGGGATTTTCTCATAGCTTGTCAGGGGCAGGCCAATCGTAAATCGCAAATCGTTAATCGTAAATTCTATAGATTTGCCTGATGCTGTGTGAGGTTACGATGCGTCTTTATGCTTTACTCGCATTTCGCTGCCCGCATTGTTTGCAGGGTAAGGTTTTTGCCGGATTGTGGCGTATGCACGCGGAATGCCCGGTATGCGGCATTCACTTTGAGCGCGAAGAGGGTTATTTCATGATGTCGGTGTTCATCGGCTATGTGATCAGCACCGCGCTGGCCGTGCCGTTGATCGTTGTTTGTTATGTGCAGCGCGCGCCGGTGTGGTGGTATGTGGGCAGTAATGTGCTGTTGTTAACCCTGTTGTCCCCGCTCATTTTTCGCTATTCGCGGATGATCTGGCTGCATCTGGATGAGTTGTTTGATCCGCGCGGGTAATCTGTTAATCCTGTCAATCTGTTGTCCTTTTAGAAGCGTGCCATCTCTAACCAGTCACCGTTCAGGGTGAGGTAACGGCCGTTCAAATTCGCCGTCAAGCAGGAATGTACCGGCAGCACGACGAGCAAATCTCCCACATTCACCTGGGCAAACAGGGCCGCGTCGGCCTGCACAATGCCGTGTTCCTGGGAAAGGGAAATGACGCGGGCGGTGGGGTGACTGGCGCTCCAGCCGTTTTCCGTGAGGTGGGCGATACGGCCGTAATCTCCCTCCGCCGACATCTCCTTTGATAAATGCACTGCGCCGCCGTAGATGACGATCTGCTGGCGACTCGCATGTTTGGCGACGACGGGGCAGGCCAGCGCCACGGCGATGTCCTCTTCCCGGCACGCGCCAAGCTGCCACTGCATCACGTCGTAAAAGACAAAGTTTCCCGGTCGAATTTCGTCTATGCCGCTGAACGTCTCCACCAGACTGCAACTGGGGGTGTCGCCGAGGGAGAGCGCCACCGTGTACCCTTGCCGCTGTAAGCTGGCCTGGATGCGTTGCAGACGGGTGACGGTTTGCTGGTAGATGTCGGTGATGGCTGTGTGCTGTGCATGGTAGGTGTGCCCGGCATGGGTGAGCAGCCCGGTCAGGCGCAGGTGGGGGAATTGGGCGACGGCCACCGCCACTGCGCTGATGCCCGCCTCATCCTGCCAATCCAGCCCGGTGCGCTGGTAGCCTACGTCAATTTTCAGCCAGATGTCTACAAAGTGGGTGAGGTGTTGGCCGAGGAAAACGGCCGTATCCACCGACTCCACCAGCAGCCCCAGGCGGACGCGCTGCGCCAGGTCATTCATCGCCCGGTGTTGGCGCACATTGGCCGGGAAGGCGATGGTGATGTCGTCCCAACCATGGTCGGCAAAGTAGGCGGCCATATCTACCGAGGAAACGGTGACGGCCGTCACGCCGCGCGCGCGAAACCATGCGCCAACGGCCGCCGCCTGGTGCGTTTTGAAATGGGGACGCAGGCGCACACCGCTGTGGTCGGCCCTGGTTGCCATGTGTTCAATATTGCGCATGGCTCTGTTTGGGTCCAGTAACAACGTCGGTTTTACGATCAACTGTGACAGGTCTCCGCCAATCATGTTGCTTATGCAATCTCCTGATATAATTCTGACTTATAACGATTTCGTTATGTTTGCCCGCAGCGTTAAAATGGTTCTTGGCAACATTATGTGCTTGCTAGATGGGTTACGTATTGCGTGACGAGTAGGCAACCGCAATCAGCGAACCCAAATAGTAGCACATGAATGGACAAAGGCCATACCCTATAAATGAGGAAGTAGGAGGCGCAATATGTTTCGTCGAATCATTGGTATCGTGATGCTTTTGTTGGGGTTGGTAGGTCTGGTGATCAGTGGGACCGGCGTCTATTTTGGGCGGCAGGCAGTGGATGGGTTGTTCAAAGGGTTGGATGATACATTGGTGTTGGCGTCGCAGGGGTTGGATACGGCCGTTGACAGCCTGGAATTGGCGAAAAGCACCCTGGGCGACGTGAACGATGGGCTAGATACGGTGGAAGGGGCGACCCTGAGCATGGCCAAGACGGTGACGGACACACGGCCGTTGCTCGACCAGGTTTCGGTTGTCGTCAGCCAGAATGCGCCGGCCAGTGTCGAAGCGATGCAAGATTCCATCCCCGCGCTGGCCAGTGTCGCCGCCACCATTGACCAAACGTTGATCATCTTAAGCCAGTTCCGCATTGACGAAGAAATTCTCGGCGTGCCATTCAGATACGATCTTGGCATTAACTATGAACCGACGGTTCCTTTTGATCAGGCATTTATTGGCCTGGGCGCAAGTTTAGATGGGCTGCCCGAAGAGCTGCGTTCGGTGGAGGGCAACCTGACCATTGCCAACGCGAACCTGGCGGCGATCAGTGACAGCATTGTCGCCATTTCCCAGGATATTGAGACGATTAACAGCCGTGTCGCCGAAGTCCCCGCACAGCTAGACAGCTACGGGGGCATTATCAAACAAATCAACACTTCGTTGACCACCGTGCGTACCCAGGTGACGCAGCAGCAAGAGCGCGCCAAGCTCGCCATCACCTTCATCCTCATCTGGTGGGGGCTGCCGCAAATCGCCCTGGTCATCATTGGCTGGGACTTTTTCTTAGGGCGGCGCGGCGCCAGCGCCAAGGAAATTCGCAATGTGCGCAAAGAATTGGCCGATCTGCGCGAAAGCGACGAGGAACAAGATAAGACATTGGCCGTCCTGCGTGAAAGCGACGACCAGGCAGACAAGTGAGCAAGAGTAGGGGCGAGGCAGTTGGAGATAGCGTTGATGTTTAGCCAATATGTTGTGCCAACTGCCTCACCCTTGCCCCTACCTTCAAGGAGCGACAGATGGTGACGAAACAGATAGAACCGGCGACCCGCACGCGGCGCAAAACCGGCACAAGTAACGCCATGAGTTATGAAGCATATCTCACCCTGGACAGTGGCAGTCGCCTGACGGAATGGGTAGATGGGGAGGTTGTTTTTCACATGCCTGCACGCTTTGAGCATCAACGTATCCTGGAATTCTTGTACGCTTTGATTCGCGAGTACGTTATCTTGTTCCAATTGGGCATTACGCGAATTGCCCCCTTTGAGGTAAAGCTATGGCCCGGCGGCCCCAGCCGGGAACCGGATATGCTCTTTTTGAAGCAGGAAAACATGGAACGGCTCACTTCCCGGCGGTTGGAAGGCCCCCCCGACCTGGCGGTGGAGATCGTCTCGCCAGACAGTGTGTACCGTGACCGGGACAAGAAGTATTACGAATATGCTCAGGCCGGCGTCGGCGAATATTGGATCATTGATTCCCGTCCTGGCCGGCAGCGGGCCGATTTTTACCGCCTGACGGAGGAAGGTCGTTACCAGTTGTACGCCACGGAGGATGATGAACGGGTGGAAACGGCCGTTCTCCCCGGTTTCTGGCTCAATCCTGCCTGGCTGTGGCAAGACCCGCCCCCCAACGTCATCACCTTGCTCTACAATATGTCGCCGGACACGGCCGTTGCCCTGCAATCCCGCCTGCAAGAAACAAAAGCATAACCACAAAGGCGCTAACAGCGCCACTAGCGACAAAAAGTTGTTGATGTTTTTAGGAAGAAGGAAGAATAAAGGTGGTTGTGCTGTGCCTGCCAGGCAGCCAGCCACGCTTCCTTCCGGCCACCACTTGCGCCCATTTGTGAATGAGTTGGGGGGTGCATTCGGAACAGACGGGTAACGGCCGTTTCTGATACGTCCATATCACCACCGAAATCTCATACGCCGTCCGGTTACAGTTAAAACCGGCTCGCCATACTTGCCGCTCATGATGTCATTGCAGCGCGGTTTATTTGCGTGCAGGTTTCTCTGAAATCAACAATTCATCCTCTTGACATTTTGTGTTGTTAATATACAATTTAGTCTAAGCTAAATATTTTATTAGCTATATAGTGACAGATCGGGCTGAACCATGACCCAACTATCTAAATCATCACAGGATTACTTGAAAACCATCTACAAACTCACTACCCAACAAGAGCGGGTTTCAACCTCCCAACTTGCCGACTATCTCAATCTCAAACCGGCTTCGGTCACCAACATGGTGCAAAAGCTGGCCCAGGCAGAGCCGCCGTTGGTGGATTACCAGAAACATCATGGCGTGGCGCTCACCCCAGATGGTGAGCGGTCGGCGCTAGAAATGGTACGTCATCACCGCCTGTTGGAGCTGTTTTTGCATGAGGTGCTGGGCTTTTCGTGGGATGAGGTACATGAAGAGGCGGAGCGGCTGGAGCATTGCATCTCGGAAAAGATGGAGCGGCGCATTGCTGAACTGTTAAACCATCCCCGGCTCGACCCGCACGGGGAGCCGATTCCCAACCACAATCTGGAGATTGTGCTGCCGCATGATTTGCCCCTGAGCCAACTGCGCCGCGGGGATCAGGCGATTATCCGACGGGTGGACGACCATGACGATGCGCTGCTGCGCTATTTGGACGAGATTGGCCTGCGGCTGGATGTGTCGCTGCAAGTGGTGAATTGTGTATCGTTTGACCGGACGATGCAGCTGCAGATTGCCGGGATGGATCAACCGTTAGTGGTTGGGGCACGGATTACAGATCATATTTTTGTAGAAATTATCACGAACTGATTTTACGATAAGGAGTAATAGAAAGATGCGTCAAATGAAGTGGATTATAAAGTATAGCTGGTTGATGATGGTGTGGGCGGCAACGGCCGTTTTCCTCACCAGTTGCAGTAATAATCCGGCCATTGCCGAAAGCGACGGCCGCTTGCAAGTAGTCGCCACCATCGGCCAGGTTGCCGACGCCGCCCGCATCGTCGGCGGCGACCATGTGGTTGTGACCGGCCTGATGGGGCCGGGGGTAGACCCCCACCTGTACACCGCCAGCGAAAGTGATGTGAGTAAACTGAGTGAGGCGGACATTATTTTTTATAACGGTCTTTTTCTGGAAGCACAAATGGCCGGGGTGCTGAAGCAGATTGGGGAACGGAAAACGGCCGTTCCCGCCGCCGAAGCCATTCCCGTCGAAAAACGGCTCGCCTCTCCTGTATACCAAAACGCCCACGACCCACACGTCTGGTTTGATGTTCAGTTATGGCAATACGCGGTTAAAGCCATCCGCGACACCTACATCACCGCGGACCCTGACCATGCCGCCGATTATGAAGCCAACGCCGCCGCCTACCTGGCCGAACTGGAATCGCTCGACCAATATGTGCGCGATACGGCCGCTAAACTACCGCCGGAACAGCGCATCCTCATCACCGCCCACGACGCCTTTGGTTACTTTGGGCAAGCGTATGGCTTTGAAGTGCGCGGCTTGCAAGGAATTAGCACCGCCTCAGAAGCGTCTACCAGTGACGTGCAGATATTAGCCAACTATATTGTCGAAAAACAGATCAAGGCGGTCTTCATTGAGTCGTCCGTACCGGTACGCACAATCGAGGCGGTGCAAGCGGCCGTTGCTGCGCAAGGCCACACCGTCAACATCGGCGGCGAGCTGTTTTCCGATGCTCTCGGCAACGCCGACACGCCGGAAGGCAGTTACATCGGCGTCGTCCGCCATAACATTGATACCATCGTCGCCGCCCTGCTTGGGCAGTAAATGGTGGCGAGTGGACGGTGGCAAGTGGGCAGAAAAACTGATCACTGTCCACTCGCCACTGACGACTCGCAAAGGACACCCAATGAACAACAATTACGCAATTGAAGTAGAAGATCTGACGATGGCTTACGGCAACAAGCCGGTGTTGTGGGATATTGACCTGCATGTTCCGGAAGGAGTGTTGATGGCGGTTGTCGGCCCTAATGGGGCGGGCAAGACGACGCTGATTAAAACGATTTTGGGATTACTGAAACCGGCCGCCGGGCGGATTCTGATTTACGACAAGCCATATGCCGAACAGCGCAAGCAGGTGGCGTATGTGCCCCAGCGCGGCAGTGTGGATTGGGATTTTCCAACGAGTGTGCTGGATATTGTGATGATGGGCAGATACGGCCGTCTCGGTTGGTTCAAACGTCCCGGCAGCCATGATAAACGGTTGGCGCTGGAATCGCTGGAGAAAGTGGGCATGACCAAATTCGCCCAGCGGCAAATCAGCCAGCTTTCCGGCGGGCAGCAGCAGCGCACTTTTCTTGCCCGCGCCCTGGTGCAAGATGCCCAGGTTTACTTTATGGATGAACCGTTTCAAGGGGTAGACGCCACCACCGAGCGGGCTATCGTCCACCTGCTGAAAGATTTGCGGGCGGCCGGCAAAACCGTCGTCGTCGTCCACCACGATCTGCAAACCGTGCCCGAATACTTCGATTGGGTCACATTGCTCAACGTCCGCCGCATCGCCAGTGGCCCGGTCGCCGAAGTTTTTACCGATGAAAACCTCCGCCTCACCTATGGCGGGCGGGTTGCCTTCCTCAGCCGGAGTAATGGGGTGGGATGAGTGGTCAGCGGCGCGTAATAAGACTCCCATACTCCCATACTCCCCAACGAAAAAACAATGGACATTTTAACCCAACTTTTTACCGATTATACCCTTCGCACGGTGGCGCTGGGGGCGGCGACGCTGGGGATTACCAGCGGGGCGCTCGGCTCGTTTGCCGTCTTGCGGCGGCAAAGCCTGTTGGGAGACGCGATCTCCCATGCCGCCCTGCCCGGCGTCGTGTTGGCCTTCATGCTCACCGGCAGTAAATCGCCGCTGGTGTTGTTGTTGGGAGCGGCCGTAGCCGGGCTGCTCGGCACATTATTGATGACCAGCATCACCCGCCACACCCGCATCAAAGAGGACAGCGCCCTCGGCATCATCCTGTCCGTCTTTTTTGGGTTGGGGCTGATGCTGCTCACCTTTTTACAGCGCAACCCAGACGCTCGACAGGCGGGCCTGAATAGTTTTCTCTTTGGGCAGGCGGCCACCCTGTTACAGCGGGATGTGGTGGTGATGGCAATGTTCGGCGGATTGGCGCTGTTGTTGATGGCGCTGTTCTGGAAAGAACTAAAACTGCTCAGTTTTGACCCTGATTTCGGGGCCAGCATCGGCTTTCCGATGCTCTGGCTGGATATTCTGCTGACAACCCTGCTGGTGATTGCCATTGTGATTGGGTTACAGGCGGTCGGTGTGGTGCTGATGAGCGCGATGGTGGTCGCCCCGGCGGCCGCCGCCCGCCAATGGAGTGACCGGTTAGGGGTGATGGTGGGGCTGGCCGGATTTTTCGGCGCATTGGCCGGAGTGGTTGGGGCTACCATCAGCAGTTTGGGGCGGGGATTGTCTACCGGGCCGGTGGTGGTACTTGCGATCAGCGGTATTGTCTTGTTGTCCCTGTTGTTGGCCCCCAATCGCGGGCTGGTGTGGAACTGGCTGCGCCGCCAGCGGGAACATCATCAACTACAACTGCGGACGGTGTTGACCAATCTGTACCTGCTGGCGCAGCAGCATGACGACCCGCACCACGCCCATGAAACGGCCGTTCTTCAGGCAATGAGCTTTCAGCGGGGCGGCGTCCGGCACAGCCTGACCGCGCTGGCTGATTTAGGTTGGGTACAGCCGGTTGACGAAAGCCGCTGGTACATAACCCCGACCGGTATCACTGAAGCCCAAAACTTATTCGCCGACAAGGCAGGTGACGCATGACCCAATCACAAATCGAAATTCAATTAATTGCCGCAGTGGTGGCCGCCGCCTGCGCCCTGCCCGGCGCCTTCCTCGTCCTGCGGCGGATGGCGATGATGAGCGACGCCATCAGCCACACCGTCCTGCTCGGCATTGTCCTGACCTTCTTTCTCGTCGGCGACCTCGACTCTCCCTGGCTTATTCTGGGGGCGGCGCTGATGGGGGTACTAACCGTGACCCTCGTCGAACTGCTCCACAACACCGGGCTGGTAAAGCAAGATGCGGCCATCGGGCTGGTTTTTCCGGCGCTGTTCAGTCTGGCGGTCATCCTCATCTCCCGCTATGCCGGCGGCGTGCATCTGGATGTGGATGCGGTGTTGTTGGGCGAACTGGCGTTCGCCCCGTTTGATCGCCTGACCGTTTTCGGGCTGGATGTGCCACGAGCGCTGCTGATTATGGGGATTGTGCTGTTGTTCAATCTGCTGTTCATCGCCCTGCTGTATAAGGAGCTAAAGCTGGCAACGTTCGACGCCGGTTTGGCGGCCGCGTTGGGATTGTCGCCCATTTTCATCCATTACGGGCTGATGACGATGGTTTCGGTAACGGCCGTTGGCGCATTTGACGCCGTTGGTTCCGTACTGGTCGTCGCCTTGATGATCGCCCCGCCCGCCGCCGCCTATCTGCTCACCGACAACCTGCCCCGCCTGCTGGGGCTGAGTGTGCTGATTGGGGTGGGCAGTGGCATTGGCGGTTACTGGCTGGCGCGGGGGCTGGATGCCAATATCGCCGGTTCGATGGCGACGATGAGCGGCTTCCTCTTTATGCTGGCCTTTTTGTTTGCACCAGAGCGGGGGATAACGGCCGTTGCCCGGCGACGGGCGCGGCAAAAGTGGGAATTTGCCCAGGCGGCGCTGGCGATCCATCTGCTGAACCATGAAAACTCGCCACAGGCGGTCGAAGAGTGCAAGGTTGCCCATTTGCAGGAGCATCTACATTGGGCGGGCGAGTTTGCGATGGCGGTGGTGGACAAGGCGCAGCGGCGCGGCCTGATTGAGCGGCAAAATGGGCATATGGCGCTGACGGAAAACGGCCGTTCCCTGGCGAAAGAAGCATTGGTGATGGGCTAAATCCGCCCCCCAACGTCATCACTTTGCTCTACAATATGTCGCCGAACACGGCCGTTGCCCTGCAATCCCGCCTGCAAAGTAATGAGTAGGTTGGCGTGGGTTAAAGTGGTTGCCTGTTTAGCGCCAACGCGCCGTTGCATGATGTAAAACAATGTGGTTATGCTGTGCGCTGCCAGGTAACCAGCCACGTTTCCTTTATCAACGGCCGTCCATACCTTCGCCGCATCTAAGAAGTGTGGTTCCCGCTTTTCCAGCACATCCTCCAGTTACACGGAGTTGCACGGAGGATACACAGAGTGACACGGAGATCAGGAGAAATCAAGCGTAA
>JACSRF010000203.1 GCA_014879875.1 Anaerolinea sp.
GTAATCGGTAATCGGTAATCGGTAATCGGTAATCGGTAATCGGTAATCGGTAATCCGTAATCCGTAATCCGTAATCCGTGACACGGTTTACGGTTCACGGTTCACGGCTCACGGCTCACGGTTCACGGCTCACGGTTCACGGTTCACGGTTCACGGTTCACGGTTCACGGTTCACGGTTCACGGTTCACGGCTCACGGCTGACGAAGCTGGCTCGTATGCCGTACTGTGTAAACCGGGCCGCTGGGATGTAATTGGCTTTCGACGAGATGCACGGCCGTTACCGGCGCCGCCAGCTTTTTGACTTCCGCGCCCCAGGCCACATTTTGCAGCAAACGGCCGTCCTTCACCCTGCCCAACGTCAAATGAACGCGAAAGGGTTTGTTCTCACGCGGCCAGCCCAGGGCGGTCACGGCCGTTTCCACATCTGCTTGCAGGTTTTGTACGGCCGTTACAGCACCCGCCAACCCCACCCACAGCACGCGCGGCCGGCTGCGGTTAGGGAAACAGCCCAGGTTATCCAGATGCAGCGTAAACGGTGCGTGCTGCGCGGCCACGTCGTCCAGGGTTGTCATGAGGGTAGGGAGGTCGGCAACGGCCGTTTCCCCCAAAAAGCGCAGCGTCAGGTGCAGCAAATCCGGCTGTACCCAGCGCACACTCCCTGCCGGGACCTGTCCGGCCAGGAGATCATTTACCAATGCCAATTCCGCTTTCACCATTTGGGGAAGATGCACCGCAACAAACGCCCGTATCTTGCTTTGTCCGCTCATACAGCCTGATTGTACAGGGGGAGACTCAATTGGCAATATGCATTAATGCACGTTACAATTTCCCCCGTTCGCCAAAGGGTCATATCGTTTGGATAGGCTCTATTTTTTATCCCTCGCCGTTTTGCTGTAATCAAAATGAAAATCAAATAGACATTACACCCTCATCCCGCGCCAATCATCCCTGCCAGTTACTGCCAAAGCGGCCCACAATTCCCATAGGAGGAAAGGCTTGTGTTGAAGAATCGTCATTTTTTCATCGTACTGGTTATTTTGTTCAGCTTGTTGGTTGCCGCCACAGGCATGGCCGCCCCTCAGCCACAGCTAGAGGTTGACCAGGCCCCCGCCAGTAAGCAAATTGCCGCTCCCCCAGCCGACATCCGCGACGGCCGTCTGCATCTGCCAGACCCATCTCAACTTGGGGTGCGCTCTCATTCCGCCATGATCCCCGTCACCCTGACGCCAACGGCCGTCGGGGAATGGGCCTGGTCGGGTGAATTTGCCCTGGATGGCGACAATATTTCGCTGGCGCTGTTCGCCCCCAACGCGCAAAATTGGCGGCTGGCGGTGCAGTCGCCTGGCGACCGGATGCGGAGTCTGGATCGCGCCGCCGGCCAATCCGTTTCCTTAGGCATTGAAGGCGTCAGCTATGCCGGTGAACGGTATGCCTTTGCCGGATACAAGGCTGGCGTCTGGACGGTGCAAATAACGTCCGCCAGTGCTGCCGCTGCCAGCGCCGCTGCCGATGCCAGCGCCGCCGACGCCACCGCCGGCTACCTGGTATTGTCCAGCGACAGCCCTTACCAGCTTTATACACACCTCAGCACCCATTCCTTGCTGGCGGGTAACGAGATAGGGTTAGCAACCTATGCTTACGACGCCAACCTGGCCGCGGAAAATGGCGCGCCGGCCCCCCTGGTCGAAATTATCGGCAGCGCAACCCTGGTTGTGCAAACCGCCACCGGCCAGAAAATAGAACTGGCGATGGTGGATGACGGCCGTCACGCCGATGGCGCGGCCGGCGACGGCGTATTTGGCGCAACCTTCACCGCTGCAACCGCAGGCGATTATACTGCCCAGGTTACAGTAACCGGAGCTTCTACCGACGGCACACCCTTTACGCGCACCAGCGAACATACCTTCCCGGTCATTGCTCCCGCCTTGCAGTTGTCTAATCGCACCGTCAGCGCCACCGCCCTCGATGACACACGCCTGCAACTAAATTTACGTGGCACAGCCCTCAATGACCCCTTGCCCAATCTGACCGCCTTTGCTGAAGTGTGGGGGACCAATGCCCAGGGTGAAATGGCGCCTGTAGCCTGGATTGGCGGCGTCACAACTCCTCACCAACAAGGCAGCAGCGTGACCCTGCCGTTGATCCTTGATGCGCGCTGGATCGCGCTCGCCGGCGTACAGGCCCCCTTTGAACTGCGTAACGTCCGCGTTCAAGACCTGGATACCGCCATTCCGCTGGCGCAAACGGCCCGCCTCGGTGTATACGCGCGCCAATTGCCGGCCGCCGCGCGCGCCACAATCACAGAAATAACCGACGACATGCTGATGGGTCCCATGCCAGATGCGCCCGCCCGTGCGCCGGAAGCCGGGGTCGTGATGCTCATTCACGGCTACTGCTCCGGAGCCAACACCTGGCCCACCAGCCATTTCAGCAACTACGCCGTTTTCTCTGACCTGAACCAAAACCGCACCCATGACCAGTTCGCCCAACTGATCCGCAATTACGGCAACAATTTCAGTTCCTTCGGCGCAATTGCGCACAGCCAGGGTGGCGCCGCCTCATTGCACCTCTACACCTACTATTGGAGCGGCCTCGATTACTCCTCCGGCGCGCGCCTCATCCAGTCTGTGGGTACGCCTTATCAGGGCACAGCATTAGCCGGGAATCTGGCGCTGTTGGGCGAGATTTTTGGCGTTGGTTGTGGTACCAATTGGAACCTGACCTATGATGGCGCTGCCTTGTGGCTCTCTGGCATTCCGTCCTGGGCGCGCAGCCGCATCTATTACCACACCACTTCCTTTACCGACAGATGGTGGGCCTATGATTATTGCAACATCGCCAGCGACCTCTTCCTCAGCGATCCTGACGATGGCGTCATTGAGCGCTGGGCAGGGCAGCTTTCTGGGGCCAGCAACCTGGGGCACAAGACGGGCTGGTGCCACACATCCGGTATGCGCGACCCGGCGCAAACCTCAGATTCCAGCCGCAACAGCAACATGAACACCTACGCCAACCGGTAACTATCGCAGGGGTGGCCGGTTTTTGACCGCGCCACCCCTGTCTGTCAGCCAGGAACCACCACCCTTTGTGTCGCTACCATGACCCATTTTTGCCCGCGTCGCCACGTCTTCAGCCATTGCTTAACCGGTTAATGTTCGTTATCATGTCTACACGGATGGCGGTTGGTCGCTGACTGTGCCGCCGCTAAAGGCAATATTATTGGAATGTGTATGTGAGGTGTTGTATGGCTGAAATAACCCTGGTGTTAGAACCAGAAGTGGTAACGATCCCGTTGCCAGACGTTTCCCAAATTATTACAGAGGACGATACGCCAGTGGATAATCTATTCTCTGCAAAACAACAGCGGTTGCTTGTTGAATCCTTGTACACCTCATGGCAAATAGATCGCCCCTTTGTCGCCGATGCCAACGTGGGCATCTACAATGTGCCCCGCGACCCTGCCATTGTCCCTGACGTGTTTCTTAGTCTGGACGTTGCCATCGCCGAAGATTGGTATGCCAAAGAGCATCGCACCTACTTTATTTGGGAGTTTGGCAAACCACCAGACGTCGTCATCGAAATTGTCTCTAATAACAAGGGAGGCGAGCTAGATCGCAAACTACGCGCCTATGCCCGTCTGCGTGTGTGGTACTACGTGGTTTACGATCCTCAACGGCTGCTGCAAGATGAGCCGCTGCAAGTGTACGAACTGCGTCTTAACAAGTATGTGCCCAAATCGGATGCTTTTCTTGATTCGCTTGACCTGGGTCTCACCCTGTGGCCAGGCGTTTACGAAAACAAAGAAGGGGAATGGCTGCGCTGGCGCGACGCGCAAGGATCGCTGCTGCCAACCGGCGCTGAATTATCCGCCCTGGAACGGCAGCGCGCCGAACAAGAACGACAGCGCGCCGATCAGGAGCAACAGCGCGCCGATCAGTTGGCAGCGCAATTACGCGCCCTCGGCATTGATCCCGAAATTTAGAACGCCTGTTGTCAGGCGCCGCGTTCCTTCTTAAGAACGCAGATCTCCATAAACTTAACACGCCGGGTTGTTGGTTTAACCAACACCCGGCGTTTCCTTTTGTCTGTTTTGCACAAAAAACCTCTTGACAAAAGGGGCGAGTTGCTTTACTATCATTCATGTGACCGGTCACGTGACCGGT
>JACSRF010000098.1 GCA_014879875.1 Anaerolinea sp.
CGGCAGGTCATTGCTGCCATCTTTGTTGGAGTTGCTTCTATCACCACCTTGAAACACATATAGAGCCTTGAGAAATTGGGCAATGTTTTTATGGGCCAACTGCCGCTTTACCGCATGGCCAGCATTCAAATTATGCAGGGACGGCTGAATCAGGCGTGGCAAATGTATGAATCCATCCGGCAGCGTGCATTAGCCGCCGGTTATGAACCGTTGATTATGACGGGGGAGGTGTTTGGTTTTCTGAATGATTTGTATTGGGAATGGAATGATTTGGCTCAGGCAGAAACTTACGCCCGGCAGGAGATTGAGTTGGCGCAGTCCGGTCGTATGCTGCTGTCATTGGTGGATGGCTATTTGAGGCTGGCGGCGGTGGCTGCCGCGCAAGATGACGCAGTGGGGGCGCGGGAAGCGCTGGGTTTAGCACAGGCAACGGCCGTTCAATTTCAATCCGCGTCTGTGTCGGCTCAGGTTGTCATGCATCTGTCCCGGCACGAACTGGCCTGGGGCAATCTGGCTGACGCCGGCGCCTGGGCCGATGCGTACACCCGCCAGCGGGTTGATGGAACCTGCCCTCTCACACCGCTGTCTGTGCAATCGGCCGACCTGCTGCTGGCGCGCATCCGCCTGGCGCAGGGACAGACGGCGGTGGCGCTGGATTTATTGCACAAAGCCATACCCCAATTTGAAGTCGCCGGGCGACTCCGCCTGGTGGCCGAAGCCAATGTGGTGCAAGCCCTGGCCTGTTTTGCGCAAAAACAAGAAGCCGCCGCCCAAAAAGCGCTCATCCGCGCCCTGGCTTTGGCAAAACCGGAAGGTTACATCCGTGTATTTGTGGAAAACGGCCCGATTTTGATCCCCCTGCTCAGTCAGGTGCGGCATCTGTTTCCGGATTATGTTTCCCAACTTCTCGCTGCGCTACCCACCGCCGCTAATACCGCCGCCGCCTCTCTTTTGCTCGATCCCCTGACTGAACGTGAACTGGAGATTCTGGGTCTGATTGCGCAAGGTCAGTCGAACCAGCAGATTGCCGATGCCTTGTTTATCAGCGTGGGCACGGTGAAAGGCCACGTCAATCATATTTTTAGCAAATTGGATGTGCAGAGCCGCACACAGGCGCTGCTGCGCGCCCGCGAACTCCATTTGCTTGAGATGTAAGCTAGAGATCATAACTTTGGTTAGGCGACAACCAGGCCACCGCGGCATACACTGAGGGTATGTTAGAACCACTGAAACTACGCATAATGATAGCCCTCAAGATGGAATCGGCCGCCACTCTTTCGACAAATGGGCCGGGTGGCATTCAAGCCGGATTTTTCCCTTGTGAAGCAGATGATTTGACCTTGTATGTGCTGATCCCTGCGTCGTCTGACGTTTTGTTTAATCTGGAAACGGAAACGGCCGTTATCATTACCACACCACATTGGCAGTTAGAGGGGGAAGCAGAGGTGATTCAATTAGGTCAGGCGCCTCCTGGCCTTTGTCTGGCGCGTTTGCCACAAGCAGCAGGTTGTGTATTGGCGTCTGTGAGCTGCCACCGTATGCATTTTAGCTGGGCAGAAGGGTGGGGCTACCGGGAGACGATTGACTGCATTGACTAAAGAAATCAGGACCTTTGGGAATTCGCGGGAAAAGCTCATATATGATTCTGTTGGCGAACGATTGTGAGAGCCTTGCCAAGAAAAATAGTATACTCAGGTGGTAAATTGGGTCGTGTACCTCTTGAGTACGGATAATTCTGAGCCTTCAATAACCCATTTGGGTTATCCCATATTTAGGGTGTTGCGCCGTTTGCTGCTGTTTATTAAAGGTTGGAATCTTTGATTCCCGGCCAATGGGAGTCTGGCGCATAGCGGCGACAGCTTCGGGCGGCAAAACCAGCAGTTCTTGCATCTGGGCGCGGGCGGCGGCGGGATCGCGGCTCGTGAGGGCGGTCAGAATCAGGCGCATGTAGGCAGCTTCTTGTTCCAGGGCTTCCGCCAATGTCTGGTCTGGCTCATCCCAATACCGGCTGCTGCGCAAGCTGACCAACGGCCGCGCCAGCAGTTGCAGTAGTTTATTGTGCGTAGCGGCAAAAATCGCCTCGATAAAGGCTCGATAATCGGCCATCAACGTCGCATTTGCTTCTGGCGGCAGGCCATCCTGGTCCCAATACATCGTCAACAGCCGCTCCCGGTTGTCCAGGTAAGTCTCTATCAGCGCTGCAATGTGAGCCAGTTCGTCATCCGTGGCCTCGACTGCGGCCAGGGCAAACAATTCGGGATAAACCATCTGCTCAAAATGCTCCACGTCCCAGGCCGTCGCTCCGGCGCGGCGCAGCGCGAGCAGCAGCGCCGCGTCAAAGGCTTCCACCTGCGATTCGGTGACAAACACGCCGCGGCCATGTTGTGCTTCGACCAGGCCCCGGGCGGCCAACATACGTGTGGCGTCGCGCACCACTGCCCGGCTGACGCCAAACGCTTCGGCCAGTTCCGGTTCGGTAGGCAGCGCCACACCCGGCTCCCAATCACCAGCCAGGATGGACTCTTTAATGGTCTCGGCCACCTGTTCGGCTAACGTTTCCTTCTTGACGGATTTTAGGAAGGGCAGGTTTTGGCTCATGGTCACTCTCCTAGCTGCTGGGAAATATGAAGATCGCTGGTCTGACGACGTTGAAGTCGGTCAATTCTTACGTACAAAAATAATGATACCATTAGTCCCACCGCTGCTACAATCCAGGCGGCGCTGATAGACTGCTGCTGCGCCACGTAGCCCAGCCCGATGCTGCCAATTATGGCGCCCAAATATCCGGTCAATGATTCTACCGACAGCATAGCCGAACGACGCGCGGCGGGGATGGCCGCGTTGAGCAGGGTGCTGTGGGGCGAATTGAGTACGCCCAGGTTCAAGTACACCAACCAAAAGAAAAGGATGAAGCCGGGAACGGCCGTTTGCAGAGCCAGCATCAACAAAAACAACCCTTGCAGCCCGCGCACCAGCGCCGCCACCAGGGCATAGCGCCCACCCAGACGGCGGCTCAAGGGCGTAGCCAATATATTGCCAGCCATGCCGGTCAAAAAACTGCCGGTCATCACCAGACCAAACAGAATGGTATTGTGGGACGCGCCGGGCAAGAGGTCAGCCATGTGCGGCTGCCAAAAAGTTTCGATGGCTGCCAGAGCCAGGCCGGCAGCAGCTGTTGTGCCCAGGAGTAGGGGGATAGTTTCGCTTTGTCGGGTCAGCGCAAACGCTTCGCCCACGACCTGCGGCGTGGCGCGCAAACCAGCGGTCCAACTAACAGGACTGCCAGACGGCCGTTCTTCGTGTACCGCCCCCGCTACAAAAATAATCAACGCCCCTTTCAGGATAATGGAAACGAGGATGGGCAGGGAAAGGGGGGTGAGAACGGCCGTGCCTTCCGCCGGCAGTCCGCCGGCCATTTGCGGGATGGCGCTGCCCAACAGGGCGCCCAATCCCAGGGCCAGCAACGTAAACGTGCCGGCTTTAGCCAGAAGCGGCTGTAAATCCACGTCCGGATCGGCGTTTTGTACCGCGTCTACAAACCAGGCGTCAAGCGCCCCGGATGACAGCGCGCGGCTCATGCCGTACAGAATCATGGCCAGGATCAAGACCGGCAAGCTAAAAGCCAGCAGCCAAACCACAGACATCAAAGCCATCAAACAGTAAGCGAGCAGCGCCACCCGCTTGCGCCCCACCACATCGGCCAGACCGCCGGTGGGCACCTCGAGCAGCACAATCGTTGCTGAGTAAACGCCAAACGCCAGCCCAATTTCAAACAGGGAAAAACCGCGCGCCTGGAACAAGAGGGTAATCAGGGCGATGGGTAAGGCGGTGGCAAACCAATACAACGAGGTTGCCAGGTAATAGACTTGTTGGATATATTTTGTTGTTGGCATTGTTACCTCATCATGTCATCATATGACCTTATGACACTACGATAGCAAAACGGCCGTCTTCCTGTCAACTGCATAAGTAAAACTAGCGAATATTCCCTTACGCAATAACAACTGCACAGCAACTTCAATTTTGGTTCAGATACCAACAGGGGGTGACCACTTGAGACGAGGCAGAAACGGCCGTTTCTTGGACGCCGGCTACGAAACCCCCGTCTCGTGAACCCACTCGTGCAAATCGGCGTCCACCTGTGCTAA
>JACSRF010000097.1 GCA_014879875.1 Anaerolinea sp.
AGGAAGGTAATAGCGCACCTTCTAGGTGCATTGAGTCAAGCCACCCCCTTTGGGGGTGGTCATTGACTCTCGGTACTAAGCCTCTCTGGATAGGTTTGATGGTTTGATAGTTGGTTGGTTTCCAGCCAACAAACCAACCAACGGCCTGGTAATGACGACATAAGCCATTTACGGCCGTTTCACCAACACATAACGGCCGCGCGTGCCCTCTTCCGTCGTCGTGTACAAATACGTGGCGTCACCAATGATGACAATATCCGCATGGCCGACGCCGACGTTGCCCGGCAGGTCGAGAATGATCGGGTTGCCGATGTACTTTTCCCAGGGGCCGTCAATTTCCAACGTCACGCTGCGCGCCAACCCCAGGGCAAACTGGTCATCCACCACCGTTGGGTCGCTGGGGCCGCGCACCCCTTCGTAGGTCATGTAATAATGGTCGCCTACACGCACCACGTCGGCCGAGGAAATGGTGCGGAACTCGAAATAAGAGTTTGCCGCCGGGCCGACCAGGTCGGTGGGGCCATACCCCAATTCTGCGCCAAAGAGCGGGTTGCTGCTGCATTCCACCATCCCCGCCGCGCCGGCAAAGCGATTACCCTTGTAACAGCCCATGTGCCCTGGCGCTTTGCCCAAGGCCACAAAGACGTAAAGCATGTCCCCTTCCACGTAAATGCCGGGCGGCCCCCCTGCCAGGCAGTGCCACTCCTGGTCGGCGTAAATGTTGGGGTGACGGCCGATCAATTCATACGGCGCGCAGCCCCCATACGGGAAGGTCCAAATCCAGGTTCCGTCAATGTGCGCCTGGTCTGACCAGGCCAGGCCGTCGGGCGAGGTGCGCAGGTAGTTGTACGCGCCAAATTCGTAGACCAGGTACGCCTCTTCCGGGGTGAAAAAGACGCGCGGATACTGCTGCTGCGCGATGTGGTCGCGCCGGTTATCGCACGGGCAGCTGGCACAGGAGAACAGGCAAACCGGCGTGGTGAGGGTGAACGTTTGCCCGGCGTCTACGCTGATCCAGCGGGTGGTGCAGCCGGGGAAGGGGACGGGGTCGCCGCATTGGTCGCGCACGCCGGCCGATTGATCGCTGGCGTGCAAGTAAGACCATAACTCGTACTCACCCCGGTACACGGTGTCTGACTCGCCAATGGGCAGGCCGGTGTCGTGAATTTCCAGCAGCCACTCGGCACGGCCGTTCCAGAACTCCGCCAACGTGGCAAATTCACGCCCGGCCGGCGGGTAGAACCCAATAGCCGGCGTGGGCGATGGGGTGATGGTCGGCAAGGGCGTGGTGGTGGCCGGCGGCGGTAATGTTGGCGCGACTGAGGGCTGCGGCGTGGGGATTGACGATTGGGGATTGACGATTGACGATTGCGGCGTGGGGATTGACGATTGGGGCGTGCCAGCGGGAGGGACTATTGGCGTGGTGCAGCCGCTTGCGAACAGCGCCATGCTGCCAAGCCAGCAAACAAGAACGCGCCACACGGCGCGCGCCAAAGGGGTTGGTGTTGGGGGGGAATGGGTTTGTTTGTGCATCGTTTTTATTAGAGCCAGCCGCGCAGGGCGTCGGCGAATTGGGTGAGTTCGTCGGCCGTGTTGAAGCAGTGAAAGGAGAGGCGAATATATGGCTCTCCGGCCGCGTCCAGATGTTTGACGACGCTGATATGCCGCTCGGCCAGATAATTGACCAGCGCGTCGCTGTCGGCCTGGCTGAGGCCGGTCTTGAATGTGGTGATGGGGCCGCTGGCGTGGCGCGGTGTGATCACGTCGTAGCCGAGGTCGGTGAGGAGGGTGGTGGCAACGGCCGTTAAACCCCTCGTGTGCTGGTCAATCTGCTCTAGCCCCAACTCGCGCAGCAGGCGCACGCTTTCCAGCAGGCCAAACATCCCCGCCAGATTCGGCGTGCCCATCTGGAAACGGTTTGCGCCCTCGGCCGGCGTCAGGTCATACGCCAGCCAGTGCAGAAAGTCGCGTGTGGCGTTCGCGCCAATCAGGCGCGGCCGCATTTCTGCGGCCAACTCGCCCCGCACATACAAAAAGCCAGAGCCAGGCGCGGCTAAGATGGATTTTTGCCCGCCCGTCGCCAGCACGTCTATGTGCATCGCCTGCACGTCAACCGGAATGTGGCCGATAGATTGGATGGCGTCTACGACAAAGAGAATGTCCCGCTTGTGGCAAAATTGGCCGATGGCCTGCAAATCGGTGCGGTGACCGCTGAAGAATTGCACGGCGCTGGCGGCGACCAGGCGCGTATCCACATCTACCGCTTTTTCCAATGCGGCCAACGTCAACCCGCCATCCACCGCTTTGACCCGGCGCACCTCAATCCCATCTCGCTCCAGGCTCAGCCAGGGGTACGCATTGGCGGGGAACTCAATTTCACAAAAGGCGATGTTGTCCTCATCTTGCCACGGAATGGCCTGGGCGACGGCGTTGAGCGCGGCCGAGGTGGTGGTCGTGGCGACAATTTCCTGGGGATCGGCCGCGTTGATATAAGCCGCCAATTCCTCCTGGAAGGCGGCTGCCATGCCCATGCCCTGCTGCTGCCAGAAGAGGATCGGTTGGCGTGATAATTCTTGTAAGGCCCACGCCATTTTTTTCTGGCTGCGCTGGGGCAGAGGGGCGATGCTGGCATTGTTGAAGTAACAATATTCTTGAGTAATGGGAAATTCGGTCTCGCGTAACAAAGTGATGTCGTACATAGTTGTTGTTCCTTTTAGGCGCTTACGCGCCCACATCGACAAAAAATTGTCGATGTTTAAGTAAGGAAGAAGGAAGAAGGAAGAACATTCGTTGTTCGTTGTTCCTTTTCTGCCTTCTGGCTTCTGCCTTTCTTTTGCCAGCGTCGTCGGGCAATTTATGACTCACGGCGCAAGCGTAGACCGACGAGCAGGGCGATGGTGGCGACGGCGGCCGAGACGAGAAAGGTTTCGGTGAGGACGCGCACGGTGACTTGGGTCAGGCCGTCTATGATGGCCTGTTGGTAAATGGGATCGGCGAGCGGGAGATCGGGCA
Source organism: Anaerolinea sp. (assembly GCA_014879875.1). Taxonomy (GTDB): domain Bacteria; phylum Chloroflexota; class Anaerolineae; order Promineifilales; family Promineifilaceae; genus JACSRF01. Next base: position 3,013 of record JACSRF010000097.1, read on the forward strand.
GGGTGATTTGCACGCGCAAGATTGCAAAGCGGCGCAGGCCCCAGGCGGTGAGGGCGGAGAGGCCGACGCTCATGCCCATCAGCCGTAGGACGATGACCAGGCTGGCGGCGATGCCGCGTTGGGTGTCGGGGGCGGCGTTGATGACGGCCGTACCCACCGGCGCCATCACCAGCCCAAACCCCGCCCCTAAGATGATCAACTGCCAGGCCATCTCGCCATAGGGCGTGCCCACGACCCAACGGCCGCCCATGAGCGCCAGGCCGAGGCCGCACAATGCCAGCCCTAGCAAGGTTGGCAGGCGATAGCTGAACCGCTCGGTGAGACGGCCGCCCAGGTACGCCGTCACCGCCATCGCCCCGGTCATGCCGCTGAGCAGGTAGCCGCTGGTGAGAGCAGCCGTTTCCACGTCAAACTCCAGCACGTTGATCACCAAGGGCACATTAACCATCGCAATGATCAACACGCCGCCGACGAGAAAATTGATGAGGACGGCCGGGGTGAAGTTGCGGCGGCGAAAGAGGGTGAGGTCAATGAGGGGGGGCGTCGTGAGTTGGGCGTCGTGAGTTGGGCGTTGGGACTCTCTCGACGCCCGACGTTCAACCCAAATGAATAAGGCAAAGGAAACGGCCGCTACCCCATACAGCCAGCCGGTATTGCTTGTTTGCGGCTGCGCCAGGTTGGCGAAGCCGCCGGCGCTGCTAACGTCGCCGCTGTTGAGGAGGGCGATATTGAGGGAGAGGAGGCAGATGGTGAGGACGGCCGTTCCCAGCCAATCAATCCGTTCTCGCCGCGCCGGTTGGGGCAAGTCGCGCAGCGCCCACCACGCCGCCGCCATGCCCAACAACGCCAGGGGGATGTTCAGGTAAAACTGCCAGCGCCAGGAGAGGTAGCGGATGAGCAGCGCCCCGTACAATGGCCCCCACACCCAGCCCGCCGTGTCAATGGCTCCCAACGCGCCCATCGCCGTGGCCCGTTTTTGCGGCGCGTACACATCGCCAATGACGGCCATGGCCACCGGGACCATCGCCCCCCCGCCGAGCGCGGTGAGCACGCGGCCAACGATAAAGCTGTTCAGGTCAGATGCGAACGGAACCCAAACCGCTGTCTCTTATACACATCTGAC
>JACSRF010000096.1 GCA_014879875.1 Anaerolinea sp.
CACGCTTGTATCAGGTTGACTTTTCAACAAACAGAATAGGTTTTCCCTTAACCGGAAAAGTCTATGTTATGAGTAAACAATCATCCCGCAAAGAGAAGAAGCAAGCCGCCCAGGACAAAGCATCTCGCCAGAAAATGGTGCGCTTTGGTGGACTGGCAGTCATCATCCTCATTGTCATTGTGGGGCTGATTGGTTGGGGTAGAGCGGATAAGACTCTGGAAAGCGAAACGGCCGTTCTCGCCCCCCCTCACCTCGACGGTCCGGCCGACGCCCCCGTTAAGGTTGTCGAATACGCCGACCTGACCTGCTCCTCGTGTCGGCAGTGGCACAATACGGGTGTCAAAGAGCAGTTGCAGGCTGAATTTGGCGATCAGATTAGCTTTGAATACCGGCACTTCCCCGTCATCACCGTCTCATCACCTAGATGGGCAGAAGCGGCACAGTGCGCCGCCGAACAGGGATTGTTTTGGCCGTTTCACGACTACGTTTACGAGAATTTTGAGCCATACCCCACTGTAAACAGTGACCGTTTGCAAGAAATTGGCGCGGCCATTGGTCTGGAAAGCGAAGCGTTTAACAGATGTCTGGATTCAGGCCGGTATCGCAAATTTGTGACAGATGCCATTCAGCGGGCACAAAATGATGGCGCACGTGGCACACCTACTTTTTTTGTCAACAGCCAGCCAGTCTTTCCTTCCTATGAGGCAATGTCAGAGACAATACGCGGCATGTTGAACAATTAAACTCTGGTCTCTTCTGTGTCATCTGGAAATTGTTTTTACGCTAATAACCTCGGACTAGAAATTGTGATTTTGAAAAGAAAATGATGATCAACACACCAGAAAACTCAACAAAACTTGATATAGGATTGAGAGGGCATACCAGATATTTGGCCGCCATCCGTCACACCAGGCCTAATAAAGCCTTGGGCAGCGTCCGCATTGCTTTGGGCATTCTGTTTCTAATGACCGGCATGATGAAGCTGTTCGTTCCTGAACTGAGATATGCATTTTCCGGTCAATTGACAGCCGCCAATATTCCCTTCCACACCTTTAATATGTGGTTTGTGCCGATTACGGAAACGGCCGTTGGCCTCCTGCTGCTTTATGGTTTGTTGGCAAGGGTAAACGCATTGGTTGTCAGTGGCCTGATGCTTGTGGCCACTTACGTCCACCTGGTTGTGGCCGATCCGGTGCTCTTTCCCCTGCAGCCAACAGAACCAATTATCCCCATCATTGCCATCAGTGCGGCCGTTTACGTGTTATGGCGCGGTGGCGGTGCCTGGAGCGCCGACCTGAAATGGAGTCATCATGCCGCATAATCAAACTGTCCAATGAAAGCTGAAGGCATTCACGCCCGCGTCGTCAGTATGCCCTCCTGGGCGCTGTTTGAACAGCAAGACCAGGCGTACAAAGACAGCGTGCTGCCACCCGACATCACCACCCGTGTCTCTGTGGAGCAGGCCTCTACCTTGTGCTGGGCGCGGTACATCGGCCTCACCGGATGCAGTATCGCATGGAAACCTTCGGTGCTTCGGCGCCCCTGAAAGCGCTGCAAGAGAAGTTCGGCTTCACGCCTGGCCGGGTAGCGGTCGTAGCAAAATCTCTATTAGAGTGAACAAGGAATTCGATTATGACAAAACTACACGAACTTACCCAACTTGGACAATCTATCTGGTACGATAACATTCGTCGGGCGCTGCTTGATTCCGGCGAACTGCAAGCCTTGCTGGTTGACGGCGTGATGGGCGTCACTTCCAACCCGTCTATCTTTGAGAAGGCCATCGGCGGCAGCTCTGATTACGACACGGCCATCAAAGCATTGGCCGGTTCCACCCAGACAGATGAACAAATTTACGAATCGCTGGCGCTGGAAGATATTCAGCGCACGGCCGATCTGCTGCGTCCCATTTACGAGGCCACTCGCGGCGTGGATGGCTACATCAGCCTGGAGGTCAGCCCGGCGCTGGCGCATGATACGGCCGGCGCCATTGCCGACGCCCGCCGTTTATTTGCCGCCCTGAACCGGCCAAATGTGATGATCAAGGTTCCGGCCACGCCCGCCGGTATCCCGGCCATCGAAACGCTAATCGGCGAGGGGATCAACGTCAACGTCACCCTGATTTTCTCGCTGGCGCATTATGAAGCGGTAGCCGCGGCGTATCTGGCTGGGCTGGAGAAGTTGTCAGTCAACGGCGGCGACCTCAGCCGGGTGGCATCGGTGGCTTCCTTCTTTATCAGCCGGGTGGATACGGCCGTAGACGACCGGTTAGCTGATTTGGGCCACACAGAGTTACAGGGCAAGATTGGCATTGCCAACGCGAAGGTGGCTTACGGCCGTTTTCAACAAATTTTCAGCGGCAATCGGTGGCAGGCATTGGCAGAGAAGGGAGCGCGGGTACAACGGCCGTTATGGGCCAGCACTGGCAGTAAAAACCCGGCCTACCCCGACACCCTCTACGTCGATCAGCTCATCGGCCCCAACACAGTCAACACCGTGCCGCCCGCCACCCTTACCGCCTTCCGCAATCATGGCACGGTGGCCGGGCCGCGCCGCTGGGCGCCATTTTGGCCGAAGCACAGGCGCAGTTGGTACAGTTAAACGACCTGGGCATTGACCTGAACGCCATCACCCAACAACTGCAAGACGAAGGCGTGGCCGCCTTTGCCAAATCCTTCGCCACCCTCATCGCCAGTGTCGCCAGCAAACGGCAAAAGCTGCAACACAACTGGCAGGGCATGACCGCCGAATTGGGAGCATACCAGCCTGGTGTGACAGCCGCCCTGATGGAAATACGCACCAACCGCATCCTAAACCGCATCTGGGCGCATGATCACACCGTCTGGAAACCGGAGCCAGACGAAATTAGCAACCGGCTGGGCTGGCTGCACAGCATTGAGATGATGCAGGCCAACTGCATCCGCCTCCAGGCATTAACACAATCTGTTCTGACCGATGGCTATACCGATGTGCTGCTGTTGGGCATGGGCGGCTCCAGTCTGGCCCCGGAAGTGTTTGCCAAAACGTTTGGCGGCAATGGTCTGAAGCTGTCAATTCTGGACAGCACGGATCCGGCGCGGGTATTGGAATTTGACGCCAAACTGGACCCGGCTAAAACCCTCTACATCGTCGCCACCAAATCTGGCGGCACCGTGGAAACCTTCTCGTTCTTCAAGTATTTCTACAACCGGGTGCTAACGGCCGTTGGCGCAGAAAGAGCAGGACGGCACTTCGTCGCCATCACCGACCCCGGCAGTAAACTGGCCGTGGTCGCCCGGCAGTACCAGTTCCGCTACACCCTGGTAAACGATCCCAACATCGGCGGCCGTTACGCGGCGCTTTCTTACTTTGGCCTGTTTCCGGCGGTGTTGGTAGGTGTTGATCTGGATACCTTGCTAGAACGGGCGGCAACGGCCGTTGCCAACGCCGCCAGTTGCAACTGCCCCCTCGAAGGTGACAACAACGCCGGGCGTTTGGGGGTAATGATGGGTGAATTGGCGAAAAACGGTCGTGACAAACTCACCCTCTTCCTCTCCCCGGCCATCGCCAGCTTTGGCGACTGGGTAGAGCAGATCATTGCCGAAAGCACCGGCAAAGACGGGCTGGGCATTCTGCCTGTCGTCGGTGAACCCCTCGGCGCCCCAGAGGTTTATGGACATGACCGCTTCTTTGTTTACCTGCAACTGCAAGGAGATGATACGTATGAAGCCGCCATGACCGCTTTAGCAAAAGCCGGATATCCCGTTCTGTGGATACACCTGCAAGATGAATATGATTTGGGTGGGCAGTTTTTCTTATGGGAGATGGCAACGGCCGTTGCTGGACAACGCCTCGGTATTCAGCCCTTCGACCAACCCAACGTGGAAGCCGCCAAAATTCTGGCGCGGCAAATGGTCGTCGCCTACGCAGATAGTGGCGAACTGCCCGCTGGCGAAACAGCGCCTGTTACCGCTGCTGCGCTAGATGCCTTTCTGGAACAAGCCCGGCCGGGCGATTACGTCGCCATCCACGCCTACGTCCCGCCCACCCCCGCCACCGATGCCGCCCTGCTGGGTGTTGTGGTGGGACTGGGTGGCAGCCTGTTCTTCTTTTCACCGGGGCTGGCGGGCGGCGAG
>JACSRF010000426.1 GCA_014879875.1 Anaerolinea sp.
ATTCGCTGTCGTCACCGCGAAGATGAGATTTGTCAGTCAATCAGCGTAACTTATTTAATCCGCGTTCCTAAGTGGCGAAATGGAGAAAGGCGGCTTCCAGGGTGGGGGTGTTACTTTGTTGGCGCAGGGAAGCGGCCGTGCCTTCGGCTAACAGCTTGCCCTGCCGGATAAAGCCCAGGCGGTCGCACCGTTCTGCCTCGTCCATGACGTGGCTGGAGACGACCAGCGTCACGCCTTCATCGGCCAGGCGGCGGAAGTAATCCCAAAAGGCGGCGCGGAGCTGTGGGTCTACGCCGACGGTTGGCTCGTCCAGCAGCAGCAGGCGCGGCGCGTGAACCAGGGCGCAGGCCAATGATGCGCGCTGCTTCATGCCACCGGACAGGGTGCGCACCAGGCTGTCGGCGCGGTCGCTCAGGTCTACCAGTTCAATTACGGCGTCCACCTGACCGTTGCCTCGGCCGCACATCGTCGCAAAAAAGTTCACATTTTCGCGGATGGTCAGGTCTTCGTAGAGGGCGCTAGCCTGGGTCATGTAGCCAATGTTTGCCAGTACGGCTTTGTTGGGCATGGGATGGTTGAGGACGGTAATACGGCCGTCTGTCGGCCGCAGCAGCCCCGTAATCAGGCGAATGAGCGTTGTCTTTCCAGAACCATTTGGCCCCAGCAAGCCATAAATTTCTCCCTGCTCCACACGCAAATCCAGCCCATTGACGGCGTGGATGGCGCCAAACTGTTTATGTAACTGCTGCGCTTCAATGACTGTGTTCATACTCACCTTTTGGGCGTGGGCGGTCGGCACTTGCGACTCACGACTCACGACTTTCGACTCCTGACTCATGCACAAAAATGCCATGCATAAAAATGTCTAACAAGCCGCCTTCCCAATCTAACGGTGGCAGCCCCAGGGTCTGTTCGGGGCGGCCGATCCGCTCGGTGAGCAGGTAGCCGGCAACCAGACTGATCAGGGAGCGTACCAGGATGAAGGGAGGGATGGAGCGAAGACGGCCGTTGTCCCCATCCACCTCATGTAACTTCTGCATCAACTGCATCATCAGCGGGAACAGGCGTGGCACAAAGGTCGTTAGCGTCGCCCCATCCCGTTCCTGCGCGTCAATCAACGCCAGGCGGATGTAATCTTCGTGCTGGCGCAGCAGCGCCAATATTCCGCGAAACACTTGCGAGAGTAACGCTTCTGGTGTGGCGGCTGTGACTTCATTCAGAAAAGCGGCTAATTCTTGCAGCGGCACAGCTTCTTCCAACAGGGCGCTGAACAGATCTTCCTTGCTGCTGAAGTGGTTGTAAATAGCCGCCGGGGTGATGCCGGCCGCTTCGCTGATTTTGCGCATACTGGCGGCCGTGTAGCCCTGGCTCAAGATAATCTCTCGGGCTGCGGACAAAATCACCTGCCGCGTGCGTTCACCTTTGCTTTGGGGGGAGTCGTCCATAGCTACCTCGGAAATAAATAAACGTTCGTTAATATTCTTGATCGAAAACGGTGATTTGTCAAGCCCCCATGACGTTGGTTCATAACCAAATTCTAACCAAGATCATTAAATCAGGGTCGTCTCACACTATATAATACAAATAGATAAAGGAACGAAAATTCAATTAAGTGCGGGACTTATCGTTCCCGCCTTCGCGGGACAGTTTCAAGTAACTGCTGACCAATATATCTTTTCCCGTTTTTTATTTAGGAGGTTAACCGATGAAAAAATATTCTACTCTATTAGCCATTGTCTTGTTGCTAGTGATGGTAGCTCCATCTCTTGCCTATAATGACGCGACTGGAAATGTTGTAGACAGTAAAGAGAGCGACCCCTGGGTATATGGTGGCGAGGTGTGGATTTACAATACTGTCTCTGGCACCATTTGCGCGACAGGGCTTTTGTCAGGGACAGGTACGTTTACCCTGCCGCTCGACGGCTCTGTTGATGCGTTGGGGGTAGGAATAACAGCAACTTGTATTGGCGGTGCGAATAACGGGCAGGTTTTAGAAATTTTGATCGATTTCAACTGTGGTATGGGTGTTGGCGCTTGCACTCCGCCTAATGGCTATCCAGGGACATACACACGGCAGTTCACACAGAATGCAATTCCGATTACGTTCAATGCTGGTTATTTATACACGGGCACAGGCCCAACGGCCGTTACCCTGCAAGGTTTCGATGGCGGCACAACCGGTTCTCTGCCTGTCATGGCGGGGTTGGCGGTTGTCTTACTGGCTGGCCTGACCATGTTTGTGGTACGTCGCCGTCAAATCTGATCGGCCACGCGCTTTATGTGAAATATAGAAAAGCCCCTTGCTATGAGCAAGGGGCTTTTTTGATGGGTGCGTCTTGAGTCGGGCGTCGGCTCTAATGTGTAAACAACGTTTTCGTCTTTGCGTGTGTAGGGCAATTTGACAAATTGCCCTACATGATGACTTCCAACTCACGACGCGCCCAGCAACGCCAATATTTCCTCTAACCGCGCCAACACGCGCGCACGCCCCAAGGCGACCATAGATTCAAACAAAGGCGGCGAAACTTGTTGGCCGGTAATGGCATAGCGCATCAGGCCTAAAAACGGGCCGGCCTTGCCATTGAGCGTGTGCTGCTCGCCTATTTGGGTCATGCCGGTCTGAATCGTTTCCAGCGTATAGGGGGCAACGGCCGTTACAAATTCCTTTGTTGCTTGAAATGCGGCTTGCGCGGCCGTTGGTGGAAGTTGGGTGTGCGTCAGGTCGGCGGCCGTGGCTTGCAAGGGCGCAGCGTCAAACAAGAAGCGCAAAAACTCAATCGCTTCCGGCAGCCGCTTCAGCCGCTTGCTCATAGCCGGCATCACCAACAACAGCGCCTCTGGGTTCACTTCAAAGCCGGCCACGTCCAGAAACGGCTTCACCGCCTGCGCCAGTTGCAAGGGGGACATTTCTTGAATGTACTGCCCATTCAGCCAATCCAACTTGCTGTAAGGGAGGCGCGAGGGGGCCGGGTTAATGCGTTCCAGGGCAAACATATCAATTGCCTCTTGCACGCTAAACTTTTCGCGGTCATCCCCGGTGGCGTACCCTACGTTTGCCAGAAAATTGACCAACGCCTGCGGCAAGTAGCCCGCTTCCTGGAACTCCTCAACCTTGACCAACACCTGCTGCCCATCATCGTCAAAAGCCTGGGTTCGTTTGCTCAGTTTGCCCTTGCCACTGGGATTCATCACCAGGGAGAGATGCGCATAAACGGGAATCTGCCAGCCAAAGGCGCGGTACAAATTGATGTGCAGCGGTGCGGTGTTGATCCACTCGTCGGCGCGCATGATGTGGCTGATCGCCATGAAATGGTCATCAACAACGTTCGCCAGGTGGTAGGTAGGCAGGCCATCAGACTTCAGCAGCACAGCGTCAATGATCTGGCTGTTTTGGTAAGTGATGTCACCGCGAATGGCGTCGTGGATGGCAGTTTCCCCATCGCGGGGCATTTTGAAGCGGATGACGGCATCCAGCCCGGCCGCTTCTTGGGCGGCAATTTGGGCGGAGGTGAGGTGGCGGCAACGGCCGTCGTACCCCAACATTTCCTTTTTTGCCGTCTGTTCCTGGCGCATCGCTTCCAATTCGGCCGACGTGCAGAAGCATTTGTAAGCGTGACCCTCTTGCAGCAGCCAGTGCGCCCTCTCGCGGTATAAGTTTGCCCGTTCTGTCTGGATATATGGGCCATATGGACCGCCCTTATCTGGTCCTTCGTCCCAATCTAGCCCTAACCAGCGTAGACCATCCATGATCACACTGATTGCGCCGGGCATGGTGCGCTTCGTGTCCGTATCTTCAATGCGCAAAATAAACTGCCCGCCATGTTTGCGGGCAAACAACCAGTTGAACAGGGCCGTCCTGGCCCCGCCAATGTGCAAATACCCCGTTGGGCTGGGAGCAAAGCGTACTCGTACTGTCATGTACTCTCCTCGTATAAAGTAGCCCAGGTTGGTAATCTGGGTTACAAAATCTGAAAGTCTATACATCTTTTGCCAGGCGACGCTGGCAAAAAAAAGTGTAAACAAGATAGGAGGAACACGGATAAAGGTATCATCTCAATAAATGGGGGTGAGAGGAGTGCGCATCCTCAGATGCGCATCTGAGGATGCGCACTCC
>JACSRF010000095.1 GCA_014879875.1 Anaerolinea sp.
ACCCACGCCTGCCCCCGGAACCCTGGTTGTAGACCCCGTTGTCGGCCTGGGGCCAATTAGCCCTTATGTCTTTGGCTCCAACTACGGGCCATGGGTCGCCGTGCCTGTAGATATGCTGCCGGCCGCCTACAACTCTGGCGTCACGGTCATTCGCTTCCCCGGGGGGGCCTGGGGCGACCGCAATAATCTCAAACCCTATCAGATTGATTACTTCATGGATTTTGTGCAGCAAGTTGGGGCAGTGGCTACGATCTCCGTCCGCTTACGCGAAGGCACGGCCGCGCAGGCGGCCGAACTGGTGCGTTACGTGAATATTGAAAAGGGATATGGCGTTGTTTACTGGAGCATTGGCAATGAGCCAACCCTGTTTGCCGCTGAGTTGCAGACGCTGGGCAAAGCGGATGATTATGATACGGAGCAATATAACCGCGAATGGCGCGAATTTGCCCAGGCCATGAAGGCGGTTGACCCTATTATCAAACTATTGGGGCCGGAAGTTCATCAATTCACGGCCGATTACGCATTTAACCCGAAGGATTCGGCCGGCCGTGATTGGATGACCGAGTTTCTCAAGGCCAATGGCGACCTGGTGGACGTGGTGGCCTTCCACCGCTACCCCTTCCCCAGAAACCGCATAGAGTCGGTGACCATTGCCGATCTGCGCCAGCAGACAACGGAGTGGGACCAGACCATCCCTTACCTGCGCGGCCTCATTCAGGAGACCACCGGCCGCGATATTCCCATCGCCATCACCGAAGTCAATACGCATTACAACCAGGCTATAGGCGGCGACGCCACGCCCGATTCCCATTACAATGCGATCTGGCTGGCAGAAATGTTCGGCTGCCTGCTTTACCAGGACGTGTTTATGGTCAACCATTGGCTGTTGACGACGCAAGGGGGGCAGGGGGGATGGGGATTAATCGGTCGCAGCGAACTGCGCCCCAGCTATTATGTTTACCAGCTTTACAACAAATTTGGCGCGGAGCTGGTTCATGCGGCGTCCGGGACGGCCGACGTTTCCATCTATGCCGCCAAACGAGATGACGGCGCGCTGACCCTGATGGTGGTCAACCTGGCAGATGTGGAAAAGCAAGTGACGCTGCAACTGGTAGGAGAACGGCCGTCGCAAGCCACCTTATGGCAGCTTACCCCCGATCAGCTACCGGAAACGGCCGTTCCTTTCACCTTTGCCGCCGACGGCCAGCTAACCCTGCCCCAACAATCCATCTCCCTCTTTATTATAGAATTGCCCTGACGACAAACGGGTAAATGGAACTGGTTGGTTAGTTGGTTAGTTGGCTGGCAAACAAACCAACTAACCAAAAAGGACAAACAACAATGACCGACATTGAAACCGTTATAGCCGAAATGACGCTTAGCGAGAAAATCTCCATCCTGGCCGGTCAAGATTTATGGCATACCATCCCCATCCCACGCCTCGGTATTCCCGCTCTCAAAGTCACCGATGGGCCAAACGGAGCACGCGGCGCCTGGGGCAATTTGGGGCCAGCTTCCGTCTGCCTGCCGGTGGGTATAGCGCTGGGCGCCACCTGGAACGTGGCGCTTATTGAGGCGCTTGGGGGAGTGCTGGCCAAGGAAGTTCGGCGTAAACGGGCGCACATTTTGTTAGCGCCAACCGTCAACATTCATCGCACGCCGATTGCCGGCCGTAACTTTGAATGCTTTGCCGAAGACCCCTTTTTGAGTGGTCGCCTGGCGGCCGCTTATATCAACGGCATCCAAAACAATGGCGCCGGCGCTTGCATTAAGCATTTTGTTTGCAACGACCAGGAGTTTGAGCGCATGTCTATCAGCGCCGAGGTGCAGGAACGGCCGTTGCATGAAATTTACCTGGAGCCTTTCCGCCTGGCCATCCGCGCCGCCAAACCATGGGCTGTCATGTCCGCCTACAACAAACTCAATGGCGTTTGGGCCAGCGAAAACGACCTGATTCTGCAAAAAATTCTCAAACAAACATGGGGCTTCGCTGGCCTGGTCATGTCCGACTGGTTTGGTACCTACACTGCCGACGTGCCCGCCGGGGGCCTCGACCTGGAAATGCCTGGCCCGGCGCGTTGGATGAGCGCCGACCACGTACAGCAAGCCTTAGCCAGCGGTGACCTGACTCCGGAAGCGTTAGATGACAAGGTGCGCCGCCTGTTAGGCGCCATGCAGCGCGCCGGGATTCTGGATCAGCCAGACCTGCCTGCAGAAGAGATAGGCATAGACCTTCCCGAAGAGCGGCAGCTTGTGCGCGCGGCCGCCCAGGAAACCATCGTGCTGCTGACCAACCATGACAACATCCTGCCGCTCAATCCGGACGCCGGGCAAACCATTGCCGTCATTGGCGAATTAGCCCGTTGGCCCAATATTATGGGCGGGGGCAGCTCGCAGGTGACGCCCCATTACGTGGTCTCGCCATTGGCGGGCATTCGCCGCCGCGTTGGCGCACAGGCCACGGTGCTCTATGAGCCGGGCTGCCTGGTGCGCAAACATTTGCCCCTGCCCGACCTGGCAACGATGCACAGCGCCGACGGCCGTCCCGGAGTAGATATGGCGCTCTACGACAACCTCGACGGCCACGGTGAACCCGCCTATCAGCGCGTCACCGAACAGTTCAGCTTTGGCTGGTTTGGAGAGAGCGTGCCCGCCGTCAACCAGGAACGCTTTAGCGCGCGTCTCAGCGGTTACTTCACGCCCCAAGAATCGGGCGTGCATACCTTTGAACTCACCAGTGTGGGGCAAAGCCGCTGCTTCCTGGATGGCGAGCTTGTATTGGACAATTGGAACGAGGCGCAGCCCCAGGCGCAGCAAACCGTGCAGCTAAGCCTGCACGCCGGGCAAGCTTACGCCATCAACGTCGAATTCCGTTGGCAGGGCGATCCGCGCTGGCGGTCGCTGCACCTGGGACACCTGCCGCCACAGGCAGAAGATTTGATGGCCGCTGCCGTGGCTGCCGCTCGGCAAGCCGACGTGGTTATCCTGGTAGCCGGGCTGACCAGCGATTGGGAAGCGGAAGGGTTCGACCGCGTGGATATGGAACTGCCCGGCGCGCAAAATGAACTGATTGCCCAGGTAACGGCCGTCAACCCACGTACCATCGTCGTGTTGAATACGGGATCGGCCGTCGCTATGCCCTGGGTAGACCAGGCCGCGGCCGTCGTCGCGCAGTGGTACAACAGCCAGGAATGTGGCAGCGCCCTGGCCGATGTGCTGTTCGGCGACGTCAGCCCCAGCGGCAAACTGCCCACCACCTTCCCCAAACGGCTGCAAGATAATCCTGCCTACCTCAATTACCCTGGGGAAAACGGCAAAGTGCTTTACGGCGAAGGGTTGTTTGTGGGGTATCGCTACTATGACGCCAAAGAGGTTGCGCCGCTGTTCCCATTTGGGCATGGGTTGTCTTATACCAATTTTGCTTACGGCCGTCTGCAACTCAGCGCCCACGAATTTACCGCTGCCGACGGGCTGACCCTCTCTTGCGACATTCATAACGCTGGCGCGCGCGCCGGCAAAGAAATCGTGCAGGTATACGTGCGTGACGTGCAGTCTGCCCTGGTACGGCCGCCGCAAGAGCTAAAAGCGTTTACGAAAGTAGCGCTGGCCCCCGGTGAAACGCAAGTCGTTACCTTCAAACTGGACCAGGAAGCATTCTGGTATTACAACCCGGCCGCCGGCGGCTGGCAAGTTGAGCCGGGCGAGTTTGAAATTCTGGTCGGCGCTTCCAGCCGTGACATTCGGCTGCGCGCCACCGTCCGGCTGATTGATACGATACAACATCTGCACAGTGGGATGTCAATGCGCGCTCTGCTGGCAGATGCACACGGTCGCGCCGTCCTCCACGATCATTTTGGGGCATTGTTAGGGGCCGTCGAGGAACATGGCGTGCAAGACATGACCCTTATCCAGCTTGCGCAGTTTGCGCCGGATATGCTGACCCCAGACAAATTGGCGGCAGTAGATGCTGATCTCGCCGCACAGCCTTGACTTGCTCAGTAGACATTATTTGGAATAAAGTTACACAGAGTTACACGGAGCACTATCTTTGCAGTTTTTAAACTTAGGGCATGGTTCAAAAAGCGGAAGTTGTCCTTTACAAATTA
>JACSRF010000322.1 GCA_014879875.1 Anaerolinea sp.
GGAAACGGCCGTTCACTCTTTTACTGTTTTGTCGTGGCGTAGGTTTTGGTGGGAAACGGCCGTTTACTTTACGGTCAATTTTGGGAAGATGTGAAGCTGGATTCCGTTATATTGAACCTTTTCGAGGCTTTGTGCAAAACCCTTCTTCATGCGGTCGCATCCAGGAGGTTTTCTCCCTCTTCAGGGGTGCGGGAATGGCGCGCCTGCCGCTCAATTTCACCCGCCTCACTGCGTAAACCACCTTCAGCTCCTGTCGAGAGTGTTTCCGGTTCTTGTTGTGCTTCGTCCTCTGCCGTTATATTGGCATCCCCTGGCTCAACCAGGCGCACAGTCACCCCGTTAGGGAAGATCAATTCCCGCGATTCGTCCGGCATGGAGATGTGGGCATTCTGAAAAGCCCGCTTCACCAGGCGAATCACCGATGACCTCACTTTCTGCCAACTGTGCTGATTGCCGTCTACCCAGAAATAAATCTGCAAATTAACCGTGGCGCTGCCCAGATTTTCCACCAAAACCAACGGTTCCGGCTCCTTTAAGACTGCCGGATGTTCCGCCAGCATGTGCATCACCAGATCTTGAGCCGTCGTAATCTTATCTTCATAGCCAATGCCCACTGTAAATCCTACACGGCGGTTGGGGTTGCTGGTGTAGTTGAAGATTTTGCTTTTGTAGACGGTGGCGTTAGGAATCTGGACATGATTGCCTTCCAGGGTCATCATGACGGTGGCGCGGGTGGTCAAAAGCTGCACGTAGCCCATCGTGTTATCAATCTCCACCAGATCGCCTGTGTGAAAGGGGTTTTGCATGCTGAGAAAAATGCTGGAGAGAAAGTTTTCGGTGATGTCACGGAAAGCAATACCAAGAACCAGGCCCAGCAGTCCTGTACCACCGATCACGGTGAGGGCAATACGGGTTAATCCGGCTATCTGAAAGACGATGTAGAGGCCCAGCAGAAACACGCCCACACCGACACCCCGGGCAACGACGTTGACCAACAGGTTGTTGGGGAGTCGGCGATGCAGGAGACGGCGGGATAGAGAAACGGCTAACTTGGCGAAAAGGGCGGCAATGAACAGCACGAACAGGTTGAAGAGCATCAGGGGCAGAGCGCGCACTATGCTGCGCCCCTGGGCGCGCAATCCGGCCAATGCCGGCTCAAAATCCCAGATTGAGGGTTCCAAGAGGGTGATCTGGTTCACAACGGCGGCCACGTCCTGAGTATTGCGGGCCAAATCACCAGCCCACCTTTTGAACTCTTCGGACTCAGTCTGGCCTGTTAGAAAGACGACCCCGTTTTGCACCGTTACGTTGGGAGAGGTGAACCAGCCCGTGGATTCGAGGATGTTTTGGAGCCGTTCACTTATTTCTTCGTCACGGGCAACGGGCTGCACGTCTACTCGCTCCGGCGCTTCGATGGGCGCTTCACCGGGAACGGCCGTTGGCGTTGCCTGGGATCTATCTTGGGCGTGGGTGGGAATGGCAAAGAGCGCCAGCCAGAGGAGGGGAAGGAGCCAAAAGAACCGCCGAAGACGTCGATCGGGGAATTTGACGAACGTAATTTTGAATGTTTGACGGTCCACAAATAACCTCCCATGAACGCATTTCCGGAACAGTGGGCAGCGCCACAAGTTCCATGTCCTGGCGGGCTTGCTTTCGGGATAAATACGGAGTTCATTCCATTGCTCACCCAAACAAAGGGAGTGTACTCCATAGGTGATACCTCTATCGTCACATAAGAAAGTCTTTGATGCAAATTTATCCGAAATGACTCATTGTTGGGGGAAGAGCCCCTTTCATCTGACCGGGTGTCTAGGAAAGTCCGGTTGGTTTGGCAGAAATGGTGGATGGGGAACGGCCGTTTCACCCCACCCGCCCGGCAAAATGAGTTCAAGGCCCAAAATCAGAATATGGCAGAAAATGTGCCACATTAAGCACTTTTCTCAATGATTTTAACCGTGCTTTGGGTTCATTGCTCACCTTTGAACTGAGTCAGACCGGAAATTAAGGCAGGTTGAACAAAATTTATTGGAAAAACCCTAACACTTGGTATTTTGAACTAAATCATGACCTTCAGTGGCAAATTTGGCTCAAAATGTTATTCAATGTGGCATAAAAAAAGCCGTATTCTGATTTTGGGCCTAACATGCCGCCATTTCTGTTTTTTGTCACATACCAGTAGCAATACGGTCGGAACCGTGTGGCTGGCTGGCGGCGCGCTCAGCGGTGTACCAGGGGCAGGTACAGTTTCGGCCGTTGCGGCGGCTGCACACCAATTGCCAATGGCTACAGGACGCAAAAAGAGATAAAAACGTTTACGGGTTTAGCGCAAGGCCATGTCTCCAACTATCTCAGCGTATTAGAAACGGCCGGTTTTATCGAGCGGCGAATTCCGGTAACGGCCAGCATACAATCGCGTCAAAGCCGTTATCATATTTCCGACCCCTATCTCCGTTTTTATTTTTGAATTCGCCAGCAGTGTCTTGTCAGCATCGGGGTAAAATGTCCCCAAAACGCCGGTTTAAAATATCCCCTAAACACCGCATAAAATGGACCATCTCTGGTTTGTTATGTCCACGAGGTCGGAAATTTTCCGACGCATACGCCCTAGTAGCCTGCGCGGTTGTGTCCCATTTGCAGCAACCAGGGCCAAATTTCTTCAGGCGTGCCTTGAATGGTAATGGCCCGGGTTGCCAGGAAGTGGGGAGCAGAGCTAGTTCATCGCCCGGCATGGGACGCTGGATTTCGTCTTTGGTTGCGCCGAGGGCTAATTGATAGGGGGCACGCTACAAAGTAATACAATAGGCATGTCAAGGCGATGATGATGAGGGCTGCGAAAAGGTTGGTAATTCGATATTTTTGAAGGATTTCAACCATCGTCATTTTTCTTGTTCCTTCGAAAAAATGGCGATCAAGGTGTAAGGTTAAGGCAACCCCCACTATCCTTGTCGTTTTGTTTTCGGTCTTCATTGGTTTATCCTTCCGATTTACCCCTGGTGTGGGGCGGCATGATTGAGCGTGATGACAACATTCCCCTTTTTGTGACCTGTCTCCACGTAGCGGTGCGCTGCGGCCGTTTGCTCCAGGGGAAACCGTTTATCCACCAGCGCCTTGACCTTACCCGCCTCGACCAGCTCTTTGACCAGCAGCAGGCTGTCAACTTTCTCGTCGGCCAGAGCGCAGATAACCTTTTTGCGGCTAAAGAGGAGGGTTCGGAGCATATCAAACAGTGCCCGGCCCTTAAAACTGGCAAAAAGCAGGGCGCCATCCGGGGTTAGTGAGTTTTTACAGCGGGCAAAGGAAGTGCGGCCCAGGACGTCCAAAATGACATCGTAAGTCTCGCCGTTCCGGGTGAAATCCTGTTTGGTGTAATCTATGACCTTATCCGCGCCGAGCGATTTGACGTAATCCAGGCGCGGCGTACCGCAGACACCGGTCACTTCGGCCCCGTACTGTTTGGCCAATTGCACCGCCATCCCGCCGATGCCGCCGGACGCCCCATTGATCAGAATCTTCTGCCCCGGTTGCAGCCTGGCTTTTTGCAGCAGACTGACCGCCATAATTGCCCCATAAGGTAGGGTGGCGGCCTCGTCGTAAGACATATTGGCGGGTTTGAGCGCCACCGAGCCGTTTTCAGGCAGGCAGATGTATTCGGCATTGGCGCCCATTTTCATGCCCACGTAGGCAAAGACGGCGTCCCCAGGCTTGAATTTCGTCACCCGGCTGCCTACCGCTTCCACTTTCCCGGCCAGTTCGCTGCCGAGAATATTGGTTTTGGGCCTGTTCCAGCCAAACGTCATTCGCGCCGGAAGAAAGAGCAGAGCGGGCATATTGAACTCGCTCGAACTGAGATGGGCAAACCTTCGCGCCGTCAGGTCACCATAATTGACCGGCGTGGCGTAAACTCTGACCAAGATCTCATCTTCTTTCGGGGACGGCTTGGGAACGTCTTTGAGATGCAGCACATCCGGGGAGCCATATTCGGTAAACACAATCGCTTTCATTCCATGCTCCTTGTATCGTAATATTTATCTAAGGAACGAGAATTAAATAATTTGCCCATTTAGATTGGTTCAATCTCCGAAGATTGAACCAATCTTG
>JACSRF010000655.1 GCA_014879875.1 Anaerolinea sp.
GGAGTGCGCATCCTCAGATGCGCATCTGAGGATGCGCACTCCTCCACGAGATATTGAGAAGATACAATTGATACTTGACAAGGTGATAACTATTAAGTTTGTTAGTTGGTTAGTTGGCTGGCAAGCAAACCAGCAAACGAACCAACTATCCCAGAGAGACCTGGTAGTTGCGGACAAACTGGAAAGTTTGTCCTACTTTATACGAGGAAACCTCCATGAGCTATGAAAACATTCTCACCCGCAGCGAAGGGCGCGTTGGCGTCATTCAATTCAACCGTCCCAAAGCGTTAAACGCCCTCAGCCCGGCGTTGATGGGCGAAACGATGGCCGCGCTGGAAGCCTTCGACAAGGATGAGGAGGTGGGCGCAATTGTCATTACCGGCAGTGCGCGCGCCTTTGCCGCCGGCGCGGACATCAAGGAGATGGCGCACGCTTCGGTGGTAGATATGCTCGGCAACCCGTTTATTGATTATTGGGATCGGCTGCGGCGCGTGAGTAAACCGG
The DNA here is from genome assembly GCA_014879875.1 of Anaerolinea sp. Classification (GTDB taxonomy): domain Bacteria; phylum Chloroflexota; class Anaerolineae; order Promineifilales; family Promineifilaceae; genus JACSRF01. Next base: position 505 of record JACSRF010000655.1, read on the forward strand.
TGGTCGCGGCCGTTTCCGGGTTTGCGTTAGGTGGCGGCTGCGAATTGGCGCTGGCCTGTGACCTGATCGTCGCCAGCGAGACGGCGCAGTTCGGCCAGCCGGAGATTAACCTGGGCGTCATTCCCGGCGCCGGCGGCACGCAGCGCATGACCCGCGCTGTGGGCAAAGCGTTGGCCATGGAAATTGTGTTGAATGATCGTCGCCTGACGGCCGTTGAAGCCCTGCATTATGGCCTGGTCAACCGCGTTGTGCCGGTGGAACTGTACCTGGAAGAGGCGATTAAGCTAGCGCAAGCCATTGCCGAACGCGCACCGGTAGCTGTGCGCCTGGCTAAAGAGGCGATCAACGCCGTCTATGAGATGCCACTGCAAGCCGGGCTGGCGCACGAACGCCGCCTTTTTTACATGCTCTTTGCGACGGCCGACCAAAAAGAAGGGATGGATGCCTTTGTCAACAAACGGCCGGCCAACTGGCAAGGGAAGTGACGATGAGACGGGGATCGGTGGTCGGTAATCAGTGGTCAGTAATCAGTGAGCGGTGGTCGGTAATCAGTGAGCGGTGAGCAGTGGTCGGTGAGCAGTAGTCGGCGCTCAACCCGATTACCGATTACCGGCCGCCGGAGGAAAAAAACACATGGGCAATCATATTCTGGTGATCGGAGCAACGCTGTTGGACATGAAAGGCAAGCCAACTGCCGGTTTGGAACCGGGAACCTCGAACCCGGCCGCCATTCGCTTCACACGCGGCGGCACGGCGCGCAATGTGGCGGAAAACCTGGCGCGCCTGGGCGCAGACGTGGTGCTGATTTCCGCGGTAGGGGAAGACATGATCGGACAACAGTTGGTCAATCTAACAGAGGACACCGGGGTAGATGTGGGCCACGTGTTGACCGTGGCTGGGGAAAGCACGGGCGCTTATATGGCGCTGCTGGAAGATGACGGCTCGCTCTCGGTGGCCATGGATGACGTGCGCGTAATGGAAAACATCACGGCTGACTATCTGGATGAGCGCGAGGCGTTATTCCGCGACGCCGAGATTATCATGATGGATGGCAGTTTAGCGCCCGCCGCCATGCAGCGGGTCGTGGAATTGGCGCGGCAGTATCGCAAACCGCTCTGCGCAGACCCTTCATCGGCGCGGCTGGCGTATAAGTTACGGCCGTATCTCTCATCTCTCTTCCTCATCGTCCCCAACGAGGTTGAAGTGGCCGAGTTGTGTCAGACCGGCTTTGAGGGGTATGATCCGGATACCAGCCTGGACATGGCGCGGCAAATGGTACGCCTGGGCGTGGCTAACGTCGTCGTCACCCTGTCTGATTTCGGCCTGGATTACGTCACGTCTGACGAAACGGGGTACATTCCCGCCAGTTATATCGAAAAAGTAGATACGACCGGTACAGGTGATGCGGTAACGGCCGCTATCATTTTTGGCATTGTCAACGAACTGCCCATGATCGAATCCATTCGCCTGGGGGCGGCGGCCGCCAGCCTGACGCTGCAAACGGCCGAAACCGTTGTGCCCGATTTAAGCCTGGACATGTTGTACGACCATCTCATTGTGTAGGGGATACCCGACCATCCACTATGAACAATTGGCTGAGCCTCATCCTCTGTATTCTCTACATTTTTGGCATTATTGGTTTTGCGGAGTTTTTGCGCCGCCGGTTTGGGTATGGCAGCGGCTTTACGCGCAAGGTGATTCACATTGGCGTGGGCATGATGAGCTGGGGGCTGCATTTTTTGTTTGATACGCCCTGGTTTTTCATCGCCGCCGCCGCAATTTTTACCGTGATCACTTATCTGGATTGGCGGTATCATTTTTTTGCCGCTATGGCCAGCAGCGATCCATCCAATTTGGGCACGGTCTATTTTCCAATTGCGGCGGCGGCGGTGGCGTACATCTTTTGGACAGAACCGCCGCTAATGGTGGCGGCGTTGATGCCGTTGACGTGGGGCGATGGATTGGCGCCGGTGATTGGCAGGTTGTACGGCCGTCGTCAGTACCGGGTTCACACCAGCATCCGCACCCTGGAAGGCTCGTTGGGCTTTTTTGTGTCCGGGTTCCTGTTTACCTGGCTGGCGCTGTGGGTGATGGGCGGCGACCCGGTAATTTCACCGCTGGCGGCGTTGTTCCCCGCTTTTGTGATCACGCTGGTGACAACCGTGATTGAGGCTGTTTCGATTTGGGGATTAGATAACCTGACCATTACCGCAGCGGCGATTTTAATTTTGTCGTGGTGGCCGTTTTAAGATGGAGTGGACGCAGCACGTTGAGGCGATCCTGTTTGATATGGACGGGACGTTGATTGATACGGATGATCAGGCGGTGGCGCGGTTGGCGCGGCGGTTACGGCCGCTGCTCGGCGCGCGCGCCCCACGCATGGCGCGCTGGCTGTTGATGCGCGCCGAAACGCCCGGTAATGCCTTGATGACTCTGCTGGATGCGCTGGGGCTGGATGAACCGCTGATGGATTTTACAGACCGGCTGCGCCGCCGTCGTGGGTTGGCTCCGGCGCATGAGTTTCATCTGGTTCCGGGGGTAGCGGAGATGTTGGCGCAGGTGAACGGCCGTTATCGTCTCGCCATTGTCACCACCCGCAGCCGTTACCACATTGACCGTTTTTTAGAGCAGTTCCCGGCCGTTGCCCCATTTTTCGAGGTAACGTGCGGCCTACAAGACACCTATCGCCTGAAACCGCACCCCGCCCCTGTGCGCAAGGCGGCGCAAAGGTTGGGGCTGCCCCCATCCAAATGCGTCATGGTGGGGGATACCCGCGTGGACATCTTATCGGCGCGGCGCGCTGGGGCGTATGGCGTTGGCGTGCTGTGTGGCTTTGGCGAGCAGTGGGAATTGGAACGCGCCGGCGCGCAGGCGGTGCTGCATAGTACGGCCGAGCTGGGGCGATTGTTGGGAATTGACGATTGACGATTAGCTACACAAAGGTTCACAGAGAGAGGAAAGAGAAAAAACAGGCTTTATCCCCATTCCCTCCTCTTCCTCTCCGTGTGCCTCCGTGTCTTCTCTGTGCATCTCCGTGTAACTTGCTACGATTGCCACCCTTCGGCGCCAACGAGGGGGACGAAGGCGACAGGGCTGTAGGTTTGTTCGCTAAACGTGGTTTCGTCGCGCCGCTCGACGTAAACCAGCCATTGTTCGCGGTGTTTGCGACCTACCGGCATAATCAAACGGCCGCCCACAGCAAGTTGCGCTTTTAAGGAAGGGGGCACGGCCGGTCCGCCAGCAGCGACGATGATGCCATTGTAGGGGGCGTGTTCGGCCCAGCCCAGTGTGCCATCGCCATGATGGACGTGAACGTTGGCGTAACCGAGGTATTGCAGCCGTTTACGCGCGTAATTCACCAGCGCTGTGTGCCGCTCTACACTGTGTACTTCAGCGACAATCTGGCTGAGCAGCGCCGCAGCGTAGCCAGAACCGGTACCAATTTCCAACACGCGCTCAGCCTGCTGTAAATGCAGCAGGCTGAGCATGTAGGCAACGACGTAAGGCTGGGAGATGGTTTGTTTATCGGGAATGGGTAGGGGCGTGTCGTCGTAGGCGTTGCGGCGCAAATCACGGGGCACAAACAGTTCGCGGGGGACGGTGAGGAAGGCTTGCAGCACGGCCGTATCGGTAATACCGCGCCCCGCTAACTGTCGCGCCACCATCTCTTCGCGCATTTCTGCATAAGTCGTCGCCTCATCATCCATGTACCGCTTACCGTTTACTGCTCACTGTTTACTGTTTACTGCGCACTAACCCTCTCTGCCTTCCTGACGGCCACCGCGCACACTTTGTACTCTGGGATTTTAGCGACGGGGTCTACGGCGTCAATGGTCAGTAGATTAGCGGCCGCTTCGGCAAAGTGGAAGGTCATGAAGACGGTTCCGACAGGGGAGCGGCGGGTGATGCGGGCGACGGCCGTTACTTCCCCACGCCGTGAGCGCACCTGCACCCAATCGCCAACCGTGACGCCCAACGCGGCGGCGTCTGTGGGATGGATTTCCACCTCCGCCTGCGGGGCGATGGCTTCTAACCCTGGTGAACGGCGGGACATGGTTCCCCCGTGCCAGTGGAAGAGGATGCGCCCGGTAGAGAGGATGAATGGGTAGTCGGCGTCCGTTTCTTCGGCGGGCGGCCGGTAGGAGATGGCGTGGAACAGCCCTTTGCCGCGCGTGAACTGGCTGGCGTGCAAGACGGCCGTACCGGGGTGATCGGGCGTGGGGCAAGGCCATTGCAGCCCCGTTTCTTGCAGCCGGGCGAAAGACATGCCCGCGTACTGCGGCGTCACCGTCGCCAATTCATCAAAAATGGCGGAGGGGGAGTCGTACTGCCAATTGGCGTCCAGCCGATTTGCCAGGTCGGTGATGATCGCCCAATCGGGGCGCGCGCTGCCGGGAACGTCGAGCGCCGGCCGAATTAACTGCACGCGCCGTTCGGTATTGGTAAATGTACCCTCTTTTTCCGCAAAGCTGGCGGCGGGCAGCACCACGTCGGCAAGCTGCGCCGTTTCGTTGAGGAAGATGTCTTGCACGGCCAGGAATTCGACGGCGCGCAGCGCCTCTTCGACGTGCGTCAGGTTGGGGTCAGAGAGCATGGGGTTTTCGCCCATGACGAAGATGGCTTTGATGTGGCCGGTCAATGCCCCGTGCATGATTTCGGTGACGGTGAGGCCGGGCGTGAGGCTGAGGCGTTCGTCAGGCACGCCCCAGGCAGCAGCGAATTTGCGCTGCATGTCGGCGCTGTTGACCGGCTGGTAGCCGGGGTAGACGTTGGGCAGCCCGCCCACGTCACACGCGCCTTGCACGTTGTTTTGGCCGCGCAGGGGGTTGACGCCCGTTCCCGGCCGGCCGATGTGCCCGGTCATCAGCGCCAGATTCGCCAGCACTTTCACATTGTCGGTGCCGCTGGTATGCTGCGTGATACCCATCGCCCAAAAGATGGCGGACGCATTCGCTTTGGCGTACAGGTGGGCGGCGGCGACGATCTGGTCGGCGGGGACGCCGCTGATAGTGGCGGCGCGTTCGGGGGTCCATTCTTGGACGGCCGCTGCCAGGGCGTCAAAGTTTTCCGTGCGCGCGGCGACAAACTCGCTGTTCACCAGGCCATCGCGGATGATGACGTGCGCCATGGCGTTGAACAGGGCGACGTCGGAGCCAGGATTGTGACGCAGGTGCATATGGGCAAATTCCGCCAGTTCAATGCGTCGCGGGTCAATGAGAATGAGTTTGGCCCCATGCTGGCGCACCGCTTTTTTCATTTGCAGGCCGATGACGGGGTGCGCTTCGGTGGTGTTGGAGCCGGTGACAAGCAGAACGTCTGCCTGCACAATGTCGTCAATGGAGTTGGTCATTGCGCCAGAACCGAGGGATGCGGCCAGACCGGCCACACTGCTGCTGTGTCAGAGTCGGGCGCAGTGGTCAACGTTGTTACTGCCAATGACGGCGCGCATCAATTTTTGCAGCAGGTAGTTTTCCTCGTTGGTGCATTTGGCGGAGGTGAGAATGGCGATGCTGTCCGGGCCGTAGGTGTCGCGGACGTGGCGTAGCCGTTGGGCAACGGTGTCCAGGGCGTCATCCCAGGTGGTGGGGGTCAGGTCACTGTGCCGGTCGGCGCGCATGAGGGGGCTTTGCAAGCGGTCGGGGGCGTGAACGTAATCGTAGCCAAAGCGCCCCTTTACACAAAGATTGCCGTAGTTGACGTGGTTGTCGAAACGGCCGTTGACGCGATAAATCATCTCGTCTTTGATGTGCAGATCAATCTGGCACCCCACGCCACAATAGGGGCAGGTGGTGGTGACAATGCGGTCAGATGTTAACATAAAAGGCTCCTTTCGTAAGGATGGGTCAGTTGGTTTGTTGGTTTGTTAGTTGGACAGCCAACTAGCCAACTAACAAACCTTTTCGGGTAAGCTTGGTATAGATGTTAAGAAAAAGATTTGGGATTCTCTCATAGCTTGTCAGGGGGCAAGCCAATCGTAAATCGCAAATCGTTAATCGTAAATCGTAAATCGTAAATCCTATAGTTATTGTAAATGGAGTGTTCACGTCCAAGATAGTGATATATGACACCGCTTCTATTGATAAATGTCATTGCTCAAACTTATCTTTTCCTGCTAAGATGGTCTCCATAGCATTTAGGATTTACGATTACTATGGCTCTCGACAAGCCATCGCAAACTCCAAATCCTTTTCTTAAACGCTAATAGGTTAGCGCAATTTTCAAGATTGAACCAATCTACTGCCGGTGTTTAGTGAGCAGTATGCAGTTGTCGGTGGGAACTTATCTCTGATAACTGCGTACCAAAAACTGATTACTGGCTTTTGATCACTGTTATCGGGGATGGGGCAGTCGCATCAACTAGAGATGGAGGTTGTTATGGCTACAGAGCAGTGGGTTGCCGTTAAACATGAATGGTGTAATTTGGTGGAACAGGATGTGGATCTGCTGGAACTGCGCGTTTATCCTGCGGACGTGCTGCCGACAGGTCAGGAATACCGGGTGAAGGCGCGTAAATGTTCGGTGGACGTCACCTGTAATATGGCGGGGTTCCCCTGTAAGTGGGCCTATACGAATCCTGAATTGGACCCGTTTGTGGAGCGTGATCGTGAACGGGGGAATCAGTAATCGGTAATCGGTGAGGGTGCGCTTACTGATAACTGACTACTGATTACCGATAACTGCTTATTTGCGGTAAGCTAATGGCTTATGCAAGTGAGACTGGATGATGTAAAAAACGGGTTAAATCTCCCTGAGTTTGATGGCGTCGCCGCCCAGCGATTGATGATGCCCGCCCTGCGCAGCAATATGCGCCCCTGGGATTGGAGTGGTCAGCCGCGACTGGGCGGCGTTTTGGTGCTGTTGTACTGTTATCAGAATGAACTGCACGTGCTGCTAACGCGACGGCGGGATGATTTGAATGCTCATGCAGGGCAGATTTCTTTCCCCGGCGGCCGTTGCGAGGAAGGGGAGACGTTTTACGAGACGGCGCTGCGGGAAACGTTTGAAGAGGTGGGCGTCTACCCGGCGGCGCTGACGGCGCTGGGGCCGTTGACGCAAATTTATATTTTGCCCTCCGATTTTGAGGTGTATCCGTTTGTGGCGTGGCATCATGATGGGCAACGGCCGTCCTTCCAACCCAATTTCGCCGAAGTCGCCCACATTCTCGATGTGCCTCTCTCCCACCTGCTGGAGCCGGTTAATCGCCACGAAGAAGTTTGGAACCTGCATGGCATTGAGATGGACGTGCCCTTTTTTGATTTTCACGGGGAAAAGATTTGGGGGGCTACGGCGATGATGTTGAGTGAGTTGTTGGAACGAACGCGGTCGGTAATCGGTTATCGGTAATCGGTTATCGGTTATCGGTTATCGGTTGCCCGATCACCGCTCACCGACCACCGTTCACCGATTACCGTTCTCCGGTTGGCAAGTAAACGGTGAACAAACTGCCTTTGCCAACTTCGCTGTGGGCTTGAATACGGCCGTGATGCAGTTCCACCAGTTCGCGCACAATCGCCAATCCTAATCCTGCGCCGCGTGGGAACTGCTGCGTGCGTGATTTATCCACCTGGTAAAACCGCTCAAAAATACGCGCCAAATCGGCCGCTGGAATGCCGTTGCCGTTGTCTTGCACCTGCACCACAATTTCCTTCGCGTCGTCGTGCTGCAACTGGATGTGGACACGGCCGTTACGCTCCGTATGCTTCAGCGCATTGTCCACCAGGTTGGTGAACACTTGCGTCAGCCGGTCGGGGTCGCCAATGACGGGGGGGACGGAGGGTAAGACGGCCGTTAACTGAATGCCCTGTTCCCGCGCTTGCAGCGCCAGACTGGCCTGGACATCGGTCAATAGTTGGCGCAGGTCAACGGCCGTTTGCGCCAGCGTCATTTGTCCCGATTCTATCCGCGCCAGATCAAGCAGCTGCGCCACCAGCCGCGCCATCCGCTCCGCTTCATTGTAAATGATGCTGGCGGCACGCTGCTGGGCGGCCGCCGAACTGGCCGTGCCATCCAAGAGCGCCTGGCTCCAGCCGGTAATGGCCGTCAGCGGCGTTTTCAGGTCATGAGAAACGTTGGCGACAAAGTCACGCTGCACCTGCTGCGATTGGCTCACCTGCGCCGCCATGCTGTTGAAACTGCTGGCGACCTGGCGCACTTCTTGCGGGCCGGCCAACGTCACTTGCTGCGCGTAATCTCCTTGCGCCACAGCTTCGGCAGCCTGGGCTAACTGCTGCAACGGCCGCGCCACAGACCCCGAAATCCAAAAAGCCAACAAAATAGAAAGCGAAAAAGCGATGATGCCGGCGCCCCACAAGGGGCGGAAAAAATATTCGCGGAAAAAAGAGAGGGGCGTGGGAGGGCGCTGCGCATAAAAAATAACAAACCGGTTCAAATTGGCTAATGGTTCCCCGTATAGCAGCCAGCGCGACCCATTTTCTGGATGTTCAAACAGGCCAGAAATGGCGTTGGTTTGGGCCGCTGAAAAGAGGCGCGTCGGCGTGTTTACGTTTTGCACAGTGATGCCCAGCCAGTTTTGGCTGGGGTCGCTGTCGTAAATGATTTCACGGCTGTTGGTGTTGGCAATAAGAATACGCACATTTTGGTCAACGGCCGTTTGCTGCAACGTCAGCGCCAAATCGCGCAGGCCACCCCCAGACTGCACCACCCGCAGCAGCTCATACCGGGCGCTGCTGCTGATCGAAGCCAGCTGCTGCAACGGCTGCAAATAGCGTGCGCCAGAAAGCGCCGCAAAGGCAAACAAAGCCAGCGCGACAATCAGTAAGGCTGTGACAATCACAAACCCATATGACAGTAATAAACGGCTGTGCAGTCGTTGAAACATAACCTGATTGTACCAGCGAATGACCCCAAAGATGTTATAGGAGTGTAAACTAATCCTAAATCGTCAATCGTCAATCGCAAATCGCAAATCGTCCACGTTAGCGGATTCCTATTTGACATCATCTATGCGTTTGCTATACTTTTTCCAAAGTGCAGTGAAAGATATTTTTATGACAGAAATGAGGTTTATCAGGATGCAACACAATTGCAGGTGTACGAGGCGGGGATAGCTGCATCTTCGTCGCCTTGCGAGTCAGGTACTTTCTGATTAAAAGCAGTGACAGGCAAATGCCTGGACGGAGAACGGTGGTAGCTATCCTCGCGCAGCAACGAAAAGTTGATGGTGCTGGAACAGATATATACTGATCGGACTAAAGTTTGTCCCCTTTTTACATGAGACAAATGGGACATTATCAAGGGTGAGCAGTATAGCTGCGGCCGTTTTTTGTTATCTACCGGCAGCAATGCTGAGAAGAAATTAAAGCCTTTTCCTTCTCACGTAACAATAGCTGCCGCAACCACGTCGAAAACGTGGCAAAGAACTGCTTTTAATGAGGAACAACCGGTATGATGCGCCTGAGATACGATAAACCTGAACAAGCATTTTTCACGTCTGAAATCTCCCACACCCTGGAAGCCCAAATTGGCAACACCCCCTTGCTGCGCCTGCACAAAACGGCCGCTGCCTGGAACATCCCCGATACAGTCGCCGTTTATGCCAAGGCCGAATGGTTTAATCCTGGCGGTTCCGTGAAAGATCGCGCCGCTTTGAACATGATTCAAACGGCTGAATGGAGCGGCCAACTGCGCTCCGGCATGACCATCCTCGATGCCTCATCTGGCAATACGGGCATTGCCTATGCCATGATTGGCGCGGCGCGTGGCTACAACGTGCGCCTGGTAATGCCCGCCAACGTCAGCCCGGAGCGCATCGCCATTTTGCGCGCTTATGGAGCAGAACTGGTACTCACTGACCCGCTAGAAGGCATTGATGGAGCCATTACCACCGTACGCGCTCTGGCTGCGGCCGATCCATCCGTTTTTTACCTCGACCAATATGACAACCCGGCCAACTGGCAAGCCCATTACCTGACGACGGCCAACGAAATCTGGCAGCAAACCCAGGGCGCGATCACCCATTTTGTCGCCGGCGTGGGAACCAGCGGTACATTTATGGGGACGACGCGCCGTCTGCGGGAGTTAAACCCGGCCATTCGCTTCATCTCGATTCAGCCAGACAGCCCCTTTACCGGCATTGAAGGGTTGAAGCACATGCCGACGGCGATTGTGCCCGGCATTTACGATCCCGCATTGGCCGATGAAAACCGCACCGTGCGCACCGAGGAGGCGCAGGCGATGGCCCGTTCGCTGGCGCGACACGAAGGGGTATTTGTAGGGGTGTCGGCGGCGGGGGCGGTGCATGTGGCGCTGCGCGTGGCGCAGGAGCTAACGCAGGGAGTAGTCGTGACGGTGCTGCCCGATGGCGGGTTTAAGTACCTGAGCGAAAAGTTTTGGACGGCGTAACCAATGTTACAGTTGCCTGAACACCTGCACGCGCAAATTAAGGCGCACGCCGCGGCGTCGTACCCATATGAAGGATGTGGTTTGCTGTTGGGGGTGGTGGAAAACGGCCGTAATCAAGCCCTGGCCGTTCACCCCCTGCGCAACACATGGCCGGAGGAAGCAGAAAGGCGCGTGCGTTTTCGCATTGACCCCAATGATTGGCGTGACGCGGAATTGGCGGCATTGGCCGATGGATTGGACATTATCGGCATTTTCCACAGCCACCCCGACCATCTGCCCATCGCTTCGCCGCGCGACCTGGCATGGGCCAGTTGGCCCGGTTTTTCTTACCTGATCACAGAGGTGCGTCAGGGGCGTCCGCTTGACAGCCGCTCCTGGCAATTAGCGCCGGACCGGTCAGGATTTGTTGAAGAAGGTATTGAGAATTGGAGGTGACGATGACAACCATTCGTATTCCTGCCCCGTTACGGCCGTATGTCGGGGGCAGCAGCAGCGTCGAGGCAGCCGGGGACACTGTGTCCGCGGCATTGGCAGACTTAAAAGCGCAGTACCCTGAACTGCAACAACATTTGTTTGATGGGGAAGAACTGCGCAGCTTTGTCAACCTATATCTGAACAAGCAACACATCGCCGAGTTACAAGGTCTGGCAACGCCGCTGACGGCAGCCGATACGCTGCTGATTATTCCCTCTATTGCCGGAGGTTACGATGAATGAACGGCAGGTAGATACATCTGCGCTGAAAGTGAATCAGGCATTTATCATTGGGCTGCTGCTGCTGGCTTATGTGCTGAACGCGGTTTGGCTGGCGGCGTTGGTCGGTGGGGTGATGTTGTTGGGCACGGCCGTTCCCGCCCTGGCTCTATTTAAGCGAATTTACCAACACCTGCTGCGGCCAGCCGGGCTGGTTAAGCCGGACGTGATCGTAGACAACCCCGAACCCCACCGTTTTGCGCAAGGGTTTGGCGGGGTTGTCGTCGCGCTGGCCGTGGCCGCTTTGCTGAGCGGGCAGGGAATGATCGGCTGGACGTTGATCTGGGTGGTCATCGCCCTGGCCGCCTTAAACCTGTTTCTCGGTTTTTGCGCCGGTTGTTTTGTCTATTACCAGTTAACCAGGTTGGGTGTGCCCGGTTTTACCCGCCGCCCCATTGCGTGACGCCATGATTGTCGAAAGAGTGTTGTTAACAGGCGTTTTGGTTGTGTTGGGCGCGCTCGTTTTTGCGCTGGCGCGGCAAAGCCATGTCTGGCGCTTGAATCGAGTGGCGCGAGTGGCGCAGGTGGCAGAAACGGCCGTTCCCGGACTGCCAACCCTCCTTTATTTTCGCCGTGATGGCTGTGCGGCCTGCCCGACGCAGGCGCGTTATCTGGATCAAGTGGTGGAACGGTGGAACGGCCGTGTGATAATTCGTAAAATTGATGCCGATGCGGAACCGGAAACGGCCGCGCAATTTGGCGTCTTTACTCTCCCCACCATCCTTGTCATGGACAACATGGGTCATGTACGCCAGATCAACTATGGTCTGACCCACACCCAGAAGCTGATCCAACAATTGGAACGATTATCAAGATGAATATGAATAACCAATCAATGCTGAACCCGACGGCCGTCGGGGCGACGGCCGTTGCCCCAACGGCCGTTGCCCCGGTGCAATTATCCCATGAAGAAGTGCAGCGTTACAGCCGCCACCTGATCATGCCAGAGGTGGGCGTCGCCGGACAGAAAAAACTGAAGGCGGCCAGCGTGCTGCTCATTGGCGCCGGTGGGCTGGGGTCTCCTCTGGCGATGTACCTGGCGGCGGCCGGTATTGGTCGGCTTGGCCTGGTGGATTACGACGTGGTGGATTACACCAACTTACAGCGCCAGATTATTCATGGCACCAAAGATGTCGGCCGTTTGAAGCTAGATAGCGCCAAAGCGCGCATCCTGGACATCAACCCACACGTGCAGGTAGACACCTACGAAGTCCCGCTGACCTCGGCCAATGCGCTGGAAATCTTCGCGCCGTATGATATTGTGATTGATGGCACAGACAACTTCCCCACCCGTTACCTGACAAACGACGCTTGTGTGCTGTTGGGCAAACCAAACGTCTATGGCAGCATTTACCGCTTTGATGGGCAGGCTTCGGTGTTTTACGCCAAAGAGGGGCCGTGCTACCGCTGCCTCTTCCCGGAACCGCCGCCGCCAGGGTTGGTTCCGAGCTGCGCCGAGGGGGGCGTGCTCGGCATTTTGCCCGGCGTCATTGGCGCCATTCAGGCGACGGAGGCGATCAAACTTATCCTGGGCATTGGCGATTCGCTGATCGGCCGTTTGCTGCTTTATGATGCGCTGACCATGACGATGGAAGAGGTCTATCTGCGCAAAAACCCGGACTGTCCCGTTTGTGGTGAAAACCCAACCGTGACAGAACTGATTGATTATGAACAGTTTTGTGGGGTTCCGGCGCACGACCATAGTTTGTACCAGACGGCCGTTGCCGGGGAAACCGTACCCACCATTACGCCTCAAGAACTGCACGCTCGTTTGCAGCGTGGCGACCGGCTGCGCCTGGTAGACGTGCGCGAGCCGCACGAGTGGGACATTGCCAATCTGGGGCATCTAGGAGCAACACTGATCCCTAAAAATAAAGTGTTGGAGCAAATGGGCGAACTGGATACGGCCACAGAGACGGTGGTTTACTGCCGCAGTGGCGCACGCAGCGCCGATGCCATTCGCACCTTGCAGCAGCATGGGTTTAAGAAGTTGTTGAACTTGACCGGTGGCATTAATCGTTGGGCTGCAGAAGTGGAGCATGCGCTGCCACAGTATTAAAGAAACTGCCTGACGGTCAAGAGACACAGATTTATAGGATTTGCGGATAATCGTAGACCAGAATCCGTAAATCCTGCCAATCCGTTGTCAAACCGACCGAATCCGCATTTTACCTGCCAGCCCATGAATTCATCTCACAGGCTGGCGTTTTTCTTTTCCCCTTATTCAGCTAAAATCCCCCCTTAAACTATTAAATCAGGACACAGATTTGCAGGGCGATTTCATAGACAATGGAGCCTGTCCGCGCGCCATTGACAGAGGAAACGCCCTGCGTCTCTAACAAAATCAGTGAACACACAAGACACTCATGATGCTTACGAAGAAGCCCTGGACTATTTATATGGCGCCATTGACCTGGAGCAAAAACGGCTGGATCGCTATGCCGCAAATAAACTGGACCAGACGCGACCGCGACGGTTGATGGATGCGCTGCAAGCGCCTCATGAACAATTTCCCGCGATCCACATTGCCGGTACGAAGGGTAAAGGTTCGGTGGCCGCCATGTGTGCGTCTGCTTTGCGCGCGGCCGGGCTAAAAGTCGGCCTGTACACGTCGCCACACATGGTTGATTTCCGCGAACGGGTGCGCATTCTCACGCCAACCGACGACGAGGGGTTAATTGACAAACCCGCTTTTGTGCGCATGATGAACCGGATTCGCCATGCCGAAACCGTTGTGCCCGGCATTACGTGGTTTGAAATCATGACGGCCGTCGCCTTTCTCTATTTTGCCGAACAGGGGGTGGACGTGGCCGTGGTGGAAGTGGGTCTGGGAGGGCGGCTGGATGCGACCAACGTCCTCGCCCCACTGGTGTCGGTGATCACCAGCCTCAGCCTGGACCACACCTATTTTTTGGGCAACACATTAAGCGAAATTGCTTATGAAAAGGGGGGCATCATCAAACCTGGCATTCCCGTGGTAACGGCGCCGCAAGCGCCAGCAGCCCTGACGCGCCTGGAGCAAATTGCGCAAGAACGAAATGCGCCGCTGTGTGTGGTGGGGCGCGATTATACCTATACTCCCTTGTGGCACGGCCCACACGGGCAGGAAATTGAGGTAACGCGGCCGCAAACGCCACAGCAGTCAGAGGCGATCTGGCGGTTACGGTTGGCATTGGCCGGCGCGCATCAACAGGAAAACGCCGCCGTCGCCCTGGCCGCCTTACAAACGGTACAGCCTCATTTCCCCACGTTAACCGAGGCAGCCATTGTTGAAGGGATGGCGACGGTGGTCTGGCACGGCCGTTTGCAAATTCTACACGAAGCCGCCAACGCCCCAACGATTTTAGCTGACTGCGCCCACAACGAAGATTCCGCCGCCAAACTGCGCCAGGCATTACGCGATGAATACACGTATGACCGGCTGCATCTCATTTTCGGCATCAGCGCCGACAAGGACGCCATGGGCATGATGCACCACCTGTTCGACCTGGCGGATCGCGTCATTGCCACCCAATCCACGCACCCCCGCGCCGCCACCCCCGCGGAATTGCTGCAAGTGGCGACAACTTTAGGGTATGATCAGGTGGAAACGGCCGTCAACGTGGCAACGGCCGTGCGCCATGCCTGGGAAACGGCCGGCCCGCATGACCTCATCTGCATCACCGGCTCCATTTTCATCGTTGGCGACTTGCTAAATCAGTGGGACACTCTACAATCACAACTGATGCAACCATGACAAGGCAGGCACAATGAAGCGACTATCGCGCAGGAATAACCAAAAGCTAGAGATGGATCAAGACGATTTCGATTTAACCCAATACCCCGATTTGCTGGGCATCTTTGACACCGACGAATTCAACATCGAAGAGCTGGACAGTGAAGACGGCATCGTTGACTGCCCCTTCCTGCCTTTGCGGGACGTGGTGCTCTTCCCGCAAATGGTCATGCCGCTTTTCATTGGACGTGAACGCTCCCTGGCGGCGATTCGCGCGGCCGTTAATAACGAAGAAACCCTGATCGTCGCCTCACAGATCGACAGCGACGTACTCGACCCCGAAGAGGACGACATTTTCCCCATCGGCACACAAATCACCATTGGGCGCGTGCTGCGTATGCCCGACAGCAGCACAAGCGTCCTTGCCCAGGGGCGACGGCGCGTCGAAATCCTCGAATTCACCCAGTGGACGCCTTACATTCGCGTGCGCGCCCGCCCCATCTACGAAGCGGATGGCTGGGAAGAAACGACTGAACCCCTCATGCGCGCCGTTCTCACCCTCTTTGAAAAGGTCGTCACCCTGAATCGCAGTCTGCCCGAAGACGCCTATGCCTTTGCCATCAATATTGATGAACCTGGTTGGCTGGCCGATTTTGTCGCCTCGACTATCGCGCTGCCCCTGGAAGTGCGGCAAGACGTTCTCAGTATTATGGACCCCATCAAACGGCTGCAAAAGATCAGTTTTGCCCTGGCGAAAGAGCTGGAAATGTTGGAACTGGAAGGCCAGATTCAACATCAGGTGCAGCAAGAAGTGGAAAAATCGCACCGGGAACATTTCCTACGCGAGCAAATGCGCGTCATCCAGGGCGAGTTGGGCGAAATGGACGTCTTTACCCAGGATTTGCAGGAACTGGAAGCGGCCGTTGCCCAAAAGCTCCTCCCCGACGACGCGCGCGCCAAAATAGACAAAGAATTGGCGCGGTTGAAGGCCATGCCCCCCATGTCGCCGGAAATTGGCATCATTCGCACCTACATGGATTGGCTGCTCGCCCTGCCCTGGATGGAAGAGTCAAACGACAACCTGAACGTGACTCATGCCGAGGCGGTGCTGGAAGCGGACCATTATGGCCTGGAAAAGACCAAAGAGCGTATTTTAGAATATATCGCCGTCAAGAAAATTGCCGCCGACAAGATGCGCAGCCCCATCCTCTGCTTTGTTGGCCCGCCGGGAACGGGCAAGACTTCTATCGGCCAATCCATTGCCCGCGCTCTAGGACGGGAATTCATTCGCATCAGCCTGGGCGGCGTGCGCGACGAGGCGGAAATTCGCGGCCATCGCCGCACCTACATCGGCGCGCTGCCGGGGCGCATTATTCAGGCCATGCGCCGCGTCGGCACGCGCAACCCGCTCTTTATGCTCGATGAAGTAGATAAGCTGACCAATGATTTTCACGGGGACCCGGCGGCCGCGCTGCTGGAAGTGCTCGACCCGGAGCAAAACAACACCTTTGCCGACCATTACCTGGACCTCGACTTCGATTTGTCGCGGGTTATGTTCATCACAACGGCCAACATTTTGGACTCCATCCCGTCGGCGTTACAGGATCGCATGGAAGTGATTGAGTTTTCCGGCTATCTGGAAGAAGAAAAGCTGGAAATCTGTAATCGCTTTCTGGTTCCGCGCCAGCTTGAACAGCATGGTCTGGCAGAAACCGGATTACGCTTTGAGGAAGATGCACTCAAAGAGATTATCCGCAATTACACGCGGGAAGCTGGCGTGCGCAATCTGGAACGGGAAGTGGCGGGCATTTGCCGTAAAGTAGCGCGCATCGTGGCGGAAGAACGGAAGCCTCCACGCCGCATTACTACGCGCAAAGTGATCGAGTTATTGGGACCGCCACGCTTTTCGCAGGAGATGCTGCAAGACCACGATGAAATTGGCGTGGCGACCGGCGCCGCCTGGACAATGAGCGGGGGCGATATTATGTTCATTGAGGTGAACCTGATGCCCGGCAAAGGGGGGCTGACGTTAACCGGGCAGTTGGGCGAGGTGATGCAGGAAAGCGCCCAGGCGGCGCTGACGTTTACGCGCAGCCAGTGCGAGACGTTGGGCATTGACGAGGATCTTTTTGAGAAAAAGGATATTCACATTCACGTGCCGGAAGGGGCTGTGCCGAAGGATGGCCCTTCCGCAGGGGTGGCCATGGCGACGGCGTTGATTTCGGCGTTCACCAATCGCCCCATCCGCCGCGACGTGAGCATGACCGGGGAGATTACGCTGCGCGGCCGTGTGCTGCCCGTGGGCGGCGTGCGTGAAAAGGCGCTGGCGGCGCGGCGGGCGGGCATTACGACGTTTATTCTGCCGCAAAAGAACAAGAATGACCTGGCAGCCATTCCCAAGAAGCTGCGCCAGGATTTACAGTTCGTGTTTGTGAACCGTGTCAGCGAGGTGTTGGATGCGGCGCTGCTGCCCACATTGTCACCGTTAAAGACAGCCAAACGGCCGTCACTAACCCCCACCTGGCCGACGCCCCCACCCCCATCCTGAGCGCAAACGGCCGTCACCACTCCCCATTGCCCACAACGTGGAGCGTCTGTATATACGTCTGGTTACGGCGCAGCACCGCTTGCAGCCAGGCCGCGCCGGCGTGTCGGGCAGCGGTCATCCCTTCCTGTAGGAGTGACGTCGCCTGCGCATAATTCCCCTGCGCTTCGGCGATGTGGCTCAGGTTGTTGAGGCTGGCAGCCACGCCCCACCAATCTCCCAACTCGCGGCGCAGGCGCAAACTTTTCTGCGCGTAAGCGGCCGCCGCGCCCGTTTGCCCCAGGTCAAAGAGAGCGTTGCTGAGGCTGCTGAGGGCGTTTGCCGTGCCTGGGTGGTCACCGGCCTGGCGGTAGGCGCGCGCGCTGGCGCGGTAATGAGTGGCGGCGGCGGCCGACGCCCCCTGTTTCCAGGCCATGTCGCCATGGGTTTGGTGGATGACGGCCGTTTCCGCCCCCCACCCCTCTCGTTGACAAATGTCCAGACTCTCTTGCAGCAGCGACAAGGCTTCCGCCAGACGCCCCACCTGCTGGTAGAAGAAAGCCAGGCGCACTTGCAGGCGCGTCTGCAAGGCCCCAACGGCGCGGCCGCCGGTGAGCGCCAGGTGAAAATCGGCCGCGCCCTCGGCAAACAACCCCCGGATTTTGTAAAAAAGGAACAACGGCTGCATCGCTCCAGCTACAGCGTCCCGATCATTTTGCGCCGCCCACTGCCAGGCGGCGCGCACGTTGTCTAGCTCGCCAACCAGTTCACGCACGGCGTCCCCTTGCGCGCCGCCGGCCAGCGCGGCGGCGTGCTGCCGCAAGAAGGCCAGATACCAGGCGCTGTGCCGTTCGCCCGCCTGTTGTGCGGCCTCTGGCTGTTCCGCCAGTCGGGCGGCGGCAAAGTGGCGGACAAGTTCGTGCAGGTGGTAACGGCCGTCGCCCCCTACCTGCACCAATGAGTGTTCCACCAGGACCGCCAGTGTCAACGGGTCAGCGCCGGTGACGGCCTGCGCTGCACCAGCGCCCGCGGCTGCCAGGGTGAAGGAGCCGTGGATGAGGGCCAACTGCGCCAGCGCTGTCTGCGCGGCCAGCGGCAGCAGCTTCCACGACCAGGCCAGCGTGTTGTGGATGCTGTGTTGACGGCCGTCAAGATGACGGCCGTCGTCATCCGTATCAGCCACCGTGCGCGACAGGCAGGCAGACCCCTGCGCCAATGCGGCGGCGATTTGCGCGCAAGGCAGGGAGCGCGCCCACATGGCCGCCAGTTCCAGCGCCAATGGCAGCCCGGCCACCAGGCGGCAAATGCGCGCCACCGCCGCCAGGTTCGCCGTCAATGAGAAGTGGGGCTGCGCGCGCCGGGCGCAGTGGGCGAAAAATTGCACCGCCGCATAGGTCGCGGCCTGGGGATCATCATCTGTGGCCGGGTAGGGCATGGGGTCCAGGGGAATGACCCATTCGCCGGGCAGGTGCAGGGGGGTACGCGAGGTAGCCAGGCAAATGATGGACGGGGCAGCCAGCAGCAGGTGTTCCAACCAGGCCACGTCTCCCGCCAATTGTTCCAGGTTGTCCAGCAGCAGCAGCAGATGGCGCGGGCGCAGGTGGTCATGCAATTGTTCCCAGGAAGGGGTATCGGCGTGGAGGGGGCAGCGGGTGGCGTGGGCAACGGCCGTGAGCGCCTCTGCTCCCGACCGCGCCTGGGCCAGGGGCACAAAGACCGCGCCCGCGGCAAACTGCCCCTGAGCCAGGCGCGCCGCTTCCAGGGCCAGGCGTGTTTTGCCGACGCCACCCATGCCGGTGATAGTCAGGAGACGGCCGTCGGCGCTGCCTGCGGCGG